>JBPOFE010000113.1:0-11887 GCA_051252035.1 Sulfitobacter sp.
GTATTTTGGCTGTTCACTGCCATCTTTGTATTCGGCATTCCGGTCAGGAAAGTTTACGCCAACGCATAGAATACGACGGGCATTTGGTAGCACCATTTCATACTGAAAATCGGTATGTGTGACGGGTTTACCTGCGGCTTCATCACTGATCTGTTGCAATGCGCCCGCTTGCACAACGTCGAGCAGCGTCGGCCATTGTGGGTAATCCGGGCTTAGCGCGATCATGCCAGTGTCGGTCACAGCGCCATAAAATGTCTGGCCGTCTGAGGTGTAGGTCGCAAATTTCATGTCGGTATCCCAGAGGTGTTATGGTGCATCACGGCGCAATGATTGGGCTGGCTTTGATACTGGAATCGCTTGTGTCAGTGCCGACAAACTTTGTGCCATGCTTGAACCAGCTTTCAGGGGCCGCTGCACCCCAAAGTGTTTGACGCTGCGGGTCTTGCAGATCCCATTTGATCGGTTCCAGATCAGGGTCCACAGTTTGATAGTCGGAGCAATAAATCTCAATCCGGTGACCATCCGGGTCGAGGATATAGAGGAAAAACGCGTTTGAAATACCGTGACGCCCCGGCCCGCGTTCGATGTTGTCGACATAGCCGGTGGTGGCCATCAGATCGAGCAGATCAATGATGTTGAGCGGTGTCGGCACCCAAAACGCGACATGGTGCATGCGCGGTCCGGTGCCGTTGGTAAACGCCATGTCATGCACGCCACCCTTGCGGTGCATCCACGCGGCCCAGAGTTTCTTGCTGTCCTCGTCTTCGGTGTATTCGGTCACGCGAAAACCGAAGTCGCTGTAGAAGGCGACCGATGCATCCACATCCGGTGAGAAGCAGTTAAAATGGTCAATGCGTAGTGGTTTTACCCCACGGTAGAGCGCATATTTCTGATGAATCGGCGCGAGCCGGTCCATTTTGTGATAGAATTCTAGCGGGATGCCGATGTTATCAGAGGTCAATAGCGTCTTGCCCTGATAAGGGCGCTTTACCCATTCGGTGGGGCGACCCTTGGCTTTGAAATACGTCTCGGCCTTGTCCAGATCAGCCTCGTCAAAGGTTTTGAATCCCATGACTTCGACTGTGCCGGGTTGATCGGATTTTTGTAGAATGATGCAGTGGTGTCCGCGTTCTTCCATGGCGCGCAGATAGACATGTGTGTCACTTTCATCCGTGACCTGAAGGCCGATGATATCGGTGTAGAACTTTCTGGATGCGGCAAGGTCTTTGACGTTCAGACAGGTGTGTGAAAGTCGGATTGTGTTAAAGTCAGGATATAGATTTGGTGCGGGAACAGGCATTGTGTCTCTCTCCTTATAACGCGCCGAGGCGGGTGATTTTGTGATGACCTGTCGCAAAACCGATGTGCTTTTGCTCCATGTAGAACTCGAATGACCAATCGCCGCCATCGCGACCGATGCCGCTGGCTTTGACACCACCAAAGGGTGTGGGCAGGTGGCGCACGTTTTCGGAATTTACCCAGATCATGCCAGCGTCAAGGTTGTCGGTAAACCGTAGGGCGCGGGTCAGATCATTGGTCCAGACATAGCCCGTCAGGCCGTAAGCCGTATCGTTGGCCATGCGCAGCGCTTCTTCCTCGGTTGAGAATGGGATCGACGTTAGAACCGGGCCAAAAATCTCTTCCTGCGCGATGCGCATTTTGTTGGTGGCGTTGGTGAAAAGCGTCGGGCGAACAAAGTACCCTTCATCGCCAACCTTTTCGCCGCCTGCAGCGATGGTTGCGCCGTCTTCTTTGGCGATGTCAAAGTAGCTGGTGACTTTGTTGTAGTGTTCTTCTGTGACAAGTGGCCCGATCTCAGTCGTGGGATCAAGCGGGTGGCCGACCTTAATGTTATTCACGCGCGCGATTAGTTTTGCTTCAAACTCCTCGCGAATGGTATCTTGGATCAACAGGCGAGAGGAGGACGTGCAGCGCTCGCCATTGATCGAATAAATCATAAAGATCACGGCATCGAGGGCGCGATCGAGGTCGGCATCGTCAAACACGATCACTGGATTTTTGCCGCCCAGCTCAAGGTGATTACGCTTGAGCGTATCGGCCCCTTGTTTGGTGATCAGACTGCCAGTGCGGCTTTCGCCGACAAATGCGATGGCCTTGATCAGCGGGTGTTCGCACAGCGCTTTGCCCGCGCCTTCGCCAAAGCCATTCACAGTGTTCAGAACACCGGGGGGCAGGCCCGCTTCTTCGGCGATTTCTACCAACAGACGCGCTGAAAGTGGCGATGCCTCGGCTGGTTTATGTACCACGGTGCAACCCGCGGCTAAGGCGGGTGCGATTTTCCATGTTGAGAGCATGAAGGGAGTGTTCCACGGCGTGATGACGCCAACCGGGCCGATGGGTTTGCGGGTTGTCACATTCATCAAGGTCGGTGATTGCAGGTGCTGCCCATCACGCGCTTGCACCACCTGATCTGCGAAGTATCGGAAATTTTCGGCGCCACGTAGCGCGGCTTTGGACATGAATTTGTACGCTTGACCGGTATCCCAACATTCACATAGCGCGATTTCTTCGGCGCGCGCTTCGATGCCCTCTGCAACACTAATTAGAATCTTTTTGCGCTCAAGCGCAGGCATATCACGCCAATCTGCAAAGGCGTCAGAGGCGGCCTTAGCAGCGGCATCAATGTCTTTGTCTGTGCCATGCGCCACGTCGCAGATCACGCTTTTGTCGACGGGCGAGGTGGTTTGGAAAACACCGCCACGGCCCGCCACATCTTTGCCCGCAATTCGGTTTTGAATGCCATTTTCGCGGAACCTTGTGAGATAACCATCGAGTTTACTGATGTTGTCGTTGAGTGCAGTCATGCGGGGTCCTCCAGATGATCTCGGATCGTGCCATGTTTTGGTGAGAGGTCGGCGTTGATATCGCGCAGTTCAGCGGAAAGTGCGATGGAATGCGTGGACATCGCGGGTATGAGAAATGCCTTGGCCACGTCAAAAATACGCTGAATTGCATCTTGTTTCACGTCATCCGTGCGGCCTTCGCGGATACGGACGACAAGGTCGATAAATCCGTGTTTTTTATTGCCGTCCGCAATCGCGTAATGATCGACGCGTGTTGCGCGGACGCGGATTCCCGGTGTTGGAAAGGCCGCTATTTTTGCGGCCTCTGCCCGGATTGCCTCACAAAGTTGAGCCATATCCACGACCGCGTCGAGGTTGGCGGAATATTCAATGTGAAAGTGCGGCATTATATTCCTTAACACGTTAATGATTGCTAAGTTAAATACTTGAGACTTGCATTGTCAAGCATATATTGGCAGCACAAGGTTCGATTGACGACAGAAATTGAGTTCTCCATGTCGACCAAGCTCCCATCAACGTCGCGCTCGCTTCCGATTGCGTTGATCCGCGCCCGCGAGGGTGTGATGGCCCCAATACGTGAAATGTTGGCGGACACTGGAATTACCGAACAACAATGGCGTGTCCTGCGGGTTTTGTCAGAATACGGCGCGTTGGATTCAACCACGCTCGCGGACCGCGCAAGCCTGCTTTTTCCAAGCCTCACGCGCATGGCCACGACGATGCGAAATAAGGGGTTGATCACGCAAACACGTGATGAGGTGGACCGGCGGCGGCAGATCATTGCCATCACCGAGGATGGCCAAAAGATCATTGACGATTATGCAGCGTATTCTGCTCAAATTGTTGCTGGTTTCAAAAATACTTTGGGTGCTGAGAACTACGAAACTCTGCTTGATTTGCTTGCACAGCTTGATCCGGGTGCGGGGGACTAACCCGCTACAACCCCTTGTGCACGCCACTCGTCAAATATCTTGAGGGCATATTCTGCGAAAGCATCGTCATTGATGTGACCGTCAACTTTATGCGCCTCGACGTTAGGTGGCAGCGTTGCCTCCAACTCTCGCAGGAATAGGTCAAGCCCGGCTTTGTTATGCAAATCAGCCCCCGCACGATCCCACTCGCCCAGACCAAGCTGAGGCAACAGCAAGGCAACAGGCCCCTTCGCGGTGGCCAATTGTTTGGAATGCATCTGAGCCACCAATTGGCGCTCTTCATTGTTAAGTACAATTGAAGTGAGAAGGCGATTATGCGCGTGTTTTGGATGATCTGTCCATTTATCGGGCAGGGGTTGCCAGCCAACAATGTCAACAAGGTCATAGCAACCCGGTGCCACGATTTGTGGTGTGCCGTTTAGCCCTGCGTTGGTCAAACGGTCCGACCCGGCAGAGATGTTTGAGCCGTGAACAGCATTGCCTAATTCTTGGGTGCAAAAGTCGAATACGCAGGCAAAGGCCCCCTCGCTTGCGAGGCTTTCAAACGCGCGACCACCCATGCCCGTGGCGTGAAACACAGCGACCTCATAGCCGCGTTCCTCTAACGCGGGTTTTAACGGCACCATGTATTTCAATGCCGACTTGCCCAGCGATGTCATCCCGATCAAAGGCTTTTTGAAATCAGGTTTCACAACGGATCGCGCGGCACCAAGAACGGCCCCTGCGGCCTGGCTCAGCGACGCTTTGCAAACAGAGTTTAACCCATAAAGCCCCCCGGCCCAGAGAATCATTTGCGTGTCAGCGGCTAGCCGTTCGGCGGGGATCAATGGTGAGAATGAAACCGTTGAGACAATGTATTTTGGCACACCGAGTGGTAGGGCGGTGCATACATCCAGTGCCAGATCGGTGCCCATTGTGCCGCCCAAGACGATCATCCCATCGAATTTGCCTTGCGCGTAAAGTCGTGATGTCAGCAAAGCGGCCCCTTTGGCCATGATCTGCATTGCGTGGTTTTCGTCACCCGATGCGATAGCGGCAGCGATAGAACTGTCGCCTTCTTCTGCGACATCATGTTTGGAAAAGGTTGTGGGCGTGGACGGATCACCAAGGACAGAGACATCCATTGTGACGACCTGCCCGCCTTGATCACGGATCACGCCAGCCAGAAAGCCAAGCTCATCATCTTTGGTGTCGTATGTGCCGATGACCAAAATGGTTTTGTCTGACATGCGAAACCTTCCCCCTAAAATTCGTATTACAGCTTTATCCAAGCTGTCTTGAGATTGATGTATTTCTCAATTGCGTGCAGCGATTTGTCGTGCCCATTGCCGGATTGGCCGACACCGCCAAGCGGTACTGTGCCATCGGCCCCGCCATAGGTGTTTACGTGCATGACGCCCGTGCGCACATCACGCACCATGCGGTGCGCGCGCGACAGGTTTGATGTCCAGACTGCGCCAGCCAGTCCGTAATCAGTGGAATTGGCGATGCGGACCGCTTCGTTGTCACTGTCAAACGGGGTTACGGCCAACACGGGGCCAAACACTTCCTTTTGGGCAAGTGTCGCGTCTGGGGTCACACCCGTCACAATCGTTGGCTCCATGAAATATCCGCCAGTTTCCTGCAAGATGCGAGACCCGCCTGTCGCGACGTGACCGCCCTCGGCAACCGCTGCTTCAACAAAGCCAAGGTTCTGCTTAAGTTGGGTTTCCGAGTTGACCGCACCAATTGCGGTATCAAGGTTCAAGGGGTCGCCGACACGCATTGATTGCGCAACTTTGGCCACTTCTGACACAAAATCGTCGTGAATGCTGGCCTCGACCAAAAGCCGTGATCCGGCAACACAAACCTGACCCGCGTTGCGGAAGATACCGCTCGCAGCAATCTTGGCGGCCTCGGCCAGATCAGGCGCATCGGCAAAGATGATGTTGGGAGATTTGCCGCCCAGTTCCAGATAGACGCGCTTCATGTTTGAGCGTGCTGAATATTCCATCAGTCGTCGCCCCGTGCCGCCCGATCCGGTGAACACCAAAACATCCACATCCATTGACAGGCCCATCGCCTCGCCCACCACGGCACCTTCGCCTGTGACGGCGTTCAGAACCCCGGGCGGCAGCCCAGCCTCAAGGCCAAGCTCTGCCATCCGCATCAATGACAGTGACGCCGTTTCCGCAGGTTTAAGGACAACCGAGTTGCCCATCGCCAAAGCTGGTCCCAATTTCCATGCGCCAATCATCATCGGGAAATTCCAAGGGATGATCGCGCCCACAACGCCAACTGGTTCCTTGTGGATCAGACCCAGAGTATCGCCGGATGTTGGTGCGATCTCACCATAAATCTTATCCAATGCTTCCGCATAATACCGGATTGTGGCAGCGGCTGAACCCGGTTCGGCCTTAAGCGCCATTGAAATTTCAGTGCCATTGTCTCGCACGCCCAGAACCGCCAATTCCATGGCATTGGCATCAATCAGATCGGCCCATTTCATCAGGACCTTTTTGCGTGCCGCAGGGGGCTGTCCCGCCCAGCGCTTGTCTTCAAACGCCGCGCGCGCAGAGGCAATTGCAGCCTCCATATCCTGCGCCGTGCCTTTAGCGATCTGCGTCAGAACCTGCCCATCAATCGGGGATATGACATCCATCGTAGCGCCATCGGAGGCGGCCACCGCTTTGCCATCAATCAAGTGGGAACGCGGATGTACAGCCTGCGCCTGTAGTGCATCAATCTTGCTTTGGGTCATGTCATCTACCGTGTTTGTGTGTCGTGAATGTCGTGATCTTCTTCGGGCTGATGCGCACGGTATTCTTTCACCAACGTCCGCACATGCAGGATCAGGATCAGGCAAATGAAGACAAACAGAATGAACGCGATTGGACGGTCAATCATGTCAAAGGGTGTTTTGAGCCTTGGCATGGCGGCGCGCAGTTTGACCTCCATAATTCCACCCAGAACCATGCCAAGAATGATTGGCACAATCGGCAGATTCAGCCGTTTCAGGATCAACCCAAACACGCCAAACCCCGCTGATATCATGCAGTCGGTCAATGAATTGCGCAGCGAATAAACCCCAACGAAGGATAGTATGAGGATCATCACACCTAGGAATCGCGTCGGGATGCGGATGATTTTTGTCATCAGATTGGTCGAAACCAACAGAAATGCGAAAACGATAATGTTGAGCAGGATCAGTGACAGATAGAGGCCGTAAACCAGATCAATGTTGTTCTGGAACAATTGCGGGCCGGGGATGACATTGTGAACGTAGAACACGGATAACATCATCGCGGTCAGCGCTTCACCCGGAATACCAAGCGCCAAAAGCGGGATCATCGCAGCGGCAGGAACCGCATTGTTTGCGGCTTCTGATGCGATCAGTCCTTCGGGGGAACCCTTGCCAAATAGATCGGGTTTTTTCGACGTTTTTTGTGCATAGGTGTAGCTCATGAACTGAGCCGTAAATTCACCAGTACCGGGGATCATACCAAGGATCACACCGAAGCCTGAGGCTACGGTCGCAACGCGCTTGTGCTTGAGAAGCTCTTTGAAGCCAGCGCTCATGCGGCCTGAAACTGGTTTTGCGTCTGGGCTGGAATCCGGTTCTGTTAGCAGGAAAAATGCCTGACTAAGAGCGAACAGGCCAAGAACCACGACGATCAGGTTGATGCCGGAGCTTAGGAAGCTGTAGCCGAAGGTGTAACGCTGGGTGTAGGTTACTGCGTCCAGCCCGACAGTTTGCAGGAATATCCCCAGCATTGCGAGAAGGCCCGCCGCGAAAATCTGACCTCGGTGGGCGAGGATGACCAGAATGATGCCTAACAGTGCTGCTAGAAATATCTCACGGCTGCCGAACATCGGTGCGATCACTGCAAGGACCGGGGAGAGTAGGATCAGGCAAAGGATGCCAAAGATACCGCCCCAGAAAGAGGCGCTATAGGCCAGCGATACCGCGCGATGCGCCTCGCCGTTTTGGGTCATTGGATAACCGTCGTAAGATGTCAGCGCGTTGACAGCCGTACCGGGTGTGTTGATCAAAATCGCTGGGATTGCACCGCCGTACATGGACGACCCATAAATGCCCAAAAGCATCGTTAAGCCAACGATAGGGTCGAAGGAAAATGTGGCAGGAAGCAAAATCGCAATGGCGACTGCAGGTCCAACCCCTGGTATCGCCCCAATGATCACGCCGCCAATCGACCCGACAAACAGGGCGATGATGACGTCCCAGCGGGCCAGCATTTCGGCCCCAGCCAACAGATTTTCCATCATATGCTCCGATCAGAAATAAGTGAGCATGATCTGCCGGATACCATCTGGCAAAAGCTCGTAAACCTGCCCGGATGGCAGCTTGACTTGAAGAAATGTTTTGAAAAGCAGAACGATTCCAACCGCGCTCAGAACTGCTGAGATCAATGCCAACCTGTTTCTGTAGCCCACCCTCAGGACTAGTAGAACGGCAAAGACGACCGTGGCGGGCAGATATCCAGCGTAAGGGACGATGGCGGCATAGGCGATAAACCAGCCTGCGTATTCGAGGGCAGAAACCCAAAGCAACACTTCGGCCCACCGACCTTCAATACGTTCCGACAAGGCTGATCCCAGCAGGTGAAACGCGGCAAATCCCGTCATGCAGATAAGAGAAACGGCAGGCCAAAACCGGGGCTGCGCAAATAGCTTGCCGCCCGGTTTGTAAGCGGTTTGTTGGAAAAGTTGCGACAGTAGAAAAACGGAAGTAATCAAAATCACCCACGCAAATACGATGTCGCCAGGACGGCGATAGCGTTTGAACAGTGACTGAAGCGTTTTTACACGTGACATATGTTTCCCCACCAGGCGATTTTGAAAAACGCGCGACGGTTGCCGCGCGCTTTGATTTGTCAGTTGATGGTTATTCGGCCAACAGTTTGTCGATGCCACCCAGCGTCTTAATGTCGGTCTGGATCTGTGTTGCGACTTCGTCTGCGCTCTGCCAGTAAACGGCGGCCCCGGTCTCTGCGGCCAGTTTCTGCGCGCGCTCCGACATCATGGTTTTTTGTGCAACGGCAATGATCTTGTCACGTGCGTCTTGTGGTGTGTCTTTGTGGACAAACAGACCATTCCACAGAGCGACATTCAGATCTGGCGCCAGTTCCGCAACTGTAGGCGTATCAGGCGTCAGAGGAATACGCTCTGATCCGATGGAAGCCAGAACCTTCACATCATCAAGGCACGGCAAGATCAGCTGCAGTGTTGTATTGACGACATCCACATCGCCGGATGCCAAGGTGTTGCAATCCAGCGCGTCAAACGCAGCATCAGCCGCAAACGAGAAACCCATTTCTTTTGCCAAACCCAATGTCACTTGTGTCGGCACCAATGGTGCGCCGAAATGGCCCAGAACAACATCGTTGCTTTTTGCGTGTTCGGCCAAGCCTGCCATGTCGTCATATGGTGCGCCGCCGGAGGTGGCGATGACAAATGGGTAGGTCAGGAAATTGCCCAATGGTTCGAACGGATCAGGGTTCAGTTCGGGAATACCGATCTGCGGGCCAACAACCGGAATCGCAATAAGGAACGACCCGACAGTGTAGCCATCAGCAGGGGCTTTTGCGACTTCGATTGCGCCAGGAAAGGGGCCGCCACCGCCACCGGGTTTGTTCACAACTGCCGCTGGCACGCCGTATTCAGCTTGAAAATCCTCAGCGATCATCCGCGTCAGGACATCTTCAAGATCGCCCGGAGGCCACGGAACAATAAATTCTACAGGCTTTTCTGGATACTCTGCTTGCGCAGCCCCAGCCATTGCAGAAAGCGCCAGCGTCGCCGCAGTAAGTGATTTTACAAAGTTGGACATTGTCTTCTCCCTAGATCGGTTCATATATTGAACCAGTGTTATATAAAAAGGTTGCCTTGTTAATCAATGTATGTCAATTCTTTTCTGAAATGACGAAGGAGCAGAATTCGCCAATGTCCTCCGCAACCAAAACACTTGCGCTGCTGTCTCACTTTTCGGCCACCTTGCCGGAAATTGGTCTTTCGCAGCTTTGTAAGCTCGCAAATCGAGACAAGGCGACGACATATCGCCACCTGCAAGCGCTTGAAGACGCAGGATTTGTTGAGAAAAACCCGCTGACCAAACGATATCGTTTGGGGCCAGCGCTTTTGTCGTTGGCGCAAATGCGCGAAGTGACTGTGCCGCGCAAAGCGGGTGTGATCGCGCCGCTCAAAGAGCTTGCTGATGCCACGGGTGAAACGGCCCATGTCTCGATACTTTCGGGTGGGACGCTCTATTCTCTCGACGTTGTCGAATCACCAGAACACAGCACACGTGCGATCGTTAGTGCCGCTACTCACCCGCTTCACGCCACGGCATCGGGTATTTGCGCATTGGCGTTTTCCACTCCTGACCTTACCGACATTGCTAAGAAAAACCTAAAAGCCTTTACCGCTCAGACACCAACGACGGAACAGGAAATTGATGCCGCAATTCAGCATGCGCGGGCGACAGGTTATGGTCATTCAGATGGCAGCCTCGACAACGAAGTGCATAGCCGATCGGTACCGATCTTTGATCAAACAGGATTGCTGGCCGGGACGGTATCAGTGGCCTGTGTCGCCACCAGATTTACCAGTAAAGCCGAGCAAGAGATCAAACGGCACCTGATCACCGCAAGCCGCCAAATCTCACATAATTGGGGCGGAACGGTTCCAAGCAGCCTTGAAGCCTGCTGGTTAAATGCATCCTCAAAATCACAACAGATGGAACCCGCATCATGAAAGATTCAAATTTCCTAAAAGAGCACAATGGTCGCCTGATGTGGCATCCTATGACATCGCCAAAGGACAGCATCGACAACCCGCCAAAGATCATAACGGAGTCGAGCGGCGTCAACATCACCGACATTGACGGACATACGGTTGTTGATGGGGTTGGTGGATTGTGGAACGTCAATCTTGGCTATTCCTGTCAGCCCGTAAAAGACGCGATTGCGGATCAGCTCGCAAGATTACCGTATTATTCCACCTTCCGTGGCACATCGAATGATGCTGCGATTGAACTGTCTTATGAGCTGAGTGAATTCTTTGCGCCTGACGGCATGCGCCGCGCATTTTTCACCTCTGGCGGATCGGATTCCATTGAAACCGCTTTGCGCCTTGCGCGGCAGTTCCACAAACTGCGGGGGGAGCCGGGCCGGGTCAAATTTCTCAGCATCAAAAAGGGTTATCATGGCACCCATATGGGGGCGGCAAGCGTTAATGGAAACGCAAATTTTCGGAACGCTTATGAACCGCTGTTGCCGGGCTGTTATCACATCCCTGCGCCCTACACCTATCGCAACCCGTTTAATGAGACCGACCCCGAAAAGCTGGCGCAACTTTGCGCGGCGGCACTTGAGGATGAAATTGTGTTTCAAGGTGCAAACACGATTGCGGCGATGGTTATGGAGCCGATCTTGGGCGCCGGCGGCGTCATTCCTCCGCACAAATCATTCGCACCCATGGTGCGCGAAATCTGTGACCGAAATGGTATTTTGCTGATCACTGATGAGGTCATCACGGCATATGGTCGGACGGGCGCATGGTCGGGTGCGCGGCTTTGGGGGATCCAGCCTGATATGATGTGTACCGCTAAGGCGATCACCAACGGGTTTTTCCCATTTGGTGCCGTCATGCTGGGGGATCGCTTGGTTGAGGCATTTGAGGATAACCCGGCAGCGAAAATTGCGCATGGCTATACGTACTCAGGTCATCCAGTGGGTGCCGCGGCCGCATTGGCCTGTCTGGCTGAGGTCAAGCGCCAGAATGTCGTTGAGAATGCGGCGGTGCGTGGTGATCAAATGTTTACCGGCTGCGTGGCTCTAAAAGACAAGTACGACATCATCGGTGATGTGCGTGGTGGTCATGGCTTGATGACAGCGATTGAAATGGTAAGCGACCGGGACACCAAGAAACCTATTGATGGGGGGACTGCTGCAACGGTGCAAGAAGTCGCTTATCAGGCCGGTGCTATGATCCGGGTGTCCGGGCCGAATATAATTCTGTCACCACCGCTTGTGCTGACAGAACAAGACACGGCTAAAATTCTGACGGCGCTTGATGCCGGATTTGCTGCGATTTGAGAATTAGGAGGTTTTAGTGGTGCCCAGGAGAGGA
>JBPOFE010000114.1:0-11659 GCA_051252035.1 Sulfitobacter sp.
CAATGCCACACTATCCTGTCGATTGGGTCTAAGCTTGCATATTGAACGCATGGTCCCGTGGTTGGGCGGGCGTCAAATACTGTTAGAATGTAACGGAAACATCAAGCAAGCGATTCCTCTCTGGGCTCCACCTACAACGCGAATCCAAAATTCTGCCTAACTTATCTTGGGGGCCTATATACTTAACTAGCCAAAATTAACTTGACGCCGTATCACAATTTGGCTAGTTTAATCTCAACAAGAGAGATTAAGCCCATGACTGATACACTTAGCACATTCGAGTTCTTCCAGAAATTCCCAAATGAAGAGGCTGCGCGCCAATTCTTTGAGAACCGCCGCTGGAATGGTGAAGCTGTTTGCGGTCACTGTGGTTCGGTTTCCGTGACTGAGTGTAAAGATCACAAGCCAATGGCCTATCGCTGTAAAGATTGCCGCAAGCATTTCAGCGTTCGCACTGGCACGGTATTGGCCGAGAGCCGCTTGCCCCTGCTTAAGTGGTTGTTGGCGATCTACATGCTCACAAGCGCCCGCAAGGGCATCCCTAGCACTCAGATGGCCCGCGAGTTGGGTGTCACTCAGAAAACAGCTTGGTTCCTTGCGCAGCGCATCCGTGAAACTTGGATGGGCGGCAACGACAGCGGTGACATGGGCGATCACACCCAAGTTGACGAAACCTACGTGGGCGGCAAAGAAAAGAACAAACATGCGGACAAGAAACTACACGCTGGTCGTGGCGCGGTTGGTAAAACTGCCGTTGTCGGCATGCGTGACCAGCACGGCGAGGTTCGCGCCATGCCTGTTGAGCGTACCAACGCGGCCACACTGGTAGGTTTCATCAAGGACAACGCCCCAGAGGGCGCAACAGTCGTAACAGACGAGTTTAAAGCGTATCGCAGCCTTCCTAAGCATGGCTTTGAACACAAGATGGTTCGCCATTCGGCTGGTGAGTACGTTCGCAACATGGCCCACACCAACGGTATCGAAAGCTTCTGGTCGCTGCTTAAACGCGGATATATCGGCGTTTACCATTATATGAGCGAAGATCACTTGCACCGCTATGTGAACGAATTTTCGTTCCGTCATAACACCGCCAAAGCTGGCACAATTAGCTTCATCAACATGACGATTGACCGGATGGTCGATAAGCGTCTGACTTATAAGGAACTGATCAATGGTTAAGAAACCTGACACAATTGAACCGATAGGCGACAGTTTTGACGCTGTTGTTAATAAGGTTGTTGGCATCAAGGACATGCCGCAGGAGGAAATCGACAAACTGCCATTTGCGAAATGGCGGGGGAAGATTGATTTGGGCGGGGCCGAACTCGACTGCTACGTGCTAAATGATGAGACGCGCGTAGTTTCTTCTGGATCAACGACAAAAGCAATTGCGAATGTAGAACGGGGTAGCCTGCAGGACTATATCGGGCAAAAGGCGCTCAATCCCTTTATTGATAAGGAAAAAGTGCTGCAGGAAACCATTCGGTTTTCGATTCCGGGAACGCAGTGGGTCGCCATTGGGATCACCACTGAACATTTTGAACTTATATGCCGTGGCTACGTACAGGCGTTGTATCAAGGTGCGGCTTTAACAGATCGTCAGAGGGAGATTGCAATCAAGTGCGCGGTCCTCACATCGGGCCTTACGCGCACTGGCCTAGACGCGCTGGTCGATGAGGCGACTGGATATCAGTACGAACGGGCCGAAGATGCACTGCAAGTCAAATTAAGGGCATTCATTTCCGAGGAACTGCGTGCATGGGAAAAAACCTTCCCCGACGAACTATGGGAAGAATTCGGACGCCTGACGGGGTGGAAAACTCCGCTGCAAACCCGCCCAAAATGGTGGGGGAAGCTGGTCACAGAATTGATCTACGACACCCTTGATGAAGATGTTGCCAAATACCTGAAAGAGAACAAGCCGCCACCCGGCGCTAAGTGGCACAGCCAGCTCACAGAGGATGTAGGAATACGGCAACTCGTGTCGCGCTGCTACGAAGTGATCGGAATGTCAAAAACGTGCGACGACATTCACGAACTTAGGCAACGGGTTGCGCAGCACTATGGCAAGAAGCCCGTCCAGTTCACAATGTTTTTGAAGCCGCCAAAGTCCATGTGACCTACTACATGTAGAGCACATGTTCTCTTTTCGTACTTATTTCGACGCAATATGATGATGTGTGTCTCGACTCATCAAAAATGATTCGGTAAAAGGAAAGCGCAGGAAGGGTTAGTGGCCCGACCTGCGCTAAAGAGTGACGCCATTAGGGGGCGTCGATTTGTTATATAACACGTTACACCTAGCGCGTTAATATGACGTTATCAAGCCCCCTGATGGTTCCATTGCAACGCCAGCATAAGGAATATCAGCATGGCATCTTACGAAAGAAACAAAGGTAAATCTTGGAGCAAGGGTGAAGTGTCACAACTTAAATCCTTGGCTAAAGAGAACACGCCGACTCGCGTTATCGGCCTCAAGTTGGGTCGAACAGAGGGTTCAGTGTACTCTAAAGCGTCGGAGCAAGGCGTGAGTCTCAAGCCGACGAACCAGAGTCCTTACAACCGCAGTAAGAAATAGCGGTTTCATAAAGGCTAACCTCACGTTCGCTCCAAGAGTGGCCGTGATCGGCTAAAGCCAGTGCAAGCGCGTCTAGCGCTTGCACTATTGGATGCTCTGGTGGTTTTGCGCCTCGCGCTTTGGCTTTCTCAAAATCCACTACGTTTGTCATTCACACCTCACGGCTAGTTAAGTATATAGGCCCCCAATTTAAGACAATTCATCTTGTAGCGTCTTTGCTCTGCGCTCCCTTGGGATCGCGGCCAAGTCGTGAAGCGGTGGCTTCAGTTGTCAGCCTCACCCCCGTTCAATCAACGCAAACGCGATGCCAACTGTATCGCCGCGGCGACCAAAGCGCTTTCAGCAAGTATTTTGCGTTAGCAAATGCCGACCTAAGACCGTCTGGAATACTGATAGCACGATGCTCGTATCTTTTTGCTGCGGAAAAAGGGATATGTAAATTCTCTGCCTGGTTCACAGTGCGCCCCGCACGAATGGCCGTTTCTTCGATCGCGGAGCTGCTCTTAAGTCACTGCTCATGCGGTATTTTCCTCTCTGAAAGCGCTCGCACAGAGAGTATCGAATTCACAAGATGGACTCGCCCTTCGTTTTCGCCGCTGCATGATCTTAGGTCTCTTCTAAGTTGGCGAACGGCAAGCACCGTTCGCCAACATCGCTTAAATGTCGATGCGCTCTGCAATACTCAGAGCATCTTCCAATTCGACGCTCAGGTAACGCACTGTGCTATCAACCTTCGTATGGCCGAGCAGAAGCTGCACAGCGCGAAGATTGCCCGTCTTGCGGTATATCTCAGCGGCTTTGGCCCGACGGAGTGAATGAGTGCCGTAGCCGCTCGGTTCTAGTCCTGTCGCAGTCACCCAATCACGAACCAGTCAAGCATATTGGCGCGTAGAGATGTGCGGACGGTCGTGGAAGCGACTGGGGAACATGAATGGGCAGCCGATCATTTCGGGTGACCTAACCCACGCAATAATGGTTTCTCGCGTGTTTTTAGTCAGTTCAAACTGAACCGGCTTTTGAGTCTTGCTCTGGATCACAGAAACTCGCTCGCGAACGC
The DNA here is from genome assembly GCA_051252035.1 of Sulfitobacter sp. Classification (GTDB taxonomy): domain Bacteria; phylum Pseudomonadota; class Alphaproteobacteria; order Rhodobacterales; family Rhodobacteraceae; genus Sulfitobacter. The sequence continues at coordinate 3,636 of JBPOFE010000114.1, forward strand.
GATCATCTTTAACCAAGTTAGTCACGGCAAGTTTGACCAAATCGCAGCCACGTAGCTTGCTATCAATCGCAACGTTGAACAGCGCGAGATCGCGAAAGCAAGACGCGGTCTCATGGCCGATCAAGGTTTTGCCAAGCTGCGTCAGAACGAAACGGGTTCAAATGCTGACGAACCCAATAGCAAAGGTTCGACAAAATGAACAACAAATACAATTCAAACAGTAACTTAAATTTGGAAGTGGTGCACCCGAGAGGATTCGAACCTCTGACCCCCTGATTCGTAGTCAGGTACTCTATCCAGCTGAGCTACGGGTGCATTGCCCGGCGGTTTAGTCGCGTGGGGTACGGTTTGCAAGCCCCTGATTGCGATCAATCAGAATTTCATCGCCGCATATCAAACAGTGCCATCACCCTTTGGCAGTGTGATGGTGAATTGCGTACCGGATGCGTCTGTCCCGGCCAAGGTAAGATCACCACCGTGGCCTTTGACAAGCTCTGCAGCAATGGCAAGACCCAGGCCCGAGCCCCCCTTGCGTGCGCCGCCTTGGAAAGGCGTAAAGAGGTGTTCCCGCGCCTTCACTGGCAAGCCGGGCCCAGTATCCGTCACCGTGATGTACCATGCGGCATCCGTTTCATTCGCCTGCACGCCGACTTCACCCGCTTTGCCTGCGGCCATGATCGCCTGACGGGCGTTGCGCATCAGGTTCGACAAAACCCGATACATTTGTTCCGGGTCCGCGCGCACGCGCATGCCGTCGGGGATATCAGCGGCAAAGCTGATGTCGTGCTCCCCAATCGCCAAACGCTCCCCCTCAATCACGTCCTCGACCACCTCAGCCAGATCAACCAGTGTCAGGGTCGGCCCCGGTTCCTCTGCCTTGCCAAATGCCAGCGTGGATTCGCAAAGATGCACCGCCCGCGTGATCGACCCCACCAATTTTGGGGCCATGCGCTTGACGGTTGGATCCTCAGACATCTCAATCCGGTCGGTAAAGAGCTGGGCTGAGGTTAAAATATTGCGTAAATCATGGCTGATCTTGCTAACGGCGGACCCCAGTTGTGCCAAGCGGTCTTTTTGCTTGAGCGCTTGGGTCAGGTCGGTTTGCAGCTTTTGCAACGCCCCCTCAGCTTCGCGTAGTTCAGTGACGCCCGCACTTGGAATGATGATACGCCGCGCATCTTCGGGGGCTGCGGCATAGTTTTGCATGTGCGTTACGACACCTTTGATCGGTTTGACCAAAAATATCCGCATTGCACCAAAAAGCAGTAAGGCCGTGACCACGGAAATAACCGCCGACAGCGCCAGAATACGCTTGCCATAATCCAACATCGCCATCCGCATCGGGGCTGTTTCCATCGTCACTTCGATCAGCAAACCCGCCTCGCGCACGGGGGCGCCGATCACTCGAATGACCTCATTTTCAGGCCGGAACATCCGCATCACCGCATCTTTGATCAAGGTCATGGCGCTGGCATCACGCAGGTCGAAAGTGGCAGAGATCGACTGCGGCATGTCCGAGGACAACATCAATTGACGCACCTCGTCACGGCGCAACACCACGTTGAACACTTCGGCGTTGCGCAGCAACTCATCCTCAAGTTCCGGGTCCAGCATATCATCGGCCAGCAGCGCCAGCGAGGCAATCTGCGCCCGCTCCAACCGATTCAGCATATAGTCTTCGCGAAACCGCGCGATGGAGGGCACAAAAATCAGCACCTCGGCCAACATCACAAAGATGGTGGTCAGGATCAGCAAGCGACCAGAGAGGGAATTGATCATCGACATTTAGGGAATAAAACGCTGCACAAGGCCCACGACACGTTTCACCAGATCGCTTTCGAACAAGCGCGGGCTGAAATACGCGCCAGCTGCACGTTTGTTGATCTCGCCAATGGTGGGATACGGGGCAACCATGGCTGCAATCTGGCTCATTTTCATATTGTTGGCCAGCGCCAAGGCCCAAAGATTGATCAATTCGCCTGCCTGATAGCCAACAATCGACACACCGATGGGGCGGCCTTTGACAACCATGACCTTGATGATCCCTTTGGTTTTACGTTCCGCGATAGCGCGGTCGTTGTGGGTATAGTGAAACCGCACTACCTCCAGCTTATCGCCATGCGTTTCGCGCGCCTGATCTTCGGTCAGGCCAACTTGGGATAGTTCCGGGTCAGTATAGGTGGCCCAAGGAATATGACTGGTTTTGGCCTTGGAGGGCAGACCAAACAACATGGATCGGATGATCACCCCCGCATGATAGCCTGCGACATGGGTGAACTGCAGGCCACCCGCGACATCGCCAATCGCATAGACTTTGCGGTTGGTTGTGCGCAGCGATGCATCAACTTTGATGCCCTGTTTGGTTGGCTCAATGCCAGCCTTTCCCAGATCCAACTTATCGGTGTTGGCCTTGCGCCCCACCGCCATCAATAAATGTGAACCCTTAAAAATTCGGCCATCCTTAGCCTCAACCTCAATCGCGCCCTTCTTGCCACGGATTTCAGCTGCCAACGCCCCTTCTTCAATCACGATGCCTTCGTCGCACAGGGTGTCGAGCACAACAGCGGCCATCTCAGGGTCGTCCTTACCCAGCGCCTTATCACCCTCTATGACCGTCACTTTGCACCCCATGCGGCTATGCGCTTGTGCCATTTCCATGCCGATGGGGCCGCCGCCGATAATCAAGAGATGCTTGGGTTTCTCGCGCAACTCGAACAATGTCTCGTTGGTCTCATACGGCACCTTATCCAACCCCGGAATCGGCGGCACAAGTGGCGATGATCCCGTGGCGACCACAATGCGACGCGCCTTGATGATCGTATCCCCCGCCTGCACCTCGTCGTCCGAGATAAAGCGCCCAAATTCGCGGATCACCTTGATCCCGAACCCCTCAAACCGTTCTTGACTGTCCACTGGGGCGATCTGGGCAATCACATCCGCCACATGATCTTTGGCCGCCGCATAATCGACCTCGCCATCCGCATCTGCCACGCCATATTGCTCAGAATTACGCTGGCCATAGGCGGCCTTGCCCGTCGCGATCAGCGCCTTGGACGGCACGCAGCCATAATTCAGGCAATCACCACCCATTTTATGCCCTTCCAACAGGACAACATCCGCCCCCATTTGGGCCGCACCCGCAGCCACAGACAACCCGCCAGACCCGGCACCAATGATCAGAATATCCGTCTTAATCCGGTTCATTTCAGCAGATCCTTCTTGCCCGTAAATGTCTTGATTACAATCGGCATCAACGACAGTGCACACAGACCCAATATCGGCAGCAAGATATGTGGCTCAAAGATAATACCGAGGTTCGGTGTCTCACCTTTGGCAAACACTTCACCCAATCCTGCGCCCACCGAAGTATAGACCACCCCCCCCGGCATGATGCCGAAAAACGTCGAGATCACAAAACGGTAGAGCGGCACACCCAAAAATGCTGGAATCAGATTGGCGACAAAAAACGGCACCGCAGGCACCAAACGGATAAAGAACAACATCGACCATTGGTTCTCATCAATGCCCTTTTTGATCTTGGCAACCATTCCGTCCGAGGCGTCCATGCGCTCCTTCAGTTTGTCACCCAAGCCCCATTGCGCCGCAAGAAAAATGATCACTGCGCCTGTTGTTGCTCCGATCACATTGAACAGGACACCCGGAAAGATGCCGAACAAAAACCCACCTGTCAGCGTGGCGATCGCCGCACCGGGCAGCGAGAACGCAACGATCACCATATAAACCAACACAAACACCAATGCAGTCAGCACATAGTTGCTGTCCCGAAACGCGATCAGCGCTTCGCGGTTGTCCCGCAAGGCCTCAAACGAGAGATAATCGCGGAGGGTGAACGCGCCAATGGCCGCCACCACCGCGATCACGATCAAAGGCAAATATCGGGCAAGGGAGGATTTGGGGGGGGTCTCTTTGGTCATAACGGTCATTTCTGCCCCTTGGAGCTGGGTTTACGGCGAATGCATCATAGATGGCCTGTTGCGTGCAAAAGGGACAGGTCGATCACGGGCGCTTGATAGACAGTGTGGTCTGCGCATTGCATTTTGCAGCATTCCTTGCGTATTGAAACAAATGGCCCGCCCAAATGCACCAATTGTTGCAATCCGTGCAGATTTTCGCGCCCGAGGGTTTGACTTGGGGGTGTGACGGCAGTAGAGACCGGGCTTGAATTGACGCTTGTGCCACGAATCCAAGACTGATTCCGCTACAGGCAACGTATTAAATTGGAGACGGAGCGATGAAACGCACCTTTCAACCATCCAACCTCGTGCGCAAGCGGCGCCATGGTTTTCGCGCACGTATGGCAACCAAAGCTGGTCGTAAGATCATCAATGCACGCCGCGCCCAGGGCCGGAAAGAACTGAGCGCGTAAATCGCGCCACGAAGGTTTGACAGATTGACACCGCCGGAGGCACCCAAGGATGGCAAAACAGCCGTCATCCGGGAAACGCCCCCGGCGGTTTCTTTGCGTGTGGACACATTAACCAAACGCGCTGATTTTCAACGGGCCAGCCGCGCCATGCATGTGGCGACCCCCGGATTCGTCCTGCAAATGCGACAGCGCAAACCGGATGAGACGCCAGATCAGCCTGACGGCATCCGCGTCGGCTTTACGTGTTCCAAAAAAGTCGGCAACGCGGTGGCCCGCAACCGCGCAAAACGCCGTTTACGTGAAATTGCCCGACTGATCCTGCCGCAGCACGGGCAACCCGGTATGGATTATGTTCTGATCGGACGGCGCGGCGCAACGGCCGACCTTCCCTTTACGCAGCTACAATCAGATATGCATAAGGCCCTTGGCATCTTACATGGCCGCCGCAGATGACCCCGCTTGCCCATATATTTGCCCTGCCCGTGCGCGCCTATCGCTTGATCTTTAGCCCGTGGGTCGGCTTTAACTGTCGCTACCACCCCACATGCAGCGCCTATGCGCTGGAAGCCCTGCAAAAACACGGTGGTATCAAAGGCAGTTGGCTTGCGGCGCGGCGCATTGCGCGCTGTCACCCCTGGGGCGACAGTGGCGTGGACAATGTGCCAGACTGATCGTGACTTCTGCCTTGGCGCTTGATCGCCCTATCCCCTTCATTTAGGCCATTGATATGCTTGATCACCCCGATGACATACACGCCCTGTTCCATGGCGCGCCGCAAACCACGGAGTTTAAGAAGCTCCGCAAACGCATCGTGCGCATGACGCGCGAGGCCATTGATCAATACGGGATGATCGAACGCACAACACCCAAGCCGCGTTGGCTGGTGTGCCTGTCAGGGGGCAAAGACAGCTATACCCTGCTCGCTGTGCTGCATGAATTACAATGGCGTGGCTGGCTGCCTGTTGAATTGCTCGCCTGTAATCTGGATCAGGGCCAACCGGGGTTTCCTGCCACGGTATTACCCGCGTTTCTGGAAAAAATGGGCGTACCGCATCGGATCGAATATCAAGATACCTATTCCATTGTGATGGACAAAACCCCGGCTGGCCGCACGCTGTGTACCATGTGCTCACGGCTCCGGCGCGGGCATCTCTACCGGATTGCCCGCGAGGAAGGATGTTCTGCGGTTGTGTTGGGCCACCACCGTGATGACATTCTGGAAACCTTTTTCATGAACCTGTTTCATGGCGGTCGATTGGCTACCATGCCGCCAAAATTGGTCAACGAAGAGGGTGATTTATTTGTCTACCGCCCCCTTGCCCATGTGGCAGAGATAGACTGCGAAAAATTTGCAAATTCAATGGATTACCCGATCATTCCTTGCGACCTCTGTGGGTCTCAAGACGGTTTGCAGCGTCAGCAGGTCAAGGCAATTCTGGATGGTTGGGAAGCCAACAGCCCTGGCCGCCGTCGGGTCATGTTTCGGGCCTTGATGAATGCAAGGCCAACACATCTTTTGGACCCGGCATTGTTTGATTTTGCTGCCCTGACCCGCAGATCCGAATAATCTTAGACAAATCGACGCGAACAAAACTTGTACCGTTAACCGACGGCTCAACTCTGACGGGTTAATTTCGCCCGAACACAACGCCGATTCTGCGTTGTGAAAGGGAGGCCGCCATGGCGCAGCGATATTTTCTAGCATTCAATAGATTGCAACGTAAGCTGGCCAACGGCCTAACCAGCACCGCGGCGCTTGCGTTTATACCCGCGCTTTCACTTGGTGCCTTCTGGTTCGGTGGTGAAGCGAGCTTGATCATCGTCTCAGCACTGGTGCCGGTGGTCTATTTGCTTAGCGGGGTCATCCCGACCAGATTAACAGTGCCACGCGACGCTATCAGCGGCCTTTTCCAACGCAGCGCATTTGAGGAATTGACCGAAGAGGTTTTTCTACGCACCACCGAAAAAGGCTATCAGTCAGCCACGTTTTTTCTGGCAATTGAGGATTTTCAGCAATTCATTGACCGTTATGGTCAGGCTGCGGCGGACGCAATGGTACAACGCACAGGCGAACGTCTAACCGCCACCCTGCGCGGCGATGACAATATCGGCCAAATGGGCGATGCCAGATTTGCCATTTGTTTGGCTCCGGTGCGTCACCTTGATCTTGAAATGTGTATCCAACTGGCCGGGCGTCTACAAAACGTGGTCGAAGAACCGATATCCCTTGACGGGATATGTGTATATGTCTCGGCCTCTGTTGGGTTCTGTCAGCATGGCCGGTCCCCCACCAAAGATGGCAAAGGATGGCTGATGGCTGCTGCAACTGCGTTACGAGAGGCGCAAAGACGTGGACCTTCCGCGATCCGTGCCTTTTCGGACCAAATGCGCCGGGACACCCAAACCCGCTCGGAATTGCACGAAGAAGTGGTGCAAGCACTCAATTCCGGGCAAATCCAACCTTGGTTCCAACCGCAAATTTCAACCGATACGGGCCAGATTACCGGATTTGAGGCTTTGGCCCGTTGGTCACATCCGGAACGGGGCATGATTACCCCCGCCGATTTTCTGCCCGCCGTCGAAGAGGTTGGCATGCTGGAACGCCTTGCCGAAGTGATGATCTACCACGCTTTTGCGGCGTTAAAAGCTTGGGATGGAGCGGGTGTGGATGTGCCGCAGGTCGGCGTGAACTTTACCGGATCAGAGTTGAACAATCCGCGCCTTTTAGAGAAAATAAAGTGGGAACTAGATCGATTTGAACTATCGCCAGAGCGCTTGGCTGTCGAAGTACTGGAAACTGTGGTTGCGAGCGCGCCGGACGACATGGTCACACGCAATATCAATGCTTTGGGCAAACTGGGGTGCCGGATTGACTTGGATGATTTTGGCACCGGCCATGCATCTATCGCCTCAATCCGTCGCTTTTCGGTGAGCCGGATCAAGATTGATCGGTCTTTCGTGATGAAAGCAGACCGCGACCCCGAACAACAACGGATGATCGGGGCAATTTTGACGATGGCGGAACGGTTGGGCGTCGAAACCCTGGCCGAAGGTGTGGAATCGGTCGGTGAACACGTGCTGCTGGCGCAACTGGGCTGCGACCATGTTCAAGGGTTTGGTATTGCCCGCCCGATGCCGTTTGAACAGACGCTTGATTGGATCGCAAAACATACCGCTAAATTGCAAGAAGTGCCCCGTATTATGAACGGCAAAGCAACATAGGACATGGGCAATTTTAGCTGCGCACATGGCGCAATTATGCCTGCCAGCCAAAAGCGACTGAAATCACCGGGCCAAATCCCCTTCAAACGCTCAAAAAACCCGATTCCGCTTGACCTTTGGTGCTGCACTCTGTTGAACCCACGCTGATATATCACAGACATCAGGTGGCTGTCCCAATGGACGAACAGAACAAGAATCTCATCCTTGCTACGGCACTCAGTTTCATCGTGATACTGGTTTGGTTATTTGTAGGCCCAAAACCAGAAGTTAGCACCCCCATCGACGGCACCGAGCAGACGACCGAAGGCACCGTAGATGACGCCCTTGTCCCCGCAGCACCTGTCGGCACCACCGCTCCAGCGACCATCGGTACCGAACCTCAGGGCCGCGCCGACGCGCTTGCCAATGCCCCCCG
>JBPOFE010000115.1:0-11520 GCA_051252035.1 Sulfitobacter sp.
CCCAGTTTGCGCAGATCATCCGCCGTCAGGCGCATCGCCTCTGCCGCTTCACGCATTTTCTCGGCATCTTTCCAAAGGATTGACGCACAGCCTTCCGGCGTGATCACCGAATAGACCGCATGCTCCAGCATCGCGACCCGGTTCGCCGTGGCAAAGGCGACGGCCCCACCGGACCCACCTTCACCAATGATTACGCTGACTAAGGGGACACCAATTTGCAGACATTTCTCGGTAGACCGCGCAATTGCCTCTGACTGTCCGCGTTCTTCGGCACCTTTACCGGGGTACGCACCGGGCGTATCGACAAGCGTAATTACCGGCAATCCAAACTTGCCCGCCAGCTCCATCAACCGCACCGCCTTGCGGTATCCTTCGGGCCGCGCCATGCCGAAATTCCGCTCAATCCGGGATTTCGTGTCATTGCCCTTTTCATGGCCAATCACCATCACGGGCGTGTCATTGAACCGCGCAAGCCCGCCCATCACGGCCAGATCATCTGCAAAGTTCCGATCACCCGCCAGTGGTGTATATTCGGTAAAGAGCGCCTCAATATAATCCTTGCAATGCGGGCGTTCCGGGTGCCGCGCCACCTGACATTTCCGCCAAGGCGTCAGCGTGGCGTATAAATCAGTCAGCATTGCCGCAGCTTTCACATCCAATGCCTTGGCCTCGGCTGTTGTATCCATCTCAGGATTTGTCCGCGCCATGGCACGCAATTCTTCGGCTTTGCCTTCAATCTCGGCAAGTGGCTTTTCGAAATCAAGGTATTGGGTCATGATGGGCTCCGGCTTCTGATCTTTGTTATATGGCGCTGATTTGGGCGGTTTGCAACGCGCCGCGATGCGGGTAGTCTCAGATCAAAAGGGGAAAGTCATGAAACTAAGATATCTTGCTGTGGCGATTTTGGCGTTTGCTCCGATGGCTGTGCTGGCGCAATCCATTAACTTTGGCGATGATGCCAGCCAGTGGTCGAACGATGGCGAATGTGATGATCGTCGGTTTCGCGGCTCTGCAATGGCCCAAGGGTTGGACCGCGACGATATCGGTCATGATGCCACCGATTGCAAAACCGCTTTTGACGCGGGCAAACTGACCGTTTGGGATTTTGCGGCAGCGACCGCGGCCACCCAATGCAGTACGATCAATTTTGGCGATGACAAATCTGAATGGCCCAACGATGGCCAATGCGATGATTATCGCTTTGATGGCCCGGGTGCTGATTATGTCCTGCTGTCTGAGGATATCGGCCATGACGCCTCTGATTGCCGCGCGTTGTGCGACCTGGGTCAGATTGCGCTGCGCGATTATTAGGCCGTCATCGACAACACCGGATAAAGCGAGGCAATCAACAGCCCCGCCATTGTCCAGTTAAACGCACGTAAACGCGCCGGATTGGTCAAGAACCGCGCCATCTGCTGACCCAACACGGTCCAGATCGTGACGGACGGCAAATTCACGCAGGCAAAGACCGTCGCGGCGATCATCAGTAGTACGGGACCGCCATCCGCCACGTAAACCGTGATCGCGGTCAGCGCCATCGCCCACGCTTTGGGATTGACCCATTGGAATGCCGCGGCCTGCAAAAATGTCATCGGTGTGCCTGTGACTTTACGTTCTTTCACGGGTGCCGCGTTGGCAATTTTCCATGCGAGATACAGCATATAAGCAACGCTCAGCACTTTCAGGATGATATAGCTGACCGGATAAATATCAAAAATCTGCACCAAGCCAATGCCAGTAAGCAGCATCAAGACCATGAACCCGATTGAGATGCCCAACATATGCGGAATACTCCGTCGAAACCCGTAATTCGCCCCTGAGGCCATTAACATCAGGTTGTTCGGCCCCGGTGTGGCGGAACTGACAAAAGCAAAAAGCGCGAGCGCAGGCAGGGTCTCAATATCCATGACGCAATGTTTGACTTAGATTGACCGATGTTAAATTGTGAAATGCACCGATTATGCAGAAAGTTCACAATTTATGGCCGCACTTGATCAAATTTCCGAACATATATTGCGTGAACTATCGCGCAATGGCCGGATCAGTAACCTTGATCTTGCCGAACGGGTGGGCCTGTCGCCCTCGGCCTGCCTGCGCCGGGTACAGGATCTGGAAAAACGCGGTATCATCACTGGCTACCGTGCGGTGCTGGACCGGACGGCGCTTGGCTCCGGGTTTGCAGCCTATGTCGGCGTTGGCCTCAGCGATCATTCAAAATCCAGCCAAGAGGCGTTCGAGCGCGCCATCGCCCGCGCGCCCGAAGTGGTTGAATGCCACAACATCACGGGCACCATCGAATATCTCTTGCGCGTCGAATGTGCCGACCTGCGCGCCTATAAATCTTTTCACACTGACATGCTGGGTGCGCTGCCGCAGGTCAACGGCATCACGTCATATGTTGTGATGGGGTCGCCCAAGGATGAGCGCGCCTGATCAATTTCATTGTTCCACATACATGCCGGGGGTGCGGGGGCTGGCCCCCGCCCTGTCCGATCGTCGAGCGGTTCGATGCTATTTCCCGGCAATCATTTCGGACTGACGCACAATCACTTCGGCCTGTTTGATGCTGGCGATATCTACCAAGCGACCCTTATAGACCGTAGCACCTTCGCCCTTGGCTTTTGCGTCTGCCATGGCCGCTAAAATCTCTCGGGCTTCGGCTACCGCTTCCTCGGATGGGGTAAACACCTCATTCGCAATCGCGATCTGTTTGGGGTGGATCGCCCATTTGCCAACCATGCCAAGCGTCGCGGACCGCCGTGCCTGCGCCCGGAAACCTTCATCATCAGAGAAATCACCAAACGGCCCATCCACGGGCAAGACACCATGCGTGCGACAGGCCGCAACAATCGCTGCCTGTGCCCAATGCCAAGGGTCGGACCAATGTTTGGCATCGTCATGGAGCATATAGTAGTTTTCCTGCGTGCCGCCGATCCCGGTGGTCTGCATCCCCATAGAGGCCGCGAAATCCGCCGCCCCAAGGCTCATCGCCTGCAGTCGCGGCGAACTGGCTGCAATTTCCTCAACATGGGCAATGCCTGCTGCGGATTCGATGATGACTTCGAACGAGATTTTCTTGCTCCGGCCCTTGGCCGTTTCAATCGCTGTGACCAAAGCATCAACTGTGTACACATCCGCCGCACAGCCGACCTTGGGGATCATGATCTGATCCAGACGGTCGCCAGCTTGCTCCATCAGGTCAACAACATCACGATACCAATAGGGCGTGTCTAATCCGTTGATCCGCACCGCCAAGGTTTTGTTGCCCCAATCCACATCCGAGATCGCCGCAATGATGTTGGCGCGCGCAGTGTCTTTGTCGGAGGGGGCAACGCTGTCTTCAAGATCAAGGTTGATCACATCCGCAGCCGATGCCGCCATCTTTGCGAACAGTTTGGTGTTTGAGCCGGGGCCAAACAACTGACAACGGTTCGGGCGTGCAGGGGCGGTTGGCTGGATACGGAATGACATGATCGTTGATCCTTGGCGAATGATTGTTGCCGATATACTGGCTTTGACAGTTATAAAATTGCGCATGATGCTGCAAGCGCATTTCGCAAGTGCAGCATTTCTGTTTCAGCAATACGCAAACTTCTTGCGTCATATTAAAAATCTGCGAGATATCTGTGCGTGATCTCCGCCAGTGACACGTAATTCACAAGCCCGTTGCACCAGACATCGCCGAATATGTCAGAAATCCCGATCTGCCCGGAGGCTCAACCATGATTGAAACACCATATCTTCTGTTTTTAGGCGATGCGCCTGACCGACTGGCTGCGAAAGTCGCGCAAGGCATCAAAGATTGGCGGCCTGAAAATGCCGTGGGGCAATACCGTATGGAGGGGTGCAAGGCGGATGTTGGCGTCGCGGACATGACGCTGGCCGAAGCCAAAGCCGCAGGTGCAAAAACACTGGTGATCGGGGTGGCGCCGCGCGGGGGCGCGATCAGCGCGGCATGGAAAGATGTGTTGATAGAGGCGTTGAACATGGGCTTTGATCTGGCATCAGGGCTGCACCAGATGTTGAGTAACGAAGGTGATTTGGTTGCTGCCTCTCAGGTCAATGGCTGCACCTTGCATGATGTGCGGGTGCCCAACGTGCAATACCCGATTGCGGATGGTAAAAAACGTACTGGCAAGCGGGTGCTGGCGGTGGGCACGGATTGTTCAGCGGGCAAGATGTATACCGCATTGGCGCTGGATGAGGCGATGCGCGAGAAAGGCTTGAAAAGCACATTCCGCGCCACGGGCCAGACAGGTATCCTGATCACCGGATCAGGCGTGCCACTGGATGCGGTGATTGCGGATTTCATGGCGGGTGCGGTCGAATATCTGACCCCCGATAATGACGCGGATCATTGGGATATTATTGAGGGGCAGGGCAGCCTGTTCCACGTCAGCTATTCCGGTGTCACCATGGCATTGATACATGGTGGCCAGCCGGACGCGCTGATCATCTGCCATGAACCCACCCGCACCCATATGCGCGGCCTGCCTGAGTATTCTCTGCCAAGCATGGAATCAGTTCGTGATATGGCGCTGACGCTGGCGCGAGTGGCGAACCCGGCCTGTCAGGTGGTGGGCATTTCGATCAACACCCAGCACATGGCGGCCGATGAGGCCGACGCCTATCTGGCGGAAGTTGAGGCGCAGATGGGTCTGCCGACCGTCGATCCGTTCCGCCAAGGGGCGGCGCGATTGGCGGATGCTTTGGCAGAAATCTGAACCTTGCGCTTGGGGGCAAGGTCGGGTTTGAGTTTATCTGGCCAGGTGAAAGGGCAAAGATGCGCATAGAAGTCAGCCGGGACGTGTTTCAACTGGCGCAGGTGTTTACTATCTCGCGCGGGTCGCGGACCGAAGCGCAGGTGTTAACCGTGCGGATCACCGATGGTGGCGTCACAGGGTGGGGCGAATGTGTGCCCTATGCCCGATATGGCGAGACCTTGGACAGCGTGACGGCGCAGATTGAAGGGCTGAGCGGCACGGTCACACGCGCGCGGCTTTATGATCTGCTACCTGCCGGGGCCGCGCGTAATGCCGTTGATTGTGCTTTGTGGGATTTGGCCGCAAAACAGGCAGGCAAGCGGGTCTGGGAACTGGCCGATTTGGCAAGGCCGGGGCCAGAGATCACTGCCTATACATTGTCTTTGGACACCCCCGAAGCGATGCAGGCACAGGCGGCGAAACACAGCTTTCGCCCCTTGCTCAAAATCAAACTCGGCACGCCCGATGACATGCCGCGGCTTGAAGCGGTGCGTGCGGGGGCGCCTAAGTCGACCATTATTATTGATGCGAACGAAGGTTGGTCTGCGGAGGTTTATGCAGACCTTGCCCCGCATCTTCTTCGGCTTGGCGTGTCACTGGTTGAGCAGCCTTTGCCAGCGGACAAGGATGATGCATTGATCGGGATGGACCGTCCGGTGCCGATCTGTGCGGATGAATCCTGCCATGACCGCGACAGCCTTGCATCGCTTGAGGGCAAGTATGACGTGGTGAACATTAAACTCGACAAAACCGGCGGGCTGACCGAGGCGCTGGCACTGCGCGATGCGGCGCGGGCGCAAGGCTATGACGTGATGGTGGGGTGCATGGTGGGGTCGTCGCTGGCGATGGCTCCGGCCACTTTGGTGGCGCAGGGTACAAAAGTGGTGGACCTTGACGGGCCGCTGTTGTTGGCCGAAGACCGGGAACATGCGTTGAAATTTGATCAGGCCGGGGTGCATCCGCCTGAGGCAGCACTTTGGGGATGAACATGCGGACAGTCTATGTAAACGGCGAATACCTGCCCGAAACCGAGGCTAAAATCTCGATCTTTGATCGCGGGTTTCTGATGGCGGATGGGGTCTATGAGGTCACGTCAGTGCTGGGTGGCAAGCTGATTGATTTTGACGGCCATGCCGTGCGGCTCAGCCGATCCTTGAACGAATTGCAAATGCGCAATCCGATTTCCAAAGAAGACCTGTTGGAAGTCCACCGCGAATTGGTGCGGGTGAATGAAATCGACGAGGGATTGATTTATCTTCAGATCACGCGTGGCTCCGATGGCGACCGCGATTTTGCCTTTCCTGATCCTGAAACGACTGAACCTACCATTGTGTTGTTCACGCAAAATAAACCCGGTCTTGCCGACAGCCCGGCTGCCAAGAAAGGCGCCAAGATCATCAGCATCGAAGACATCCGCTGGGGTCGCCGCGACATCAAGACTGTACAATTGCTCTATCCGTCGATGGGCAAGATGATGGCCAAAAAGGCGGGCTGTGATGATGCGTGGATGGTCGAGGATGGCTTTGTCACCGAAGGCACCAGCAACAACGCCTATATCGTAAAGGGCAACAAGATCATCACCCGCGCGCTGTCCAACGACATCCTGCACGGCATCACCCGTGCCGCCGTTCTGCGGTTCGCAAAAGAGGCGCAGATGGTGGTCGAGGAACGCAACTTTACCATTGATGAAGCGCAGCAGGCGGATGAGGCGTTTACCACCTCTGCCAGCGCTTTTGTCATGCCCGTGGTTGAGATTGACGGCGTGGCGCTGGGCGATGGCACACCGGGCAAAGTCGCCCCGCGCCTGCGCGAGATTTACCTTGATGAGATGCGCAAGGCGGCTGTTTAGAACCGCGACATGACAACCCCTGCCGCGACCAATGCGGCAGCGGCGATACGCGTGGGGGTGATCGCCTGTGTTGCCAAGCCGAGCAACCCGCTGGCGTCAATCATCAAGGCGGCAGCCAGTTGGCCAAGGATCAGTGCCGTAATGGTCGTGAGCGCTCCGAGCGTCGGGATCGCCCAAAGCACCGACCAGACGTAAAACGCCCCCAGCGCACCGCCGATCAAGAGGATTGGTGGTGCGGTACTGATCCGGGCCAGTGCTGCGCCTTGGCCGAGCGTTATCGAAATGACCAAAAGCACCAAGAACCCGACGCCAAAGGACACCGCGGCTGCCGCAACACCACCGCCGATGCTGCGGCCTAATGCGGCGTTGATCGGCGTCTGCAGTGCCACGGCGCAGCCTGCGATGGCGACAATGATCAGGGCAAGAAGGGATGTGTGCATGGGGCGTCTTTCTGTTTGTCTGGGCGCGGGGTAGAGTGCCGCAATGGAATGATAAGTCAGTCAGAATGACAATCAAAATTGACCATGACGCAAAATGGCCGTTCGAGGGGCGTTTGGCATGATGAGAAAAGTCACACGGGACGAAATGATCGCGTCGCAAGGCCATGAAATTGGCCATTCCAACTGGTTTGTTATGGATCAGACCCGCATTGATGCCTTTGCCGAAGTGACGGAAGACCGACAGTTTATCCACATTGATCCGGTGCGCGCGGCAAAGACTAAATTTGGCGGCACCGTGGCGCATGGGATGCTGACGCTGTCGATGATTTCAGGCATGGCGTATGCTGCGCTGCCGATCATAGATGGGCAAACGGCGTCGGTGAATTATGGTTTTGAAAAGGTTCGCTTTATCACACCCGTGCACGCGGGTGTGCGGATCAGGGCGCACTTTGTGTTAACCGACGCCACAATACGCGCGGGTGATAAGCTGATGACGCGTTTTGACGTGGTGGTTGAGATTGAGGGCGAAGATCGGCCCGCGCTAAAGGCGGACTGGCTGATCCTATACTTGTTTTAAGGGCGGACAGGCCGACGTTGGCGTCATATAATTTCGGGCCAGAGTTCAGGGTCAAGATTTGATGTCAGACGCTTCAGGTTGTCGCCAAATTGGCGCCATTGCCCGACGGACCGGGTGTGAATCCGCTCTCTGACTTGGTTGATGCTGGCGGTTCTGACCTTGTTGCGGTTCACGTCAGGCCGCAACATAGCCTCGGACCAGTCAATTGCGCAATGCGCGGCCAATTGGCGCGAAACGGCATCAGCGTCCTGCACCAAACCTTCATAATCAATCGACAGTATCTGCCCGGGATAAACCGCATGCCAATGCGCCATATAAGAGCGATAGATATTCGCCTGATCCGCAATTGAGGAAAGTTTGCTTGCATAGGCCATTCCCGCTGCCGTGAAACGCTGTTTCCACATGGACAGGGCGACATCGCGGGGGTCACGCTGCACATTAACAATTTTGGCATTGGGAAAGGCGCTAAGCAGCAAGCCGATGTAGCGAAAGTTGGCGGGCATCTTGTCAACGAACGCAAGGGTATCCAATGGCATGTCCTGTATCTCACCAAGGTAACGCTGTGCAAAGTCTGTAAGGTGCTGAGGTGCTACATGCGGCGCTGAGCTAAACATGTCTTGATACAGGCGTTCTGCTGTAACGCGCTCGCCGCAGGCCAAAACCTGTGGTGACGTGGTCAGCATCATCTCTACCAATGTTGTGCCGGATCTGGGCAAGCCGACCACAAATATCGGTGTGGGGGCGGTCGCGTCTTGAGGCCTGTTTGCAAGTGGTTCTGGAAATAGGGCTTTGACCTTTTTGAATTCCGCCCACGCCGCGCCCGAATTGTAGGGTCTGTCCTTTGCGTCAATTGCGTGGACCTGATCATACATCTTCATCGCGGCCTTGGTGTCGCCCAGCCGGTCCTGTCCCACGGCAACGGCTAGGGAGAATACTGCTTTTTCGTTGGGCGGCAATTTGGGATGGGCGAGCACCTGCTCGGCTGTTTTGATGACCTTTGGCACTGCATCAATCTGACAAAGCGACGCGACTTTGCTCAGCGCATAGCCGTGCTGTGGTGCCAGTTTCAGCATGGCCTCGTATTTGGTCAATGCTTCATTCTTTTGACCAAGTTCATTGAGCCGCTCGGCGCAGTTTTGCAGCGCGTTCAGGTCATTTGGTTTGAGTTTTAGAATGGATTGAAAGTCAGCCAAGGCCTGTTCGGTCTGATGCAGTTCGGAGTATGAAACCCCTCTGATGTTCAGCGCGTCGATGAAATGCGGATCAATATTCAGCGCAAGGTTTGCCGCAATGATCGCCGCATTGTGGTTTTGGGCGCGGTGATATCCAAAGGCGCGGAGATACTGCAGTTTTGCGCTGTTAGGAGAGGTCTTGAGTTGGCCTTTGATCATCGCATCTGCTTTTGCGAACTCATCACTCATGATCAAGGACAGGATGAGGTTGCTGCGAAATTCCTGATTGTTAGGAGCCGCGCGAACGGCGGCTTGGAAATAGCTGATTGAGGGACGGTGCATTCCGCATTGGCCAAAGACAGCACCCGTAAAGTTCTGCACAGCGGCATTTTTGGGCTCGCGCTTGGCAAGGATGCGCGCGCGTTTTTGGGCCGCGGCAAACTTTCCTGCTGAAAGATCGTTTGCAATCTGTTGCGTTATGTCTTTCGCCATGATGGATCGCTATTCTTTCATGCTTCTTAGGCTAACACCGGATGGGTTTCGGCTACTCATTTTTTCCGACGTTTTCCTCAAACGCGGTCTTGAATGCTTCTTTCTGCGCGTCCCCGGCCTCCGTTTGATATTCTGACTTCCACTTGTCCATTGTCATACCGTAAAACACTTCGCGGGCTTCTTGCTTGTCCATCTCGATGCCGCGCTCATTTGCCGCCTCTTGATACCAGCGCGACAGGCAGTTGCGGCAAAACCCGGCGAGGTTCATCATATCGATGTTCTGCACATCGGTGCGATCTTGCATCAGGTGCTGTTGCAGGCGGCGGAACGCAGCGGCTTGTAGTTCGATTTCGGTCTGAGTGGGCATGGGCTCTCCTTCATAGATAAAACTGGGTGATGGGACTTCGATTAGGATATGGAAGCTAAGTCATAAATGTGAAACCTTTGACTCATATCGCAAGGACGGGTAAGCCCGACTTGAATGACTGTTATCGCTAACATACCGATGTGTTGGCCCGAAAACCGAACAAGGACGCACCATATGAGACGCCTTCGCAATGTAAAGATCGTTGCTACTCTGGGCCCCGCCTCAGACAGCTATGAGATGATTGAGGCGCTGCATATTGCCGGTGCTGACGTGTTTCGCCTGAACATGAGCCATGGCAGTCACAAAGAGATTCGCAAAAAACACGAGATCATTCGTCAAGTTGAGAAAAAGACAGGTAGTACGATCGGTATTCTGGCGGATTTGCAGGGGCCAAAGCTGCGCGTTGGTGTGTTTTCGGGCGACAGCGAGCAGCTTGTTGAAGGGGTGGCATTCCGGCTTGATCTGAACGAAGCCGAAGGCGATGCCAGCCGGGTGTGCCTGCCGCACCCCGAGATTTTTGCGGCGCTGGAACCCGGTTCAACATTGCTGGTGAATGATGGTAAAATTCGCTTGAAGGTCAATGAATGCGGACCTGACTTTGCCGATTGTGTCGTCGTAACGGGTGGGGTCATTTCCAACCGCAAGGGCGTCAACGTGCCGGATGTGGAACTGCCTCTGGCGGCGCTGTCCGAAAAAGACCGGGCCGATCTGGAATTTGTTTGTGAGCTTGGCGTGGATTGGCTGGCGCTGTCATTTGTACAGCGACCCGCGGATGTCGAAGAAGCACGCGCGTTGGTCAAAGGCCGTGCGGCGGTGTTGTCGAAAATCGAGAAACCCAATGCGGTGGAACGGTTCGATGACATCTTGGCGGTCAGCGACGGGATCATGGTCGCGCGCGGTGATCTGGGCGTGGAACTGCCCGTACAGAATGTACCGCCGATCCAGAAACGTCTGGTTCGCAAATGCCGTGCAGCGGCAAAACCGGTGATCGTCGCCACGCAAATGCTGGAAAGCATGATCGAAAGCCCGATGCCCACCCGTGCCGAGGTCAGCGATGTGGCCACCGCGATCTATGAAGGCGCCGATGCGGTGATGCTCAGCGCGGAATCAGCCGCTGGCGACTATCCGATTGAGGCGGTGACCACGATGGACAACGTCGCACAAGAAGTCGAAATGGATTCGACCTATACCCAAATCATCGAAGCCAGCCGCACAGCGGACCGCATGACCGTGGCCGATGGTATCGTCGCCGCCGCCCGCGAAATTGCCGAGACCACTGAAATCAAGGCAATCTGTTGCTTTACCCAAAGCGGCACAACCGCGCTTTTGACCGCGCGTGAACGTCCCCGTGTCCCAATTATTGCGCTGACCCCGCTTGTCGGCACGGCGCGGCGTCTGGCGCTCAGCTGGGGCACCAATTGCGTGATCACTGGCGAATTGGATCGCTTTAAATCGGCCGTGATCAGCGCTGTCCGCGCCGCGCGATCCGAAGGTTTCGCCGGGGCTGAGGACTTGATCGTCGTGACCGCAGGTGTGCCATTCAACACCCCAGGCAGTACAAATATTCTACGCGTTGCCCCTTGTGACGAAAGTTTGATTTATCCTGCTGATCCAGAGTAGGCTTTACCCACTGAATGGTGAGGTATGTATATGGATCCCGATCTGGCTTTGGTTATTGGTATCGTTTTGGGCGTGCTGTCGGTGCCCTCTATCCTGTCCGCAATTTCGGACCGACGGGCGCCCCGCGCGTCGGCGCTGACCATCCTGATTGCAGGTGGGTTGATCTTGTATGCGACCCAGAACAAACCCGGCGGGGTCACGCTGGATGAGATACCGGATATATTTGTCAGCGTGGTTGGA
>JBPOFE010000116.1:0-11480 GCA_051252035.1 Sulfitobacter sp.
ATGAGGGTTTTCACCATGGCAACGGGATTTTTCTGGGATGAAAAATGTTTCTGGCATACGGGCGGCAACTACACATTTACGATGCCCATTGGCGGTCTCGTACAGCCCTTGGCAGCGGGCGGTACACCTGAAAGCCCCGAGACCAAGCGACGTCTAAAGAACCTGATGGACGTCACCGGGTTGATCCATGAACTGGATGTGCGCACTGCCGATATGGCGACACGCGAGGCACTGGAACGTGTGCATCCCATAACTTATCTGGACGAATTCAAACGCTTGTCAGACACTGGCGGCGGTGAATTGGGCCGCCGCACGCCCTTTGCGCAGGGTGGTTATGAAATTGCCGCATTGTCCGCAGGTTTGGCCGTGGCCGCCGTGGATGCCGTGGCCTCCGGTGATCTGGACAACGCCTATGCGCTCAGCCGCCCACCGGGGCACCACTGCCTGCCGGATTTCCCCAATGGTTTCTGTTTGTTGGCCAACATTGCCATAGCGATTGAGGCGGCTCAAGCCAAGGGCTTGGCCAAGCGCGTGGTGGTGCTGGATTGGGACGTGCATCACGGTAATGGCACCGAAGCGATTTATTATGACCGCGACGATGTGTTGACGATTTCATTGCACCAAGAGGGGAATTACCCGTTGGATTCCGGCGACTTAGCGGACCGAGGTAAAGGTGCTGGCGAAGGCTATAACATCAACCTGCCGATGCATGGCGGATCTGGTCATACCGCATATCTGCACGCGATGGCGCGCGTGGTGATCCCGGCGATTGAGGCGTTTAAACCCGATATGATCATCGTCGCCTGCGGCTTTGACGCCGCGATTATCGATCCCTTGGCGCGGATGCAGGCCACGGTTAGAACCTTTGCTGAGATGACCAAACAGATCAAGGAAACCGCCGAACGGGTCTGCAATGGCAAACTCGTGCTGGTCCACGAGGGCGGCTATTCCGAGGCTTACGTGCCTTTCTGCGGGCATGCCGCCATCGCCACTCTTGCAAATAGCACTATCGACGCGGGCGATCCGCTTGGGGTTGCGCATGATAACCGCCAACCGTCCCCCAAATTTGATGCCTTCCTGCGCCAGTCAATTGACGATATGGCAACCGAACTGAACCTCTGAGATAACCAATGCCTGATCCAAATCCTGAAGCTTTGCTGTTCCTGCAAACCCGGCGCTCACGCCCGGCGAAAACGCTTGGCCTGCCTGTGCCTACCCGTGACAACCTTATGCCACTTCTGATCGCCGCCGCGCGAACGCCGGATCATGGCAAACTGGAACCGTGGCGCTTTATTGTGCTGGAAAAAACGGCCATGGGGCACTTAGCAGATGTGGTGCAAACCCGTGGCATGACCCTTGGACACGATCCCGAACAAATCGAAAAAGGCCGCAGCCAGTTTGACCAAGGCAACCTCGCGGTAGTCGTTGTTGAAGTGCAAAAACCATCCGAGAAAATACCCACGTTGGAACAAACCTATTCCGCTGGGGCCGCCTGTCTTGCTTTGTTGAATGCCGCGTTGGCCGCTGGATGGGGGGCCAATTGGCTCAGCGGTTGGCCAAGCCATGATCGCGGCTTCATGCGCGAGGGGTTGGGCCTTGCGGATCACGAACGCATCGCCGGGATCATCCATATTGGTACTGAAACCTCCACCCCACCTGAACGTCCACGCCCTGATATCGAAAGCATCACCTCATGGCTGTCTCAGTAATCTTTCAAGCCTTCGGCCTTGCAGTTGCTCAATTGTCAGACGCGCGGTTCCGCCGGGTGTTTATGATCGGCATCGGCCTGTCTTTGGTTCTGTTGATCGGCGCCACAGCGGGCTTTTCGTGGTTCATCGAATGGATCACACCAGAAGAAGCATGGCTGCCTGTTTTGGGTGAGGTCAAATGGCTAGGTGATTTGCTGTCTTGGGGTGCCGCGTTTTTGCTGGCGTTCTTGTCAATATTTTTGATGGTGCCTGTGGCCTCGGCCATTACCTCGATGTTCCTCGATGATGTCGCGGACGCGGTTGAGGGTGAGCATTACCCCAACCTGCCTCCCGCCGAGCGCACATCCTTCGGGGATGCCTTGCGAGACACGGTGAATTTTCTCGGTGTGCTGCTCGCGGCGAACCTGTTGGCGATCCTGCTTTATCTTTTCTTTGCCCCGGCAGCGATTTTCATCTTTTGGGGGTTGAATGGTTTCCTGCTTGGCCGTGAATATTACACAATGGCCGCAATACGTCGCGTGGGGCGCACCCGCGCCAAGCAACTCCGTCGCGAGAATTTTGGCACGATCTGGATGGCGGGTATTTTGATGGCAATGCCGTTGTCAGTGCCGCTGCTTAACCTGTTGATCCCGATCCTTGGGGCCGCGACGTTTACCCACCTGTTTCACTTGTTGCCGCAGGGTGAAGAAAACGCTCAATATCATCCACGCTGATCCATTCAGATTGGATGATTCCCGCAACGAAGCACCATAGGATGACGGCGGTGATTGTGGTCCACAGCGCCTTTTTCTTGAGGTGATGATGTTCCGGCGCGCCCGCATGGGTGCCGGGCACGATGTCCTTCAGGTCGCCTTGGGTCTGCACCCGGATCGGGAGGGCGACGAAAAACGTCATGAACCAGATAACGGCAAACAGAACGATACCGGACGTGATACCCATCAGACCTCTTCCAACTCAATCAAAGCGCCGTTGAAATCCTTGGGATGCAGGAACAACACAGGTTTGCCATGCGCGCCGATCTTTGGCTCACCGGTTCCCAGAACCCGCGCACCTGTTGATTTCAGATGATCCCGTGCTGCGATTATATCGTCGACCTCATAGCAGATATGATGAATGCCGCCTGATGGGTTTTTGTCCAGAAACCCTTGGATCGGGCTGTTCTCGCCCAAGGGGTACAGCAATTCGATCTTGGTATTCGGCAATTCGATAAAGATCACCGTGACACCGTGGTCGGGTTCATCCTGCGGTGCGCCCACATTGGCCCCCAAGCCACTACGGTATTGATCCGCCGCTGCGTCAAGGTCCGGCACGGCGATGGCGACATGGTTCAGGCGTCCAATCATCTTGATGCTCCATCATTTATTGCCCCGCTTATGACTGCAGCAACAGCTAAGGGCAATGTGTCACATTAACCTGCTGTTAGCCATCAAAGCGTAACCATTAATCCGTCAGATGATGCTGGAGGATACGATGGACACGACAGACCCTTTTGCGGCGAACATTCCCGCGCCCACTGCTGCGCGCCCTTTATTGGGCCTGACAGTTCTGGTGGTTGAAGACAGCCGCTTTGCCTGCGAAGCGATGCGATTGCTGTGTTTGCGATCTGGTGCGCGGATCAGGCGGGCGGATTGTTTGCGCTCGGCACGACGTCATTTACAGGTGTACCGTCCATCGGTCGTCATTGTGGATTTGGGTCTGCCGGACGGCAATGGTGTTGATCTGATCGCTGAACTGACCGAATGCCAGCCGCGCGTCGAGGCCATTTTGTCTATGTCAGGCGACAGCCATCTTGAAACGGACGGCTTGGCGGCTGGCGCGGACGGATTTTTGGCCAAGCCAATTACCTCGATTGCCACGTTTCAGGAATGTATTCTGAACTTGCTCCCGATGGATCGCAGGCCAACAGGCCCGCGCGTGATCAGCGAAGAATGCGTGGTGCCGGATAAGATCGCATATCAAGATGACATGGCCCATATTGCCGATGTGCTTGACGATCCACCCGATGAACATGCTTTGGATTATGTAGCGCAATTTTTAAGCGGGGTTGCACGGTCTGCCGAGGATACGGGGCTGGAAGAGGCCGCAAATGCACTCGCTACAAAACGTGCATTGGGTCAGCCCTCAGGGTCCGAAGTGGCAACCCTTGCCGGAATGATACAACATCGTCTTTCGCAAAAAATCGCCATCTAACCGCTGTTGAAACAGTCTTTGTTCTTAAAGCGCGGGGTCGCTTGCAACGCGCACCAATCCTGTTAGATCACCCAGCCGTTCGATCTGCGTCCCTTCTGGTGTGAAATTGCTCGGCGACAACCATGCCTCAAACGCTTCCTTCAACGCGGGCCATTCTTTGTCGATGATCGCAAACCAAGCGGTGTCCCGGTTACGGCCCTTGACCACCAATGCCTGCCGAAACACACCTTCGAAACTAAACCCCAACCGTTGTGCCGCGCGCCGCGAGGGTACGTTCAACGCATTGCATTTCCATTCGTAGCGGCGATAGCCCGCTTCAAACGCCCATTTCATCATCAGATACATCGCCTCAGTCGCGGCACGTGTGCGTTGCAATGCGGGCCCAAAACTGATGCTGCCCACTTCGATAGACCCATTTTCAGGGGCAATCCGTAAATAGCTTGCCACCCCTTCCCAATGATCTGTTTCAAGATTGCGGATGGCATAAAAATGCGGATCGGCAAGCCCTGCATTGTCGCGTACCCAGCGGTGATATTGCGATGCAGATGAATAGGGGCCGTTCGGCATATAATCCCAGAGATCATCATGGCCGTCGAAACTTCGGAATAGTAAAGCTGCGTGTTTCTCAGCCGACAGCGGTTCCAGATGTGCATATCGCCCAGTCAAGATTGCACCGGTCGGTGCCAGCGGCGGTTTCCAATTTTGGACGGGGTCACCAAGCCGGCGATCGGGTGTTGTTTTCATATTCATAAACATCACGTTAGGGCCATGCCCTTGGTCCGCCAAGCCCTTTTCCGTGCGTCGCAAACATCTAAAACGTCAGAGTTCCGGCACGACACCTCCCCAATAATGCCATATTTTCACGCAACCTTTTAAACATTGGAAAGGGGCGTTTGGGTCGAAAGGAAGCGATAGATGTCAGGCCATAAAATGTTTCGTTTTTGCAAAGAAATCTACAGCGATTTCAGAATTGACTGGATCGTCTTGACCGCGTCGCTTGTCGGACTGGCGATTGTCATCTTGGCCTCCCTTCATGCAGGCGATGCTGGTTTGGTCGCAAACATGGGTGACTATTTCGCATCCGATATCAGCGGCACATAAATTGTTCTCTGCGTCTGATTACAATCTATTTCTGCTGCCTCTTCCAACACCTTCTTTAGATTAAAAGTCATTAAACATGTGTCATATCACATAGTGACAGCTTTCATATCGTGGTCTGCGGTCTACATCATTGCTGCACGTAAAGGGATGCACCCCCTCTTGCGCCGGCATTGACATAACGACAGATGAAAGGACCCCCATGCCCTCAATTTATGACGCCATCAAATCGGACCACAATACCCATCGCAAGTTGCTGGACCAGATCGCAGAAACCAGCGGCGACAGCAACACACGGCGCAAACTCTGGGACAGCTTTTATCATGATGTGAAATCCCACGCCGCGGCTGAAGAAGAGACATTTTATTCCAAACTCATCTCAAAAACATGGGGCCAGGACGCCGCACGACATTCCGTACATGAGCATCAGCAGCTTGATGATATCATGGAAGAGTTGAACGAGATGGACATGGCGTCGTCTGGATGGCTGACCCGGTTCAAGACGTTAAAGCACGATTACGAACACCACATGGACGAAGAAGAAAACGAGGTGTTTACCCGTGCCAAAGAGGTGATCGACCAAGGTGAAATTGATGGATTTGGAGAACGGTTTGAGGCGCGCAAGAAAGAAGAGCGCGGGCTGATTGATAAAAAACGAGATGATAGTTTGGAAGATTGACGCACAAGGGCCGCATCATCTGCGGCCCTTTTCGTTTTATTCCTGTGGGATCACCCGCAGACCCAACTCCATCAATTGATCCGACGTAGGATCATTGGGCGCGTTCATCATCAGGTCTTCGGCGCGTTGGTTCATTGGGAACAGGATCACCTCGCGAATGTTATCCGCATCGGCCAACAACATCACAATCCGGTCGATCCCTGCCGCACAACCGCCGTGGGGCGGCGCACCATATTGGAAGGCGTTGACCATACCACCAAAGCGCTTGCGCACTTCGTCTTCACCATAGCCTGCAATCTCAAATGCCTTAAACATGATCTCTGGCTTATGGTTTCGGATGGCGCCGGACACCAATTCATAGCCGTTACAGGCAAGGTCATACTGGTAACCAAGCACCTTCAGCGGATCACCTTGCAGCGCTTCCATACCACCTTGCGGCATCGAAAACGGGTTATGTTCAAAGTCGATTTTTCCGGATTCTTCGTCTTTTTCATAAATTGGAAAATCGACGATCCATGCAAAGGCAAAACGGTCTTTATCCGTCAGGCCAAGTTCCTCACCAATTACGTTACGGGCTTTGCCTGCAACGCTTTCAAAGGCTTTGGGTTTGCCGCCAAGAAAGAAAGCAGCATCGCCAACGTTGAGATCCAACTGCTGGCGGATGGCTTCGGTTCGTTCTGGGCCGATGTTTTTGGCAAGTGGTCCAGCCGCCTCCATGCCGCCCTCAACTTCACCAGATTTCAGCTTAGCCTGCGCTTCTTTCACGCTAATGCCAAGCTCTTGCGCGACCGCATCAGCCGTTTTCTCACGCCAGAAGATATAGCCCATGCCGGGCAAACCTTCTTTTTGGGCAAAGGCATTCATCCGGTCACAGAATTTGCGTGACCCACCCGTGGGCGCCGGAATCGCCCGCACTTCGGTGCCTTCTTGTTCCAATAGCTTGGCAAAGATCGCAAAACCGGACCCCGCAAAATGCTCAGATACTACCTGCATCTTGATCGGGTTGCGCAGGTCGGGTTTGTCGGAACCATACCACGCCGCCGCGTCTTTGTATGATATCTGCGGCCACTCCTGATCAACCTTACGCCCACCGCCGAATTCTTCAAAAATCCCGCCAATCACGGGCTGGATCGTATCAAACACGTCCTGCTGGGTGACAAAGCTCATCTCAAGGTCAAGCTGATAGAAGTCGGTTGGTGAGCGGTCCGCACGCGGATCTTCGTCGCGGAAACATGGCGCGATCTGGAAATACTTGTCGAAGCCACTGACCATCAGCAATTGCTTGAACTGCTGCGGCGCCTGCGGCAGAGCATAGAATTTACCGGGGTGCAAACGTGAAGGCACCAGAAAATCACGTGCACCTTCCGGGCTGCTGGCGGTGATGATCGGCGTTTGGTATTCGCGGAACTCCCTGTCCCACATCCGTTTGCGGATTGAGGCCACCACATCAGAACGCAGCACCATATTCGCCTGCATCTTTTCGCGACGCAGATCGAGATAGCGATAGCGCAAGCGGGTTTCTTCGGGATATTCCTGATCGCCAAACACCATCAGAGGCAATTCCGCAGCAGCACCCAGCACTTCGATGTCACGGATGTAAACTTCGATTTCACCCGTCGGCAGTTTAGTGTTTACGAGGCTTTCATCGCGTGCTTTGACCGTTCCGTCGACGCGGATGCACCATTCGGAACGCACCTTTTCCACATCCTTGAACACCGGACTGTCTGGATCACAAAGCAACTGTGTCATGCCATAATGGTCACGCAAATCGATGAACAACACACCGCCGTGGTCGCGCACGCGGTGTACCCAACCAGACAGGCGCACATCGTCGCCCACGTTTTGCTTGGTCAGTTCGGCACAGGTTTGGCTGCGATAGGCGTGCATAACGGATCCCCTTCGAGGGCTGAAAATTATCGTCGCAGGTACACCGTTTGAGGGTCAGGAAGTCAAGGGGACAAGCTGCATGTAGCTTGTGATTTTCAACATGCTGTCAAATCAGGCGACGCCAAGCAGGCAGATCATCGGCTTTCACCTCGAAAGAGCAGCCTTGAGAGCCGCATAAGACGCCTTTGGTGTGCGTTTGAGCGTATCAAAATCGACATGGACCAACCCGAACCGCTTTTCATAACCAAGCGCCCATTCGTAGTTGTCGAGCAATGACCAGATCATATAGCCCCTAAGCGGCACACCTGCTGCAATCGCCTCGTTCGCAGCCACCAAATGCTTGTTGAGGTAATCAATCCGGGCTTGATCGTTGATAACACCCACTTGCAGATGATCTTCGTTTGCCATGCCATTTTCGGTTACATACAGGGGTAAATCGCCTGTATATTCGTCTGCTGTTCTGATCAGGAAATCCCGCAAACCTTGGGGATATACCTCCCAACCCATCTGAGTTTTCTGCAACGGGCCGTCCACCTCATGATGACCCGGCCATGGGCCGTCATCAGGCGCGATGATCTTGCGGGTGTAGTAATTAACGCCACACCAATCGACAGGTGCGGTGATGGTGGCAAAATCATCTTGCCAGCCATCTGGCATATGCGGACCCAAGCCCGCCATGACATTGTCGGGATAGCGGCCCTTGAACACCCCCTCCAGAAAGAACCGATTGTAATAGCCATCATAAAGCGCCGCCGCATCCGCAGCCTGCGGCGTATCATCGACGGGTGTGGCCCATTCCATATTGAACACCGCCCCAAGGTTATCCAGCCCCAACCCCCGCATCGTCTGAATCGCGGTGCCATGTGCCAGCAGCACATGATGCATGGCCCGTGCGGTGGCACGGATGTCGCGCATGCCAGGTGCATGATGGCCCAGAAAATGCGATAGCCAGCCAACGCACCATGGTTCATTGATCGGTGCGACGCTGTGCATCCGGTCGCCAATGCGCCCCATAATCGTCTGCGTAAAATCGCCAAACCATCCCGCGATATCACGGTTTCGCCAGCCACCCAGATCGGCCAAGGGTGATGGCAATTCCCAATGGTAAAGCGTCGCACAGGGTTTCAGGCCGCGTTCCAGCATCGCGTCGGTCAGGCGGTCGTAGAAATCCAGACCTTTGGGATTCGGTGCGCCGCGCCCCTCGGGCATCACCCGTGCCCAACTGGTTGAAAAACGGTAACAATCAAACCCGGCGGCAGCCACCAAATCAAGGTCCTGTTCATACTGGTGATAGTGGTCACATCCAATGTCACCATTTTCGGCACGGACCACATTGCCCGGTGTTGCAGCAAAGCTGTCCCAATGGGTTTTTCCGGCACCGCCAAAGCTATGACCTTCGATTTGATAGCTGGACGTGGCCGCACCGAACTGAAACCCCGCTGGGAAATCTGAGCGTTTGAACTGCATGATTTTTGCCTTTTCAGCGAACCGGTTCTGTTGAATGACCAACGGTCAAATCAACTTCCAACAACCGCGTAAGCGGCCCAATGTCAGGGTCTCGAATCTGATCCAACAGCATTTGCGCGCATTCACGTCCTGCATCCCGCACTGATGACCGTGTCGCGGTGAAGATCGGCACACCCTCACCATTCTTTAGATATGACAGGTCATCATCATGGGTGATAACAGACACATCACGCCCCATCTTGAGCCCCGCATCCTCGAGCGCGCGGCGCACACCGATGGCGGTGATCATCGAAGATGTTAAAAACGCAGTGGGCGCTTGCGGCAATTTCAACATATCACGCGCAGAACAATAGCCGTAAATCTCAGTCATTTCTTCGCTGCGCATAATGTCGGGGTCTGGAGCAATTTGCCTATCTTTGAGCGCCTGCACATAGCCATTGCGCCTGCGATGGGCGAAGTCCATGTCTTCTAAGCCGTTGATCAATGCAATGCGACTATGCCCCAAATCCAACAGAAATTTCGTCGCCCGTTCAAACGCGCTTTTGTTGTTTACGTCCAACCATGAATAGCCGCCCTCAATTTCCGATGCCCGGCCATGTACAACAAAAGGCAGACCAATTTCGCGCAAAAGGGCGATCCGGTTATCGTTCATGCGCGGGCCATGAACAATGATCCCATCCACCGTGCCACGTGATTTCAAATCGCGATACACGCGTTCCTCATCGCCATCCGGCACAAGTTTTAACAGCGTATCGTAGCCATGCGCGGAATAGGTCTCCCCTGCGCCCGCGATGAAATCACCAAAAACCGGGTTAACCATCTCGTGGCCCGACGTGACCGGAATGACATGGCCGATGGTCATGGCCCGCCCCGTCGCAAGGCTTTTTGCGCGCATGCTGGGCCGATAATCATATTGTTCAGCCGCCTGCTGCACTCGCTTGCGCGTGGCTTCGCTGACATCCGAATAGCCGTTCAGCGCCCGGCTCACCGTGGTTTGGGATAGGTTCAGAGTTTCAGCAAGTCTCTTTAGATTCATCAAACTACTTCATTACCTCAAGCTCAAAGCGCTTTGGTTATTCATCTTGTTTAGGTGCATCCAATCGGTAGGTCAAAGTTTTAGTTTCCTTATCGGCAAGGCGATCGCTTGAGTATATTGCTATAATGACAAGACAATTTACCAAATTTTCCTTGACGGGCGGGGTTCAACTGGTGATTACTACACCATCCAAAGCGCTTTGGTAAACCCGAATCGCCACTGATAATCTGCGCTAAGCGCAACCTTGGGAGGAAATTATGAAACGAGTACTTTATGCAGGTGCCGCATCGCTGGCTTTGACCGCTGGGGTAGCACATGCTGATGGCCATTTGGCAGGCGAACAAGTGACAGTTTTTGGTCCGTGGCTTGGCCCGGACCAAGTGATGGTTGAAAATGTGCTGGCCGAATTTGCAAAATCATCTGGTGCTGATGTGCGTTATGTCGGCTCTGACAGCTTTGAACAGCAAATCCGTGTTGATACCGAAGCGGGTTCTGCCCCGAATGTTGCTGTGTTTCCACAGCCCGGTTTGGCCGCTGATCTTGCGGCCTCCGGCTTCCTGACCCCGCTCTCTGATGGAACAGATGATTGGGTGCGCGAAAACTACGCTGCGGGTCAGTCATGGGTTGATCTGGGTACCTTCGCCGGGACCGATGGCGCCGAGGCGCTGTATGGCTTCTTCTACAAGGTCGATGTGAAATCACTGGTCTGGTATTCGCCAGAAAACTTTGAAGATGCCGGGTATGAAATCCCAGAAACCATGGAAGAGCTCAAGGCGCTGAGCGATCAGATCGTTGCGGATGGCGAGACACCGTGGTGTATCGGTCTGGGTTCCGGTGGCGCGACAGGCTGGCCTGCGACCGACTGGGTCGAGGACATGATGCTGCGCACGCAGTCGCCAGAAGATTACGACGCATGGGTCTCAAATGAGATGAAGTTCAACGACCCCAAAGTCGTTGCCGCAATCGAAGAATTCGGCGCGTTTGCCCGCAATGACGATTACGTTGCTGGCGGTGCCTCTGCCGTGGCTTCAACTGATTTCCGCGACAGCCCCAAAGGTTTGTTCAGCTCGCCACCACAATGCTACATGCACCGTCAGGCGTCGTTTATTCCGGCGTTCTTCCCCGAAGGTACGGTTGTTGGCGAAGATGCTGATTTCTTCTACTTCCCGGCGTATGAAAGCAAAGACCTCGGCTCCCCGGTTTTGGGCGCTGGTACGGTTTGGGCCATCACTAACGACAGCCCCGGTGCGCAGGCACTGATTGAATGGCTGCGTGAGCCTGTGGCACATGAGACATGGATGGCACAATCCGGCTTTCTAACCCCACACAAGGGCGTGGACACCAGTGTGTTCGCCGATCCAACCCTCAAGAAAATGAATGACATCCTGTTGGGCGCGACCACGTTCCGCTTTGA
>JBPOFE010000117.1:0-11423 GCA_051252035.1 Sulfitobacter sp.
CGATTGATCACCCAAGCGTGACAGACCGTCGTATGCCCACCGGCCAAATGCGCATTAAGCGCGCCGCCAACACCCGCGCTCATATCCGCACCTCGATCACCGGCACGCTTGGCACCTGCCCGGCCTGAAAGCTGGCGACCGAGGTCAAAATACGGTCGGTATCAAACCGCACCGGCACGTCGAACTCAAAGCCTGCAAAAATCTCCATCCCCAGATCCGGCGGATGATCGAAATGGATGACACCCGTGGTGACATCCAACGAATAGTCCACGCCCTCTTGATATTCGTCCTGCTCGACACCCACCCGAACGGTCCCCAAAACTGGTTTCGCAATCGGGCGCAGATAGGCCTGCTCCCCCGAGCGATAGGTTTTAAAAATCTGAAAATCCGCCTGCACCCCA
This sequence comes from Sulfitobacter sp., assembly GCA_051252035.1. Classification (GTDB taxonomy): domain Bacteria; phylum Pseudomonadota; class Alphaproteobacteria; order Rhodobacterales; family Rhodobacteraceae; genus Sulfitobacter. Next base: position 402 of record JBPOFE010000117.1, read on the forward strand.
TCACCAAAACCAATGCTCTGGTCGGTAAACGCAACCTCCGCCGACGCCGTGCCAGACTTATAATCCGCCCAATCTTTCCAGCGAAACGCATGCATCTGCCCCATGCGCGCCTCAAAGAAGCCAATCAGCTTTTGCAAATCATCAATCGACCGCATCCCCAAACCTGCGTCATAGACCCGCCGTGAGTGCGCCCAAGGCGTGTTGCGCTCCTCAAACCCATTGGCAAGCGTCACCACATCGGTCTTGCGCTGCGGCCCGCCCAGCGAGCCAAGGCTCAAGCTGGCGGGAAATCTGATCTCGTGAAATGCCATTGCTACTTCTCCCTTACCGATTCCGATTGCCACTGCTCAACGCGCGGCTCATATGGGCCGCGATCTGGCTCTGGCTGCGTTGAAATCCCTGCACATCCGGCGTGGTAATGTTCATCACGACGCTCACCGCACCACCGCCCGCCCCGCGCACGCCCAGCTTGCCATCAGACCCGCGCGCCAGCGGCATAATCGCCTCTGGCCCCGCTTCGCCCATCAACCCGGTGCCACCGCGCATCGGAAAGCTGGTGGCTTGGCTCACCACACCACCCTGCGCAAACGGCATCACCTTGCCCTGACTAAACGGCGCACCATTCTCAAACGGGAAAATGCTCTGCACGAACGATCCGACGCCCCGCGAGATCATCCCGCCGAAATGATCCGTCACCGGGCGCATCGCCGCATTGTAAGTTGTGTTGATCATCGATTCCGCGACAGAGCGCAGCGCGTCCGACAGTTTCATCCCGTCAAACACCACGCCATCGAACGCCTTGCGCAATCCCTTGCTCAACCCCTTCTCAAGCGTCGCCACATCCTTGCCCGTGGCCGCCAGTGATGTGCGCATCCGGCGCAATTCACTGTCAAACCCCGATACCAGCGCACTTGTCTGCGCCAGTGTCCCGTTCAACCCTTCGGCATTGCCCTCAAGGTCATTGATGTCATCAAAATCGGCCATGCCTATTCCCCTTTTTCCGTGTCGGGATAGGCCGCCATCAGGGCCGCCAATCCATCGCTGAGCAGCGGCGCATCATTGCCATACGCGCCTAGCATCAACTGCAATTCACCCGGCGTCAGCGACCAGAACGCGTCAGGCTGCAACCGCAACCCCTGCATCCCGGCCCGCATCAACGCAGGCCAATCAAGACTCTGACGCGCGCTCACTCCGGCACCACAAACGCCCGCGCCAGCATTTCCGCTGCAGCCCGCGCCGCGGCCATCGGCCCACCTTCAAACTGCGCATGCATCAATGCGTCCGCACTCAAATCCGACCCACCACCACGCAGACCGGCGCCCAACAACGCCAACACATCGCGGCTGGAAAACGTATTGCCCTCAAACCGCTCCACCAGCGCCACCAACGACTGCTCCGCCAGCGCCTCCTCCAGCTCCGCCAGTGCGCCCAGCGTCAGCCGTGCCGTGTGACGTTGCCCATCAATGCCCAGCGCCACATCGCCCCTCCAAGGGTTCGCCATGCTCAAACCACAACCGCAGGCGTGAACACCAAGGCACCCGCCGATTGCAGGCTCAGCTCATAAGTGGCCTCGCCATTCAGCGACCCGGCATATTCCAGTGACGTCACCTGAAACGGCCCCTCAACCACGCCAAAATCCGGGATAATCACCTGAAACTCGGGCGTCAGCCCGTCAAAGAACAACTGCCGCGCGCGTTCATCCGTGCCTTCATCGCGAAACACGCCTGACCCGCTGATTGCAGCGGACCGCACACCTGCACCCACCAGCAACTCACGCCATCCACCATCGGAATCCAGCGAGGTCACGTCCACCGTTTCGGCGTTGAAACTCACCCGTGTCGCCCGCAGGCCCGCAATGGTTTCAAACTGACCATCGCTTGTCATATCCACTTTGACCAAAAGGTCCTTACCTGCTTGAACAGCCATGTTTTATCTCCTGATTGATCTTAAAATTCTTGGACTTAATCGTCCTGCACTCGCGCCCGAAACCGCAGGTCGATCTGTCGCGCGGACGCCGTATCAATGCGCCGCGCCGTTGCCCGCTCGAACTGCAAACTCACCAAGCGCCCCCGGCTCAACGTCAAATCTGCATCATGCAAAACATCACTCACCGCTGCACCCACCGCCTTCGCACTGGCAAATCCTGGGTTCGTGGTGATCACCGACACCGTAAACCGATGCACCGCCCCCGCGCCGCTCGCATCCGATGCATCGCGCACCGCTTCACTGCCCAACCGTACATAGATCGCAGGCAGCGCACCCGATGGCACCGCATCATAAATGTCGCTACCGATCAGTGCCGCCAGCGCCGCATCCCCGGTCAATGCGCCATAGACGGCGGCCTGCAACGGCCCTGACAAAGCAAAACTCATACCACCACCTCCTCATCTGCAAAGCAGGTCAAATAGCGCCCCTCAGGGTCACGTTCCGCCACCGCCTGAATTGTAAAAATCCGCAGGCCATCGCGAAACCGTTGCTGCGGTTTTGGCCTGTCCGGCGCCCCATAGGGCGCGCCACGGACCACAATTTTGTAACTCACCCGGCTCACCGGCGCGCCGCTCATGGCGGTCTCGCGACCCGTGCGCGCCGTCACCTCGGCCCACAGCGTTCCCAGCGCCGTCCAACCTTCGCTGAACCCTCCGGCTCCGTCACTCACACGGGTTGGTTCTTCCAACACCAAGGCGCGGACTAACACAGGCATGCTCATCGGCCCGCCCCCATCCCGATGCGCATGGTCTTGAACCGCTCGATCAGACTGCTCACCCCGAACGGCAAGCTGCCATCGGACAGCCCCGTGTCATTGCGAAACTCATAGTAATGCGCCGCCAGCATCAACACCGCTTGCGCCATATTCACAGGCAGATCGCTCCACGCCGCGCCGTAGCCCGCATCAAATTCAATCAACACTGCTCCCGCACTCGGGATACCCGGCAAGGCGGAGCTTGTACTGCGCAGCTTTGGCCGCTGCCCGTCCTGCTCCAACCAATAGGCCGCCGCATCTACCTCTGTGGGCGTCCCGTCGCGCGCAACCAATGCCACACGGCTCACCGCAACCACCGGGGCCACGGGCAGAGGCTGCGCAGACGCATCACGCCAGAACGTCAATGACCAGCTAAAACTCCGCGTGATCAGTACCTTACCCGTGCGCGCCTCAATCGCCGCCATCGCCGCCCGCAAAAACGATTTCAACACTGCGTCCTGCACATTATCCTGACCAAAGCCACTGCCCAGCCGCAGATGTGCCTTGAACGCATCCACGGGCAGCGCCGCATCAGGGACAGTTGTTTCTTCGATCAACATCATGGAACATCTCCAAAAATTTCGCCCCTCGAAATGGCATTCCGAAAACCCGGACGCGCGCCAACCCGCATTGCTCGGTCGGAGGGGAGCAGCTAGACAATGCAGGGGATCGTGAGATGCGCGCCCGGACCGGGACCAAGTCGCCCCGGCCCCGACATCCGGCCTTGGCTTACGCCACGCCGAATTTCAGCAGTTTGATCGCGGCAAAATCGCTCACATCACCGCCCACGCGCTTGGTCGCATAGAACAACACATGCGGCTTGGCACTGAATGGATCGCGCAGAATGCGCAGATCAGGGCGCTCTGCCACCGTATAACCTGCAGCAAAATCGCCAAACGCAATCGCCATCGCATCACTCGCCGCATCCGGCATATCTTCGGCCACAAGCACCGGATACCCCATCAACCGCGCAGGCTCGCCCGCCGCCAAACCATCAGACCACAGGAAACGCCCATCCAGATCCTTCAGCTTGCGCACACGGCCCGCCGTCTTTGAATTCATCACGAAGGACGCATTCGCGCGGTACTGCGCCCCCAGCGCATAAACCACGTCAACAATCGCATCCGCCGTGACTTCGCCATCAATCTCGGATGGCACATAACCCAGATTGCCCCAGGTCCAGACATCGTTATCGACCGCAGTGTGCGCAAGGAAACCCTTGGGCTTGTCAACACCATCGCCATTGATAAACGCTGACGCCTCTGCACGCGCAAACTTGTCGGCAATACGCCCCGCCAACCATCCTTCGATGTCAAAAGCTGAATCATCCAGCAAACGCTGCGACGCCTTCGGCAAAGCACTCAACTCATGCAGCGCGATGGTAATGCGATCAATCTGCGGGGTGTCTGTCTCGGTACGCGGATCGGACTCCGTCGCCCAGCCAGCCCCTACATCTGTGTGGTCCACCAAAACATCATATGACGTCGCCTCGACCTGCACCACGGCAGCAATCGCGCGGATCGACGCGGTGATGTTCAACACCGATTGCACCCGGTCCGAGGTTTGCGGATCAACCAGATAGCCACCATCGGAATTCACCGCCGTGGACATCGATTTGCCTTCCAACTCAAGCCCGCGCAACCCATCATCATCGCCATTGCGCAGATAGGCATTGAATGCCTTTTGATGTGGTGCGCCCAGATCAACGGCACCCCCAAGTGGTGTACGTGCAGGCTGCGTCATTTTACGGTCCAACATGGTCATTCGCTCTTCTGATTGTTGAAGTTTACTATTCATTTCAGCCTGAAAGCCCTTGAAATCAGTGACAAAGCCATTCACGGCCTGCCGGACTTCTTCCGCCGGGGACAGATCACTGCCCATCTCTTTTGTCTCGGTCTTGCTCATTGCTTTTCCCCGATAGTTGTAGTGTCTCAGGCGCGGGTTAACCGCGCGCCAACTCAGCGCGCGCACCCTCAAAGGCCGCCGCCATTTCACGCAACACGTCACCCACAGCGATTGCATCGCCCTTGGCCCCAACGCGCGCACTGGGCAGCATCGGGAACGTCACCAGTGACACCTCCCAAAGCTCCAGTTCCGACAAGAGCCGCTGGCCCTTTGTGTTCTTTTTGGCTTTCACCGTGCGGTAGCCAATCGACAGCCCGTCAATCGCCCCTGCGGCAATCAACGCCGCCGCCTCGCGGCCCTTTGCGACGCTGTCCAGAATACGCCCTTTGACCCACAAGCCACGTGCATCCTCACGGATTTCATCCCAGATCCCGATGGGCTGAGCCGGGTCATGCTGCCACAACATCTTGATGCTGCGCCCCGCCGTGCTCACGGCCTTCAGGCTGGCCGCATAGGCCCCCTTCTCAACCACGTCACCGCCCTGATCCGCATCCCCGAAAAGGCTGGCATAGCCGCTGATCTCGATCCCATCTTTGACCTCAATCGCCTCACCAAACTGGGCAAACTTTCGTTCTAACTGCGCATCCATATCCATCTTCATTCTCCTGTTATGCGGGCAAAACTACCGACGCTCATAATTGCGGGAACGCCTTCAATGACGGACGGCAAAGGCTTCAATCTAACCAAGCGGTAAGCCGCCTTTGATCAGAAAGGACATAAGCGCACCCAAAATCGCCGCGATGATCAGCCAAACCAGCCTAGAGATATGCCCATCAATCCGGTCCAACCGCGTGTCGATCTGGTTAAACCGCTGATCCACGAACCGGCGCTTTTCCTCACTCACCGCCAAATCCCGGTCCAAAACGACCGTGGCCCGCTCAATCGCCGCAATCCGCTCATCAATCCGCCGAAACACCGTTTCCAGATCATCAAACGGATAGACGTAATGCGGACTGCGCTGACGTTTGGCCTCCACATTCACGCCTCACCCTGCGCCTGTGAAAGCCCCAGCAGTGTCCGTTTTTCCGCTTCGCTCAGAAACGCCGCGCCATTGACCCGCGCCCACAGCGCATCACGCTCCGCTGACAACGCTGGCACTTGGTCCAGGTCCGGTTTGACCTCAACCACATCGCCCGAGACACCCGACAACCACGCCGCAAGCGCCGCCGTCACCCGTGTCGCCAGCGGCAAAACAGTCAACCGATAAAATGCCCGGTGCGCTTCTTGATAATTGGCATAGGTCGCGTCGCCCTGAATCCCGATCAGCATCGGTGGCACCCCGAACGCCAGCGCAATCTCACGCGCGGCACTTTCCTTGGTCTTCTGAAACTCCATGTCGGACGGCGAGAACCCCATCGGCTTCCAATCAAGGCCACCCTCCAGCAACATCGGACGCCCAGCATTCCTTGCCCCCTGATGATGGCTCTCCATCTCACCCACCAAGCGATCATATTGATCCTCGCTCAGCTTGCCCTGCCCCTCCGCACCTTTGTAAATAATCGCCCCCGAAGGCCTCGCGGCATTGTCCAGCAACGCCTTGCTCCAGCGCGACGCGGCGTTATGCACATCCATCGCCATCGCTGCCGCTTGCATCGGACTAAACCCGTAATGGTCATCCTGCGGGTGAAAATTCTTGATGTGGCAGATTGGCGATGCCCCGGACGCATCAAACCGGTGCTTGCGCCCGCCCACCGCGTATTCATAGGCCACGGGCCAGCCATCCGCCCCCGGCACTACCGCCATCCGATCAGAGCGCAGCACGTGCAACTCAACCGGCAACCCGGCGTCACCGCCAACGGCTTCAACATAGCCATTGCCCGACAACAACAGCTGCGCATACAGCGCCTCCAGCAGTTCGGCCCGCCCCTGCGCCCCATTCGGCCGCGCCAGCAATGCCATCACCGGATGGGTTTCAAAACGCTGCTCCGTATCCTGCACCACCAGTGGCAGGGCCGCCGCCGCCTCGGCAATCAACTTCACCGACCGGAACCCAACCGGGTTGCCACAAAACCCAACCCGCGTCAGGCTCACCGCATCCCGTGGGCTCCACGCCACGCGACCAGACGTTTGATAGGCCACAACAGGACCCGTCGCAGATGCTTTGCGCTCCGGTATGTCCACCGCTGCACCGCGTCGCAGAAAATCAAAAACCATATCCGTCGCTCCCTTGATCCCAGACCCATTTTCGGGCTGCCCCTCGGCTCTGAGATCAAATTCGCTCAAATTGTTTAAGATGCTCTGGCCGCACCGCACGGTGCCAATCCCGGCACGCAACACCCTGTTAAAGGCTGCGCACCCCCGGTGCCCGCCACTTCGCCGCGGGCACAATCATCAACTCATGCAACGCCCAAACCAACGCATCAACCCGGTCAGGCGACCCGCCCCCTTCATATCCCTGCGCCGTCATCCGACACATCTGATCCTCCAGCGCATCCAACCCGGCCACATGGCCCACCCGCCCCTGCTCGTACAAAGCCGCCACAGGTTCCGCCCGCGCCACCTTACCCTTACTCGCATGCACAGATTTCAACGCCACCAGTGGGTCCACCCCGCGAATGACTTCGCCCACCATCTGCCCGCCCTGATTAACTTCAGCCACCAACAAGTCCGCGCCATACTGCTCCATCGCGCTGATCGCCGCACGCGCCCATCCCGTCGGCGTCGCCCCCTGCACCGTGCAATCAGCCAAGACAACAGCGCGCCAATCCTGCACCGGGCCTTGGGTCACCGCCCCCACAACCACGATCCCACATTCATCTGACCCCGATCCACTGGTCGTCGCGGGGTCCAATCCCACCACAATCCGGTCAAACGCTGGCAGCGCATCAACCCTACCCTTCTCCAACATCTCACTGGTCCACAGCGCCCCTTCCGCATCAGCCAGCAGTACGCCATCCAGCTCCTGCCGCCCCAACCGCGTCCCGCGATACCGCGCGCGCACCTCTTCCAGAAAACTCCCCGCAAGGTTCGCCGCATTTGCCTCCGTCGGCGCATGCGTCACCACCGTTGACGGCGATTTCAACAAATCCTTCAACACCCCCACATTGCGCGGCGTTGTCGTCACACAAACCTGCGGCTGATCGCCCAAGCGCAGGGCAAACTGCAACTGGTCCCACGCCTCTTGCCCGCGCTTCCATTTGGCCAATTCATCAACCCACGCCGCATCAAACTGCGGCCCGCGCAACCCATCGGGGTCGTGCGCTGTATGCACCGTCGCCACCGCGCCATTCGGCCAAACCAGACGTTTCCTTGTCGCCTCCCAATCGGGCCGACGGTCTGCGGGCGAACAGGCCAATATCCCGCTGTCACCAAAAATCATCACCTCGCGCACCTGCTCAATGGTTTCCCCCACCAGCGCCACGCGCCGACAGCGCCCCGCATCCAGCGGCTTGGCCCCCTCAACCACTGACCGGACCCATTCGGCCCCCGCACGGGTCTTACCCGCACCGCGTCCACCCATGATCACCCACGACCGCCAATCCCCCTCGGGCGGCAGTTGATGGTCCATCGCCCAGAACTCGAACAAAAAAGGGAGAGCCAGAAGCTCTCCCTCATCCAGATCATTCAGAAACTGGTTTTGCAGCGCCACATCGGCGGAGCCGATCCAGCTTGCCCCCGATCTCAACCCGCGCTTTGGCAAGATCAAGGGCATAGCCGCCCCTTGCAATGCCCGCTTGTCTGTTTCGACAGTCATTTAGATAGGTCTCCACTTTGGCGCAGCTCCCGACAATGCTGGTGACTTTACCAATCACTTTGGTCGCTGATGTTTCATTGATTTCCTCCCCGGATAATGCCCGTTGTTTCAGGCTTTCTACTTCGCGACGCAGGTCGCTGATTGCATTCCTAAGCGAAAGCAAACGCTCTTCACTATCGGCAATCTCTTGCTCCGGGGTAATCATGGTCATTCGTGCTCATACCTCTCGTTGGATTTCCCCAACCGAGCAGACGTGAAAAAACGACCGCCGAGTATTACCTCGGGGTCGTTTGCCCATGTCTTCTAGCATGTCAAAAGTTGTACTTCAGACCGTTCGCAAAGTCAAGTGAAATTAGGTTAACAAAACCTTCCAAGCCCTTACGATACTTAATAAATCCTTAACTTCGGCGTTCCCCACGGGGAACCCTAGGTAAAGGCTCAGTTCCCGCCCGTTGACGCATTGCCCGCCGCCGCCGCACCCCGTTCCGCCTCAATCTGACGCCACCGCGCTACATTCTCGTTATGCTCTTCCAAAGTCACAGCAAAGGCATGTCCGCCTGTGCCATCAGCCACAAAGAACACGTAGTCGCTGCTGTCGGGTTGCGCTGCCGCCATCAGGCTGGCGCGTCCGGGGTTGGCAATCGGTGTGGGCGGCAAACCATCAATGACATAAGTATTCCACGGCGTTTCCTTGCGAAGCTCTGACTGCCGCAATCCACGGCCCAAAATGCCTTGGCCCTTGGTGATGCCATAGATCACCGTCGGGTCGGTCTGCAGCCGCATGCCTTGGTTCAAACGGTTCACAAACACCGCCGCCACCTGTCCGCGTTCTTCGGGAACTCCGGTTTCCTTTTCCACAATTGACGCCAGGACCAGCAGTTCTTCGGGCGATCCAATCGGCAATCCGGGCGCACGCGCCTCCCATGCTGCAGCCACGAGTGCTTCCTGTGCCGCCTGCATTTGCGCGATGATCTCACTCCGATCATCACCGGGCCGAACCTCATAGCTATCAGGGGCCAGCGCCCCCTCTGCCGGAACCTCAGCCACCGATCCTTCCAGTACCTCAATACCATTGAGCGCTTCGATCACTTGCCAGCTGGTCACGCCCTCAGCCATCGCAATCCGAAACCGCGTATCCGGTTTTTCTTTGGTTTCTGTATAGACCTGCGGCACATCATCCGCGCCGGGGGTAAATTCAGCACGTTCCACAAACCGATTGTTCGTGGGGTCCAGCTCTCTGACCTGAACAGACACCCGGTTGATCCCAATCCGGTACACCACTTCGGTGCCACAGGTGCTGGCCCCGCCCTTGGTCACAACATCAACAATGCCAGCCATCGACGTGCCGGGCTGCACCAGAAAACTACCTGCTTTCAAATCACCAGTCTTTTCGGTGTAATCCGCACCCATCCGAAAGATCGCCGCCGATGTCACCGCACCCTGTTCTTCCAGCTTGCGGCTGACCTTGCGCATGTTTGACCCGCGCTCGACCTGCAAACAGATCGCCTGCTCCAGCGGCCCTTCAGCGGTGTACTGCGATTTGCCCCACAGGATCACGCCGCCCAGCAAGAACAGCCCAACCATCAGAAATGTCACCGCATTTGACGCAATATGACGCCACATCAGCTAACTTTCCCGAACAACACGCTGGCATTGGTGCCGCCAAAGCCAAACGAGTTTGACAGGGCGACGTTGATCTCGCGCTCCACTTTCTTGTTGGCGGCCAGATCGATTTTGGTCTCAACCGCCGGGTTGTCCAGATTAATGGTCGGCGGTGCCACCTGATCACGGATCGCGAGGATCGAGAATATCGCCTCAATCGCGCCTGCCGCGCCCAGCAAATGCCCGGTAGCCGACTTTGTCGATGACATCGTCACCTTGCCCGCCGCATCACCCATCATCCGCTCGACAGCGCCCAATTCAATGGTATCGGCCATTGTCGATGTGCCATGCGCATTGATGTAGTCAATATCCTTTGGCTCAAGACCCGCGTGGCCCAATGCCGCCCGCATCGACCGTTCCGCCCCATCGCCATCCGACGAAGGCGCTGTGATGTGATAGGCATCGCCTGACAGGCCATACCCGATGACCTCGGCATAAATCTTGGCCCCGCGCGCCTTGGCGTGCTCATATTCTTCCAGCACGACAATGCCCGCACCCTCACCCATGACAAAGCCATCACGGTCCGCGTCATAGGGTCGACTTGCCTTGGTCGGCTCATCACCACGCTTGGTGCTGAGGGCCTTACAAGCGTTAAACCCGGCAATGCCAATCTCGCAAATAGCGGCCTCTGCACCGCCCGCGATCATCACGTCAGCATCACCAAACATGATCAGGCGTGACGCATCGCCGATGGCATGCGCGCCCGTTGAACAAGCTGTCACGACCGAATGGTTTGGCCCGCGGAACCCATATTTGATCGACACCTGACCCGAGATCAGATTGATCAACGCCCCGGGTACAAAGAACGGGCTGACCCGGCGTGGGCCTTTTTCGGCCATCATCACGGCGGTGTTGGCAATGGAATTCAACCCACCAATGCCCGATCCGATCAACACGCCGGTGCGGTCCAGATCGGCACGCTCCGTCGGCTGCCAACCAGAATCCTCGACCGCCTGCTGTGCTGCGGCCAAGCCAAACATAATGAACGTATCAACTTTGCGCTGCTCTTTCGGCTCCATAT
>JBPOFE010000118.1:0-11400 GCA_051252035.1 Sulfitobacter sp.
TGGAGCATTTGGTTGTTGATCTCCATCGCAACAGGCGGCGCTTGGGTGTTTTACTTTACCGATGCGCCGACACTTGCGCGCAATCTTGTAACGCTGAACGCGCCTGCCGTGGCCTATATGTCCATTGCAATCCTGACAGCGACGACCTTCATCTTTGGCGGATTCATGCGTGAGCAAATCTGCATCTACATGTGTCCCTGGCCGCGTATTCAAGCCGCGATGATGGATGAGGGCACGTTGACGGTGGGTTATCGCGACTGGCGCGGTGAGCCACGCGGCAAACACCGCAAAGGCGCGCGTGCTGCGGCGGCCTCGCGGACGGCAACCGCCTATGCAGAAGAAAGTGTGCCCGATGTAGCTCCGCAAGGTGATTGCATTGACTGCATGGCCTGCGTCAACGTCTGCCCGATGGGCATCGACATTCGCGATGGACAGCAGATGGAATGTATCACCTGCGCTCTGTGCATCGACGCTTGTGATGATGTGATGGATAAGATCGGCAAGCCACGTGGCTTGATCGACTATCTGGCACTTGAGGACGTCCCACCGCCTGACCTGACGCGTGTGGAAAAAAATATTTGGAAGCCCCGCCCCGTATGGCAACATATCCTGAAACCACGGACTATTCTCTATACTGTGCTATGGTCCGCCGTGGGCCTTGGCCTGCTCTTTGCGTTGTTCGTGCGGTCTGATATTGAACTCACTGTATCGCCCGTGCGCAACCCGACATTTGTGATGCAAAGCGATGGGGCAATCCGCAATATCTACGACGTGCGGCTGCGCAACAAATCTGGCGAAGACCGCGCATTTAGCCTGTCGGTGACATCGGATGAAGCACTAGATATGGAGCTGCAAGGCGAAAGTGGTTTGAACGTCATTGTGCCTGCGGATGCCACGTTCCTGCAGCGGGTCTATGTCACCGCCGGGCGCAATGACCCCGCTGCGCTGGCGGACCGCACTGACCTGCGAATATGGGTCGAAGATACGGCCGCCGACACACGCGCCAGTGTGGCCACGGTGTTTAACGGAAAGGGCAGTCAATGAAGCGCACACTCACAGGATGGCATGTTTTTGCGATGTTCGTCGGGGCCTTTGCGGTAATCATCGGCGTGAACCTAACGCTGGCGTATAATGCCGTTGCCACGTTTCCGGGCTTGGTGACTAAAAACTCCTATGTCTCCAGCCAGCAGTTTGACGCCGATCGTGCGGCTCAAGATGGTTTAGGCTGGGACGTTGGCGCATCGGTCACAGATGGTCTGCTGCACCTGACAATCGTTGATGGTTCTGGCACACCTGTGCAGCCTCACATCGTCAATGCAACGCTGGGCCGTGCCACCCATGTAAATGATGACATCACACCCGCGTTTGAATGGGACGGCACCGATCTGACTGCGCCTGTATCTGTGATGCCGGGGTATTGGACATTGTGGCTGGAGCTAACCGCTGCGGATGGGACGGCGTTTCGGCGGCGCATTCCAATGCAGATCAAGGGATCGTAATGACGCTCGCGGAACGCCCCTCCATTACCGCCTGCCCGGCCTGTGTTGTGGGACCGCCTACAGGTGCTGTGAAACAAGGCACGGCGGCGGGTGATACAATCTTTCTGTCCCTGCCCGCGATCCACTGTGCAGGCTGCATCGCCACGGTCGAGCGCGGCTTGTTGGGCCGTGATGACGTGCGCCGAGCTCGGGTGAACCTGAACCGCAAGCAGGCGACGATCACCGTCACGCCGGGCACCGAGCCTGAGGCGCTGATTGATCATTTGGGCAGTTTGGGCATTCAGGCCAACCTGCTGGACAGTGCCGCCCTTGGCCCGACTTCGGACACCCAAGGCCGCGCATTGCTGTTGCGGATCGCCATCGCCGGGTTTGCGATGATGAACGTGATGCTGATGTCCGTCGCAGTATGGTCCGGGGCTGGTGAAGCCACGCGCACGCTGTTTCATTGGCTGTCTGCCGCAATCACCCTGCCCGCAATTGGATATGCCGCACAGCCGTTTTTCCGCCATGGCTGGCAAGCGCTGCGTGTGGGGCGATTGAACATGGATGTGCCAATTTCATTGGCGCTGATCCTCGCCACCGGAATGTCACTTTACGAGACCGCCGCGGGCGGTGCAGATGCGTATTTTGACGCCGCGCTTTCCCTGACGTTTTTCCTGCTGGTGGGGCGCTATTTGGATCACCGCTGCCGCAGTTCGGCACGGTCTGCAGCCACTGAACTCGCTGCGCTCGAAGTCCCACGCATCACCCGGTTGACGGATCAAGGCCGCGAAGTGATCAATCTGGCGCAGGCCGCGATTGGCGATCTGATTGTGGTGCTACCCGGTGGCCGTATTCCCGTGGATGGCATGGTCACAGACGGGGCCAGCGATATTGATCGGGCAATGCTGACCGGGGAAAGCCTGCCTGTTAAGGCAACGGTTGGCACTCAGTTGAGCGCGGGTGAAGTCAACCTGACCGGGCCTTTGACCCTGCGCGCCACGGCGGTTGGCAATGACACGACCTTGCGGCGCATGGTGACGATGATTGATGCGGCGGAATCCGCGCGCAACCGCTACACAGCCCTCGCCGACCGCGCAGCAGCGATCTATGCGCCTGCGGTGCATTTGCTGGCGTTTGTGACCTTTGTGGGGTGGTTCGTTATTGGTGGAGATGCACGGGTGGCGTTAAATATCGCCATTGCAGTTCTGATCATCACCTGTCCTTGCGCGCTGGGGCTGGCTGTACCTGCGGTATCGACGGCGGCGGCGGGGCGGCTATTTCGGCGTGGATTGCTGGTCAAGGACGGCACCGCGCTGGAGCGGATTGCCAAGACGGACACGGTGGTTTTTGACAAGACCGGAACGTTGACCGAAGGCCAGTTGGAGATCGGTGCCGCCGCCGCGCTCAGCGATGCTCAGCGCGGCATTGCATTGTCGCTTGCGCAGGGTTCAAGCCATCCGGTGTCCCGCGCCATTGCACTTGGGCTGGTCGAGGACACGCCCGCACAAGTTTCACAGATCACGGAACACCCCGCCAACGGGGTAGCGGGTCAGTGGCAGGAACAGGATGTCCGGCTTGGGTCCGCTGCATTTGTGGGCGCGCAGGCCAATGATCAACATGGGGCATGGCTGCGGATTGGCGCGGCTGATCCGGTGTTCTTGCCGCTTGTGGCGCGGCTGCGTGACGGGGCTGGCGAGGCGATCAAAGCGCTTGTCGAAAGTGGACAACAGGTGCATCTGATATCTGGCGACGGCGCGGCACCGACACGCGCCCTTGCGAAGGAATTGAACATTCCCAACTGGCATGCAGCGCAGCGCCCCGAGGACAAGGTGGCCTATCTGAACGCGCTGGCCGCCGAGGGCCGTCATGTGCTGATGATGGGTGATGGGTTGAATGACACGGGCGCACTGGCGGCGGCGCATGCCTCCGTTTCACCCGCCTCCGCAGTTGATGCCGCCCGCGCGGCGTCTGATGTGGTGATGTTGGGACAAAGCATGGCGGCGCTGCCCGAGTTGATCAGCACCGCGAAGCAGGCCAAATCCCGCATCCTCGAAAATTTCGCAATCGCCGCCGGATATAACATGCTGGTAATCCCATTCGCGATGGCAGGTTTTGTCACGCCGTTGCTGGCGGCAATCTTTATGTCGACCTCTTCGATCACCGTATTGCTCAACGCGATGCGGCTGACTTTGGGTGCCCGCAAATGAACATTCTGGTCATCCTGATCCCGGTCTCACTGATCCTTGGCGGGGTTGGCCTTGTCGCGTTTTTGTGGAGCCTGCGCGCCGACCAATATGACGATATGGATGGGGCGGCGTGGCGGATATTGCTGGATGATGATGCGGTGCCGGACGACGACAATAACGACGCGGATTAATCGCGTAACGCGCCTTCGAGGGCATCAGGTGAAAGCGACGTGGTGCCGATCTGCGCCATTGTGATGCTGGTCTCATCGCACAACACCTCCCATAGTCGCTGCAACCCTTCCTCGCCGCCCGCAGCAATGGCAAACTGCATGATCCGGCCCAGAAACGTGAAATTCGCGCCTTGGGCATAGGCTTTGATCACGTCCTCGCCAGACCGTAACCCGGTATCAAAGAACAGCGGATAGTCGGGGCCAACCGCCGCGCGTATCTCTTTCAACATCTGGATCGGCGCAGGTGCGCTTTCCAATTGCCGCGCGCCGTGGCTTGAGACTTGCACCGCATCAACGCCCGCATCACGCAAAGCGACCGCATCCTCGGCATCCAAAACGCCTTTGACCACCAGATTGCCCGGCCACATGTCGCGCAAACGCTTGAGCGTGTCCCAATCGGCCTTGGCACGGCTTTCTGTGCGATCGAAAGTAAATCCCGGCATCTCAAAATTCGCCATCTGTGGACGGCCTTTGAACAACGCGCTCAGGGACCACTGCGGATGCAGTGCAAAGTCGATAAACTGCTTCGGTCCGATCTTGAACGGCATGGTAAAGCCATGGCGCAACTCGCGCGGACGACGGCCCACTTCTGGCACATCCACTGTCAGGATAATGGTTTTATATCCGGCAGCTTTCGCGCGTTCGACAAGTTTGAACGTCCCTGCCCCATCGCCGCTAAAATAAAGCTGGAACCACGCGTTGCCATTGGCGGCCTCAATCAAAGGTTCCATTGCGGTGGACGCCACAGTCGAC
This sequence comes from Sulfitobacter sp., assembly GCA_051252035.1. Lineage (GTDB taxonomy): Bacteria > Pseudomonadota > Alphaproteobacteria > Rhodobacterales > Rhodobacteraceae > Sulfitobacter. Next base: position 4,651 of record JBPOFE010000118.1, read on the forward strand.
ACACCCAGCGGCACGTTTTCACGCGCGGCCAATCGCGCCAACATCAGGTCGGCACCCGGCCCCGCAAGGTTGCACATGCCCATCGGGCTGATGCCAAAGGGCGCGCCGGCGGTGCCATTAAACAGCGGCACCGACAGGTCACGTCTGCTGACATCACGCAAAACACGCGGACGAAATTCCAAAGCGTCAAAGGCCGCACGGTTACGCGCGGCTCCAGTCTCAGTACCAGCGGCACCGTCGATATAATCAAACACCATCCAAGGCAGACGTCGCCGCGCGATGCGGCGGGCGTCGGCGCTTGAGTGGATGTTTGCGCCCATTTAGCTGGCCACAGCCTTCATAAACCGATCACGGATTACAACCGGGTCCATGGTGATCACTGGCAGTTTGATGTTGCCGCTGTCGCACTTGGACACGATGATTGTCATCTTTTTGCTGTCGATGGCGGCTTGTAGGGCTTTGCCTGTGTCGACGTCCTGACACACGACAACGTTCTCGCAACCACAGGCGGTCGCAACATTTTCGAGCTTGGTTTTCTTGCCCGCATATGTCGGCTGATCGCCGGTTGAGCCATAAGACCCGTTGTCGATGATCAACAGGATAAAGTTATCCGCGACGTTATTTGCGATTGTCGGCAGCGTACCAAGGTTGGTCAAAACAGACCCGTCTCCATCAATTGAAATGACTGTTTTGTCTTGGGCCATCGCAAGACCAAAACCGATGGAGGACGACAGGCCCATGGTGCCGAGCATGTAAAAGTTACGCTCGTTGTCGTCGATCATATGCAATTCCTGTGAAGGAAGCCCGATGTTACAAACGACAAGGTGCGGGTTCAGGATGGGCGCGATCTCGCGCAGGATTTCGGATCTGATCATTGGTCGCCGTAGCCTCCCCAGAAAGACGCGTCCGTCAGGATCGCGACAGGTTTGTTAGCCATAAAAGTGTATTTCAGGATTGCGTCCAATTCGTCCGCATCTGATTCTTTGTGGAAGTGGTAGGTCGGGATCAGAAACTGCGCCAAAAGCGCCTTGGTATGCACGGCCATTTCGACCTGACAGGCCACAGGTTCACGCAACTCACCGCGGTAGCTGATCAACATCGGCAAGGGCATGCGATAAAACTGCGTCAGCGTCGCCAGCGTGTTCAATGTCACACCGATGGCGGTGTTCTGCATGATGATTGCCGGGCGCTTGCCGCCCATAAAGGCACCGGCACAAAGCCCCATGCCTTCGTCTTCTTTGTTGGATGGCACGTGATGGATTTCCGGCCGGGCTTCGACCTCCTCGATCACACCGGCCAGCTGTTTGCAGGGCACAGTTGTAATGAACGAGACGTCGTTGGCGACAAAATCATCAACGATCTTTTTGCTAATGGACACGTTGTTGTCTCTCCTTTGGGCGCGCGTTTGCAGCGCGGGTGGTTTCAGGGGTGTGGATGTAGAACGATCTTGGGGGCCGATGTGCGTCCGGCACGGATGTCAGCGAATGCAGCTGGGCCTTGCGATAACGGGCGGGTCTCGGTCCAATCAAGCGGACCAAGAACACCATCGAATATCGCCTGTGCCGTGTCACGAAAATCTTGAGCGGTATACGTGTAAGTTCCAATAAAAGTGATTTCCTGCAAAGTCATACGGCGAATATCAAGACCGCCCTCATCCTCGCCCAGACCGATATGTCCGATCACGCCGCCGGGGCGGGCATGGGCCGAAGCGGTTTCGCGGGTCGCGGCATAGCCAACGCCATCAATCACCAGATCAAACATCGCGTCCTTGGCCAAACCCTCCGGCGCTACGGCGGTTTGGCCGCATTTTTGGATTAAGGTTTTACGGCGCAACGGGTTTGGTTCCACAATGGTCACATCCGCGACACCTTGTGCCTTAAGCGACAGCGCCGCGCCCAGACCGATCGCGCCGCCACCAATCACCAGTGCCTTGTGCGCAGCCGCGTTTAAGGTCTCACGCGCCAACCGCACGGTGTGCCAACCACAGGCGATGGGTTCAGCTAAGGACGCCTGATCAAGGGTCACCTGATCGGGAACTGTCACCAGATTTTCATCGCGCATCGTCACGTATTGGGCAAAAGCCCCTTCACGCGGAGGCATGGAAATGATCATACGTTCAGGGCACAGGTTGTCCTTCCCGACACCACAGGCCGCACATTCCCCGCAGGATACCAATGGGTTAATCGTAACGCGTTCGCCCTCACGTGCCCCGCCAACAACGACCCCAGCAGCTTCATGGCCCAAGATCAGCGGCGCAGGACGGCGGCTGTCATGGCCCAAATAGGCGTGCATGTCAGAGCCACAAATACCGACCGACATCACCTTGATCAATTGCTGGCCGGGGGCCGCGACAGGATCAGTCACCTCGCGAAAACCCAACTGCTCGGGGCCGTCGTAAATCAGTGCCTTCATTTTGCCGTGTACCCCCCGTCAACCATTAGCACCTGCCCGGTGACATAAGCACTGGCGTCTGAGCATAAAAAAAGCAGCGGTCCGTCGATGTCTTCAAGCGCGCCATTGCGCCCGATACAGGTCTGCGCAGCATTGCGCGCGGCGCGTTCCGGGTCGGCAAACACCGGGCCTGTCAGCTCGGTTGGAAAGAATCCCGGCCCAATTGCATTGGCGTTAATCCCATGTTTTGACCACGCTTCAGCCATGGCGCGGGTCAATTGCCCAATGCCCGCCTTGGACGCACCATAGGCGATGCCGCCGGGGAACGCACGGGTGGTTTGCAGAGAAGCGAAGTTCACCACCCTGCCCCAGCCCTTTGATTTCATCGCAGGTACAAGGGCTTGGGTCAGGAAAAACGGTGCGGCAAGGTTTAGGTTCATGGTGATGTGCCATCCTTCATATGTCACATCATCGGCAACTTCGCGGGTGTTGATTCCCGCGGCATGGACCACAATATCAGGTGCGCCAAAGGGATAGGCAATTTGCGCGGCAATCTCTTTAATCTGTTCACGGTCAGACAAATCAGCCGCAACGGGCGCAGCATTTTGCCCGGTGGCACGCGCCCAATCGGCCAGCGCATCGGCACGGCGCGCCACGCCAACTACCTTGGCACCAGCAGCAGCCAGCGCAATCGCCGCACGCTGCCCAAGGCCCGCGCTGGCCCCGGTCACGCAGGCGACTTTGCCTGTCAGATCAAACATTTTCCTACTCTTCCGCAGTCAGATCAAAGGTCTCATCGGGGAAGTATTTAGCCAGCCGCACATCAGCGGCGCGGGCATGACCTTCCATACCTTCAAGCCGTGAAATGCGTGCGGTCGCCTCGGCCACGCGCTTGGACCCTTCACGGGTTGAGCGCTGCCATGTGACGATTTTCATGTATTTGTGCACGGAAAGGCCACCCGTATATCCCGCAGCCCCCGAGGTCGGCAGCACGTGGTTGGTGCCGCTGGCTTTGTCGCCATAAGACACGGTGGTTTCCTCGCCCAGAAACAATGAGCCATAGCAACTGAGGCGGTCCAGCCACCAATCCAGATCCTCGGCCTGCACGGTCAGGTGTTCGGGTGCATACTCATCTGATGTTGCCGCCATTTCCTCGCGATCGGCACACAGGATAACTTCGGCATAATCACGCCATGCGGCAAAGGCGTTGTCGCGGTTTACTTGCGGCAGGTCCTCAATGAGCTCCGGTACGATCCGCATGACCTCTTCGGCCACTTTGCGGCTGTCTGTGACCAACCACACGGGCGAATTATAGCCATGCTCGGCCTGAGACACCAAATCAACGGCGGCGATCATCGGATCTGCACTGGCATCCGCCAACACGAGGCTGTCAGTTGGGCCTGCAATCATGTCAATGCCAACTTTGCCAAACAGAATACGCTTGGCTTCGGCCACGAATTGGTTGCCGGGACCGACCAGAATGTTGGCCTTGGGCAGGCCGAACAATCCATAGGTCATCGCCGCCACCCCCTGTACGCCACCCAGCGCCATGATCTTGTCCGCACCACAGATGTGCGCCGCATAAATGATAGCCGGGGCCACACCAACACCGGGGCGTGGCGGTGAGGTGGCGGTGATGTGCTGGCAGCCCGCAACTTTGGCGGTTGTGACCGTCATAATTGCGCTGGCAATGTGGCTATAGCGCCCGCCGGGCACATAACAGCCCGCCGCATCCACGGGAATCGCTTTTTGACCCGCAATTAAACCGGGCTGAATTTCGACCTCAACATTGCTGACGGTCGCCTTTTGCGCCTCGGCAAAGCGGCGTACGTTGTCATGGGCGAATTTGATATCATCCTTGAGCTTATCTGGCACCAAGGCGCTTGCGGCCTCAATCTCTTCGGCGGTCAAGATGATGTTGCCATCGTATTTGTCGAATTTGCGGGCATATTCGCGCGCCGCCTCATCGCCGCCCGCTTCGATATCTGACAGAATCGCAACCACTGTGTCATGGACATCAGACGCATCAGATGTCGATGTCAGCGTTGCTTTCTTAAGGTATTCACGCGCCATTTGGATCAATCCTATTTGAAGATATCGGGAAGCAGCGATGTCGAAATCGCCGGGATGTATGCAATCATCAGCACGACGATAAGCATAAAGAAGACAAAGGGAACCGCACGGGCAGCAATTTTGAGGATCGACTCGCCGGTGATACTGCTGACCACAAAGAGGTTTAGCCCAAGTGGTGGGGTAATGAACCCGACACCCAATGCAGAAATCATCATAATACAGAACTGAATTTCATTCATGCCAATGTTATCCGCAAGCGGCTTCAGGATCGGTGCAAGGATCACAATATTGGGTGTTGTTTCCATCACGCAACCCGCCGCGATCAATATGAAAACCATCAATAGGATCAACATTGTCGGATCTTCCGTCAGGGATGTCACCGAAGCCACAAATCCTTGCGGCACGCCCATGATCGCCAATGCCTGAGCCAGCGGCAGCGAGAAAGCAATGATCGGTAAGATAACGCCGTTGACTTTGGCCGAACTGACCAACATCGCAGGAAAATCGCTAAGTTTGAGCGTGCCCAAGATAAAGCCGATGATGATGGTCACGATCACGGCGGTGGCCCCGGCCTCGGTCGGCGTCAGGCGGCCAGAGAAGATACCGTAAAAGATAATGCCGGGCACGATGAATGCGTACCAACCGGATTTAAGTGAGATACCCAGCTTCGAAATATACTCAGAAAACGAGATATTGCCGCCGCCCTCGTAACCATAGATGCGATTCACCACGATGTTAGTGACAAGGATCGAAACAAGGATCGCAATACCCGGAATGAGCGCAGCAAGGAATAGCGTTGAGGCGGATATACCAAGCACAAGCCCAATGATAATATAGGCGATTGACGGCGGGATCAGGATCCCGGTACAGGCACCCGCCGCCACCAAGGCGCAGGCATAGGGCCGCGGGTAGCCAGATTCGACCAAACGGTCGATGGTCATGCGACCCACCGCCGCCGCCCCCGCTGCGTCTGATCCAGAGATTGCCGCAAACATGCCGCAGACCAGCACTGTTGCCGAGCCAAAGCCGCCTTTGGCAAATTGTGTCACCGCCTCGGCCACATCGAGAAATTTGCGCGACAGCCCGGTGCGGACCAACACGTCACCCGTCAGAATGAACAGCGGCACCGCCGTCAGCGCAAAGGCGTCGATACCGTCAAACAGGCTTTCGCCGACCAGCGCCAAGGGCAGGTCGCCCGACATCATCAACATGGTGATCGCGGCCACCCCGATGGAAGCCCAGACCGGGACCGCCATGGCGCAAAGTGCGACAAAGAGAATAACGGGCAGGTAAAAATCCCAGCCCAGTTCGACGGTTTGATTGAGTGTGTTCCAAAGCATTTTGCTATTCCTCAATCAAACATTTTGTCGCCTTCATAGACGGGTGTGCCGTCACGAAGGCTGCGCAGGTCGCGCAGGAAAGACTGGATCAGGCGCAGTACCATCAGGCCAAAGCCAACAGGCACCGCCATCAGGAACCACACCATTGAGATGCGTAAACCGTGGCTGACCGAACCGAACTTGGCAGAGACCAGAACCGTTTCAAACGACCAGTAGAGGGCAATCAAAGCGACCCCGAACATCACCACATCACCAAAGATATAAAACAACGCCTTTACCCGTGGCCCCAGATAATGCAGCACCACGTCTATGCGGATATGGGCGCGTTGCTTGACCGCAGCGGCGGCCCCGATCCACGCCAGATAGATGAATGAGTACCGCACGATCTCTTCGCCCCAGATAGACGAATACGAGAATATCTCACGTCGCAGAACTTCGACCGCCATGGTCAGAACCAACATCACGTAAAAGGCCAGCAAGGCCCAGCGTTCAGCGTCACGATTCAATCTGTGCAGAAACGACAAGGGGATCACCTCTTGATGGGCGCGGCTGAAATGCGCTGCGCGCGGGAAAACGATCTTGAGTAATTCAGCAGTCCAAAAGGGTGGCGAGCGCGCGATACGGCGCTCGCCGATACTGGTTACGCGTCGTGAACGTAGTAGCGACCCATGGTGCCTGCTGCCTCTTCGAGTTTGGCAAAGGTGTCCATGTTTCCGGCCAGTTCCAGCTTGAACTCATCCCATTCAGAACGCTGAAACCCGCCCGCTTCTTTCCATTCGCCCAACTGATCATCGGACAAGGAATGGAATTCAACACCAGACTTGCGCAGCTCAGCCATCGCATAGTTACGTGCAGACGGCACTTTGGCCAGATTCATCTGCGCCGTGATTTCAGACGCAAATTCGATGGCTTCCTGAATATCGGCAGGCATTGAATTGAACCATTC
>JBPOFE010000119.1:0-11180 GCA_051252035.1 Sulfitobacter sp.
CCGCAATTCAGCCATCGGGCGCAAGCTCTCACCGCAACCGCCCCGTCTGCCACAGCCACACCTTCATCCCGCCGTGCGCCACCGCTGGCCCCAACGGTTTCCACGGCAGCCCGGTGGCTTTTGCCAAGGGCGGCTCTGACGTCACCAGCCCGACGCGCCAGCCTTTGAAACGCTCCAGCAACGTCTGACCCAAAGTGCCATAGAGCGGGTAGAGCAGTTTTTTATTGCCGATCCGGCCGCCGTATGGCGGGTTCACAATCACTAGGCCGGGTGGACCATCGGGTGGCGTGACCTCGCCCGCGCCGTGGCACGCGAATGCAATGGCATCCCCGACCCCTGCCCGCGCGGCATTGGCGGTGCTCATGCGAATGGCGCCCGCGTCGCGATCTGATCCGAAAAACCTCTGCGTGAGGGTGGCAGGCTCAGTGCGGCGCATGGCGGCGAACGCCTCGGCGTCGAAGCTAGCCAATTGCTCAAACGCGAAATCCCTTGAACGGCCCGGTTGCAAGCCCGCCGCAATCTCTGCCGCCTCAATCAAAAACGTGCCGGAGCCGCACATGGGATCAAGCACCGGCTCAACCCCATCGTATCCACATTGGCGCAGGAACATCGCCGCGAGATTCTCGCGCATGGGTGCCTTGCCCACCGCCTCTTTATGGCCGCGCTTGTGCAGAGCCTCGCCGCTTGTATCAATGCTGATCGTGACCTGATTGTCGTTGATACGTACCTTGAGGGTCATTTCGGCGTCGGGGGACACGGTGATCCCGTGGCTTTCAGTCAAGGCCGTGACAATCCGCTGGGTCGCTGCCCCGGCGTGGTAGATTTTGGAGGCTTTGCAGCTTACCTGCACCTTAACCGGCACATCAGCGCGCAAAATATCGCCCCAAGGAAACTTGCGGCTGCGTTTGTCCAGTTGCGCCAGATGGAACGCCATGAAGGAACCGATACGAGCCAACACCCGGGCTGCGCCTCGCAATTCCAAGTTGGCGCGCCAGACTTCAGCCCAGCCGCCTTGCACCGTGACGCCACCGGGGCTGATCACGGGACTGGCAAAGCCCAGCTGTTCGGCCTCTTCGCACAAAACGGGTTCCAGTCCCGGCGCGCAGACCAGAAAAATCTCAAAGGTTTGGGTGCTTTCCATGGCCCCGTGCATAGCGACATCGCGTGCGGTCCGCGAGGGGGAACAAGCGGTTTCAAGTTTTTGCCGCCCCAATACACTTTTTTCGCGAATTCTTTAGTTTGCCTTAGCGCTGCCCTGTAAATGCCCAGTTTGCCGATAAAACAAACGAAATGAGCATTAGTGAAACACAACACAGCGAAAACATGCACGCGCGCTGGTCCCATGCGCGCCGCTACGTGATTATGACGCGCACGGTCTCGGTGATATTGCTGCTGACCAGCGGGATCATGATGCACACGATATTCAACAAATCCGGCAATGAAGCGATGAACAAATTTGGTGGGACGATCATCGTGAAAGAGCGTTAACGCGATGTCTGTGCAGACCTCACGCGACAGCCAAGTTGGCTTCAAGGAAATCTATCAAAACGAAGTGTTGCAATCGCGACGTGACAGATCACGGCGGGCGTTTTTCTGGGCGCGGATCGTGGGTCTGGCGCTGATGATCACCATCGGGGCGATATTGCGGTCAGAACCGCAGTTGCGCCAGATGATTGCCACAGCTGGCATGGATGCGGTGATGCGGATGGCAGGACGCCAACAACCTGCGCAAACGGCGCAACCTGCGCAAACTGTAGCTCTTGCACCTGAACGCTCGGCGATGCCCAAAAGTGTTGTCAAAGTGAACCGATTGGGCACTGAAGATCCAAGGCAAGATCAAACCCTTGATCCGCAAGCATTGGCCAGAGAATTGGGCCGCGCATTGGCGGCCCAGGGAAAGTCCTACTAACAGCGGATGCCCGTCTGATATTTAGTCGATTTTGACCAGTTCAATATCGAACTGCAGGTCCTTGCCCGCCAACGGGTGATTGGCATCCAGTGTCACGGTTGCCTCATCCACTTCAACAACCATCACGGGCATGGCTTGGCCATCGGGTGTTTGCATCTGCAACTGCGTGCCAACCTCAAGCGGGATATCAGCGGGGATACCTTCGCGGGGAACCGCCTGACGCATTTCTGGGTTCAGTGGGCCATAGGCATCGGCGCAGGCAATCTTGACAACCTTTTTGTCGCCGACTTCCATGCCCGGCAATGCCACATCGAGACCGGGAATGATCTGGCCTGATCCAACTTCGAACTCCAGTGGGTCGCGGCCTTCGGAACTGTCGAACGTGGTGCCATCGAGCAGCGTACCGGTATAGTGAATTGCAACTTTATCGCCTGATTTGACCTCAGCCATGAGAAACTCCTGTTATTTGGGGATATGAGAGGCGGAGGCCGCGTATCTGCACGGGTGCTCCAAATTCCGGCGCAACCTGTCAGGGCAAGCGCCAAGAGTAAACCCCCGTGGCTGGGCAGTGCATTTCCGGCTTTTCGGCCCGTCCCTGCCATGCAAGTCTGTGCGCAGCCGTTTTGGAGAATGCCCATGCCGATCACTACCTGCGTCTTTGATGCCTATGGCACGTTGTTCGACGTCGCCGCCGCCGCACGTCAGGCTGCGGACGAGCCGGATTTTGCCGCGATCAAAGATGACTGGCCACAGGTGGCGGAACACTGGCGGCTCAAGCAGTTGCAATATTCATGGCTGCGCGCGGTGACAGGCGCACATACGGATTTCTGGACCGTGACGCAGGATGGCTTGGATTGGGCGCTGGAAAAGACCGGGCATGACGGTGATGCGGCGCTGCGTGAACGGTTGCTGGCCCTCTATTGGGAATTGCAGGCGTACCGGGAGGTGCCGGGGATGTTAGCCGCGTTGAAAACCGCCGGATTGAATACGGCGATCCTGTCGAACGGATCGCCGGACATGTTGGACGGGGCGGTAAAGTCGGCGGGAATTGAGGATGTGTTGGACGTGTCCTTGTCCGTGGAAAGCGTCGGTATCTTTAAGCCGGACGCGTCGGTCTATGATCTTGTAGGCACGCATTTCGGCTGTGCCAAGGATCAGGTGTTGTTTGTGTCCTCGAACGGCTGGGATGCGGCAGCGGCCACGGGATACGGGTTCACGACCGCATGGGTGAACCGGGGCAATGAGCCGATGGACCGACTTCCGTGGACGCCTGCGCATGTGTTGCAAGATTTAACGGGTATTTCCAAATTGGCTGGTGTGTGATGGCGACGTTCAAAACATCTGACGGGCTGTCACTGTATTACACGGATGAGGGTACTGGCCTGCCGATCCTGTGTCTTGCCGGGCTGACGCGAACCACGGCAGATTTCGATTATGTCACACCGCATCTGGAAGGTAATCGGTTGATCAAGCTGGATTATCGCGGGCGCGGGAAATCGGATTTTGATCCTGACTGGCAGAATTACACGCTGCCCGTTGAATGCCGCGATGTGCTGGAGTTGCTGGCGCATCTGGGGTTGGACAAGGTTGCGGTGCTTGGCACCTCGCGTGGTGGTCTGAACGCGATGGGTCTGGCCATGGGCGCGCGGGAACGGCTTTTGGGTGTGGCGCTGAATGATATCGGGCCGTTCATTGACCCCGAGGGACTGGCGTTCATCATGGGCTATCTGGGCCGCAATCCGGCGGCGAAAACCCATGCAGAGGCCGCTGCCGCGATGCCACGAGTGTTCCCGGAATTTGAGGGTGTGCCGGACAGCCGGTGGATGGAAGAAGCACGTAAGCATTATACGCAAACTAAGACCGGGCTGGAAATTACCTATGACCCACATCTGCGCGACGCAGTTGAGGCGGCTGGCGCACAGGCAGCCCCGGATTTGTGGCCGTTCTTTGATGCGATGGCAGGGATGCCGTTGGCCAGTATTCGTGGGGCAAATTCCAATTTGCTAAGCGATGCGACGCTGAACGAAATGCAAGCACGCCGCCCTGATATGATTGCGGCAGTGGTGCCGGGGCGCGGGCATATCCCGTTTCTGGATGAACCCGAAGCGGTCGCAGCATTGCACACATGGATCGGACAAATGACATGAATATCGAGATGATCCGCGCGGCAAATGCGCGCCTTGAGGGGCATGTGCGGCGCACGCCCTTGCTCAATTCGTCGTTTCTGGATGAGATCGCCGGGCGGCGGGTCTGGGTGAAACCCGAATGCCTGCAACACACCGGTAGTTTCAAGTTTCGCGGCGCGTGGTCAGCGTTGTCCGCGCTGGACTCTGATACGCGGGCCAAGGGCGTGATCGCGTTTTCCAGCGGCAACCATGCGCAGGGCGTGGCCTTGGCGGCCAAGCTACATGGCGTGGCTTCGGTGATTGTGATGCCTGCCGACAGCCCAAAACTAAAGATCGACAATACCCGCGCCTATGGCGCTGAGGTGGTGCTGTATGACCGTGCGACCGAAGACCGTGATGAGATCGGTTCCCGGATCGGCGCTGAGCGCGGTCTGACCCTGATCCGCCCCTATGATGAGCCTCAGGTGATTGCCGGACAGGGCAGCGTCGGATTGGAAATTGCCGAACAAGCCGCCGCCCTTGGGGTCACGGAGGCGCAAGTGATTGTCTGTTGTGGTGGTGGTGGTTTGACCTCCGGTATCGCCCTTGCGCTTGAGGCGGACGCACCGGGATTGCACGTGCGTCCGGCGGAACCCGAAGGTTTTGATGATGTGGCGCGTTCCCTGCGGTCGGGTGGCATTGAGCGGAACAATCAAATGACCGGGTCGATCTGTGACGCGATCATCTCGCCGCAGCCGGGGGATATCACCTTTCCTATTCTCAAACGCCTTGTTGGCTCCGGCTTGGTGATCAGCGATAATGAGGCATTACAGGCGATGGCCCATGCCTTTAACCGCCTCAAGGTGGTTGCAGAGCCGGGCGGCGCCGCCGCGCTTGCCGCCGCGATATTTCGCAAAGATGAGATCGAAGGCGACGATGTGATCGTCACAATTTCGGGCGGCAATGTCGATGCAGATATGTTTACCCGCGCTTTGGAGACCCTGACATGAGCCAATTCACCATAGCCAGCTTTAACGTGAAAAACCTGATCGGGCCGGATCAGGAATATTACAAATTCCAATCCTACACCCCCGAAGAATACGCGTGGAAAGAGGATTGGCTGGCCGATCAACTGGTGTCGTTGAACGCGGATATCATCGGCTTTCAGGAAGTGTTCGATGAACCATCCCTGCGCGATACGATTGCGCGGGCGGATGCGATTGGCACGGCAAACAATGACGCCGCCTTGCCCGGTCAGGACAAACGCTATCGCCACCGCGCAATTTTTGATCGGCTGGCCTATACCGATTATGGCAGCGCCGCCTTGGCCGTGGCCCCCAATATTCATGACGGTGACCCCGGCCAGCGCCGCCCCGGTCTGGCGGTGCTATCACGGCTGGGCTTTGCCGAGGAGCCGCAGATCATTCAGGTGTTGCCGGAACCGTTGGACATCCCGTTCCAGACCTTTGGCGGCGATGAGGGCGGGCATTACAGCATCCACAAACTTTCGCGGCCCATTTTGAAATGTCGCATTCCCGTGGTTGGGCAGGTGATCACGGTTTTTAACTGTCACCTGAAATCAAAACTGGGCGAATTTATCCGTGCCGAGGGCGCTGAGTTTCCGGTTGAGGCGGACCTGACCAACTACGATCCTGTGGGCCGTGCCTTGGGCGCCGCGCGCGCCGCGATGCGCCGGATGGCAGAGGCTTGGGTGCTGCGCGGCGCGATCATTGCTGAATTGCGCGAGGGGCGTCCGGTGATGGTGCTGGGTGATTTTAACGACAGCGAGAATGCGGTGAGTTCCGAGATTATCAGCGGGGAAGCCCCGTTCAAGAACTACGCATGGATGCTACGCCATGACGCGAAACATCGCGGGGATAGGTATTCGGATGCGGAGAATATTCAGATAACGGAGGATATTGAATCCGTACGTCTGCACTCGGCGGAGAAGCTGTTTGTGCGCAAATCCCTGCGCGACATGGTGTATACGTCCGCCTTTGGCGGGGTCTATGAGAGTATCGACCAAATCCTAATGTCGCGGCATTTCCTGCCGGAATATGCTAAGAATATCGGTGAGATGGAATATTTTTCTGTGCTGAACGATCATCTGACCGATGGCTCGCACCCCGAGGCGCCGTATAATAAATTGGCGTCGGATCACGGGCAAATCATGGCAACGATCAAGTTGAAGGGAGGCTAGACATGCAGCTTTTTGATACTGGCGAGGTGCGTTTGCATTACCGCGTGGATGGCCCCGACAATGGCGCGCCCGTGGTGTTTGCCAATTCGCTTGGCACCGATATGCGACTTTGGGACCCGATCCTGCCGCTGCTGCCAGACGGTTTGCGGATCATCCGGTTTGACAAACGTGGGCATGGGTTATCGACCTGTCCCAGCGGTGCATATTCGATGGGCGCGTTGATCACCGATACCGAGAAGCTATTGGATTTTCTTGAGGTTAAGAACTGTGTCTTTGTCGGCCTGTCGATTGGCGGGATGATTGCGCAGGGCTTGGCAACCAAGCGGTTGGACCTGATCCGCGCAATGGTTTTATCCAATACCGCAACAAAAATCGGCAATCGCGCGATCTGGGCCGATCGCATTGCCGCGGTTGAAGCCGGTGGAATTGAGAGTATTGCGGATGCGGTGATGGAGCGCTGGTTTTCGCAAGGCTTCCGCGACACGACTGAAATCGAGCTCTGGCGCAATATGTTGGTGCGCCAACCCTCCGATGGCTATGCGGGCTGCTCCGCCGCCATTTCGCATACGGATTTTTTCACCACCACCAGCGCGCTGCGCCTGCCCTGTCTGGGGATTGCAGGGGCTGATGACGGGTCAACGCCGCCCGATCTGGTGCGTGAAACCACGGATCTGATACCGGGATCCAAGTTTCATCTGATCCGCAAGGCCGGGCATTTGCCCTGCGTGGAACAGCCCGAAGAATTCGCGCGGGTGTTGGGTGATTTCCTCAAAGGGGTCGGCCATGTCTGACCGCTATGACACAGGCATGAAGGTGCGCCGCGAGGTGTTGGGCGACGCGCATGTCGACCGGGCAGAGGCGACAAAAACCGATGGTGACGTGCCATTTCAAACGCTGATCACGGAGGGCGCTTGGGGCAATGTCTGGGCTTCGGATGCGATCACCCGTCGCGAGCGGTCGATGATCACACTTGCATTATTGGCCGCGATGGGGAATTTCGAAGAAATCCCGATGCACGTGCGCGCCTGCGCAAATACCGGCGCATCTGAACGCGACGTTATGGAAGCGTTTCAGCATGTGGCGGTTTATTGCGGGGTGCCAAAGGCCAACCATGCGATCAAACTGGCAAAACAGACCTTTGCGGAAATGGGTAAATAATACATGGCTGCATCGCTCTTTGACTCTCCGCTTTATGCGCAGCTTTTTAATACCGGCGATGCGGGGCGGTTGTTTTCCGACAGCGCCGCAATCCGCGCGATGTTGCTGTCCTTCGGGGCATTGGCCAAGGTGCAGGGCAACCTTGGCGTGATCCCGGAATTGAGTGCTGCGGCGATCCACCGGGCCAGCATGGAAATACAGGTGGACCCCGGTGCGATTGCACAAGTGACCGGGCAAAATGGGGTGGCCGTGCCAGGGTTGGTTGCCGCCTTCCGGGCCGAGATGAAAGCGCCGGAACATGCGCAGTTTGTGCATTGGGGCGCGACCAGCCAGGATATCATCGACACCGCGCTGATGCTGCGATTGCGGCAGGCTTTGGTGCTGGCAGAGGATGATCTGCGTGCGGTGGTGCGTGCATTGGGCAAGGCCGCCAAGGAACACGCGCATTTGCCGATGCCCGCGCGGACTTATGGCCAGCATGCGACGCCAACGACATGGGGGGCGGTTATTGCCGCGTGGGGCGCGCCGTTGTTGGATGCGTTGGACACGTTAGAGAATTTAAGAAAGTCGTCCCTTTGGGTGTCTTTGTCAGGCGCGTCTGGGACCGCGTCGGCGCTCGGGCCGAAGGCGTGTGAAACGCGCGCTGCACTTGCACTGGCTTTGGGTCTGCACGATCCGGGCCGCACGTGGCACACCGACCGTGCGCCGCTCTTGCGAATTGCAGATTGGCAGGGACAAGTGATTGCGGCATTGGCGCATATGGCGCAGTCGTTGATCGGGCTGACCAGCAGCGACACGGGCGAGGTGACATTGGGTGTGGCAGGCGCGTCATCAACCATGCCACAGAAACAAAACCCGGTGGCCCCGTCCGCGATTGTGGCGTTGCATCTACATTTCACCGGGCTGCGCAGCACGCTGCAATCGGCGGCGGTGCATCAACATCAGCGCGATGGCGCTGCGTGGTTTGCCGAATGGATGGTGGTGCCGCAATTGTCGCTGAGCCTTGCCGCAGCTTTGTCTCATGCCAAGGCATTGGCTGAACACATCACCCCGCGCCCCGTGCGGATGCAGAGCAATCTGGAAGCCAACATGGGGTTGATTCACGCTGAAGCGCTGAGCTTTGCTTTGGCCGAATTTATGCCACGTCCAGAGGCGCAAAAAGTAACCAAGGCGCTGTGCCTGGAGGCGCTGGATAAACAGACACCGCTTGAGACACTTGCCCGCGCGGATTATCCCGACTTGGCAGCGGATGTCTTTGCATCCGGCACCGGGACCGGATTAGCGGCCCCAGACGCACTGGCCTTTGCCACCCGTGCGGCGGCGCTCTGACCCGGATGAAGCCAGCCGTCCTATTCATCATTATCACCATTATGATTGATGCCATGGGCATCGGTTTGATCATCCCTGTGATGCCCGACCTGATCCGCGAGGTGGATGGGGGCAATCTGTCACATGCCGCCCTTTGGGGTGGGGTGATGGCGACCACATTTGCGGTGATGCAATTTCTGTTTGGCCCCGTGATGGGCGGGTTGTCAGACCGATTTGGCCGCCGTCCGGTTCTGTTGCTTGCGCTGGTGGTGATGGCGGCGGACTATGTCCTGATGTCCATCGCGGGCAGTATTTGGTTATTGATGGTTGGCCGGGTGATTGGCGGAATAACGGCGGCGACGCATGCAACAGCATCGGCCTATATCGCGGATATTTCAAAGCCCGAGGATCGTGCCGCCAACTTTGGTCTGATCGGCGCAGGCTTTGGCATAGGCTTTGTTCTGGGGCCCTTGATGGGCGGGGTTCTGGCAGAATACGGCACCCGTGCGCCGTTCTGGGCGGCAACGGTACTGGCGATTGGCAATGCGACGCTGGGCTGGTTTGTGCTGAAAGAAACCGTGACGCCGGAAAATCGCCGGGCATTTGAGTGGCGACGCGCAAATCCCTTGGGCGCTATCAAAGCACTGGGTAAATTGCCCGGCATCCGGCATCTGCTGATTGTCTATTTCATCTACCACGTGGCTTTTGCCGTTTATCCATCGGTCTGGGCCTATTTCGGGCAGGAGCGTTATGGCTGGACGCCTGCACTGATTGGTTATTCGCTGGGCCTGTTCGGGGTGATGATGGCGATTGTGCAAGCGGGGCTGATCCGTGTGGTGCTGCGCCAATTTGGTGAACGCGGTACCGTATTTGCCGGGCATCTGTTCAGCATTATGGCCTTTGGTGTGATCGCGGTGGTGACATCCGGCACATTGGCGCTGATCCTGACCCCGCTGGCGGCCTTGGCCGGGGTGATCCCTCCCGCGCTGCAAGGCATCATGTCGCGGCAGGTGGCCGCCAATGCCCAAGGCGAATTGCAAGGTGCGTTGAGTTCGGCGGTGGCACTAGCGATGATCGCCTCACCGATGGCAATGACGGCGGCGTTTGCACATTTCACCGGTCCGGGCGCACCGATATATCTTCCCGGCGCGCCGTTTTTATTGGCAATGGGCCTCGCGATCATCGGTCTGTTCATCTTTTTGAGCCGTCCGGCGGCGGGTAGCATGGCGTAATCTGACCTTGGAGGCGTCGTGTTGGTGCTTGCAGGCGGTTTGCTTACGGGCCACCTTGTTTGAAACGATGTCACATACGTCACGACGAGAGGATACGCCTTGCAGAAAATCAAAGCCGCTGTCGCCCATGAATTTGGCGCACCGCTCGTCATAGAGGAAGTGCAGTTGCGCGCGCCCGCTGGCAGCGAAGTTGAGGTGACATTGGATGCGGTGGCGATTTGTCATTCCGACATCACCTACGCGTCAGGGGCTTGGGGAGGATCGCTGCCTGCGGTCTATGGACATGAAGCGGCGGGTCGCGTGAGTGCGGTGGGCGAACGTGTGCAAGGCGTCGGCATCGGTGACAGTGTGGTTGTGACCCTGATCCGGGCCTGCGGCACTTGTCCCAATTGTGCCAGCGGCAAACCCACGATCTGTGAAACACCCTATGATGGTGATTTTGGACCGTTGAAAACGGCAGACGGCGGGAAGTTGCATCAGGCAATGGCATCGGGGGCCTTTGCGGAAAAGGTTGTTGTTGAACAAGCGCAGGTGGTGAAGATCAGTCATGATATTCCCAAGGACGCCGCCAGCCTGATCGCCTGCGGGGTGATCACGGGAGTGGGTGCGGTGGTCAATGCCGCCGGACTGCGCGCCGGGCAAGATGTTGTGGTGATCGGGGCGGGCGGCGTTGGCCTGAACGCAATCCAAGGCGCGCGGATCGCGGGCGCGCGGCGGATTGTTGCGGTGGATATGAGCGAAGACAAACTGGCCATCGCGCGGGAATTTGGGGCGACAGACGGTGTGTTGGCAACGGCAGAGAAACCTTGGCGCGATGCGATTGACGCGATGGGGCGTGGGGCCGATGCGGCCATTGTGACGGTTGGCGCCATCCCGGCCTATGATCAGGCGCCGAAATATCTGGCGGCGGGCGGCAAGGTGATCATGGTTGGCATGACCCATTCCGGCGCAGAATCGCGCTATGAACCCGTGATGCTGGCCGCGATGGGCCAGGGCATGGTGGGATCGAAAATGGGTGATGTGGTGATTTCACGCGACATTCCATGGATGGTCGACCTTTATCAGCAGGGTCGGCTTAGGCTCGATGAGCTTATCTCGGGGCGCTGGTCATTGGAGCAGATCAACGAAGCAATTGAAGATACCAAGACGGGCTCCGCGCGGCGCAATGTGATTGTGTTTGATCGCTGACAGATTGGGGGCCAGCCCCCAAACCCCCGGCATATTTGGGAACAATGAAAAGCAGGGAAGAACCATGAAGCTGAAAGACC
>JBPOFE010000012.1:0-35940 GCA_051252035.1 Sulfitobacter sp.
GGGGACTTTTCCAAATTGCCTGCCGCGCTCAAGGTTGTGCTGGAAAACATGCTCCGGTTTGAGGACGGCAAGACCGTTACCGTGGATGACATCAAAGCCTTTGCCGAATGGGGTGCTCAGGGTGGTAAAAACCCCCGCGAGATTGCCTATCGCCCTGCCCGCGTGTTGTTGCAGGATTTCACTGGCGTGCCTGCGGTTGTCGATCTTGCGGCGATGCGTGACGCGATTGTATCGCTTGGTGGTGATGCCGAACAGATTAACCCATTGAACCCTGTCGATCTGGTCATCGACCACTCGGTAATGATCGACGAGTTTGGTAACCCGCGCGCGTTCCAGATGAACGTGGACCGGGAATATGAGCGCAACATCGAACGTTATTCGTTCCTGAAGTGGGGTCAGAAAGCGTTTAACAACTTCCGCGTCGTACCGCCCGGCACGGGCATTTGTCATCAGGTGAACCTTGAATATCTTAGCCAGACGGTCTGGACCGACAAGGACCAGAACGGCGACATGGTAGCCTATCCCGATACGTTGGTCGGCACGGACAGCCACACAACCATGGTCAATGGTGCTGCGGTTCTGGGTTGGGGCGTTGGCGGTATCGAAGCCGAAGCCGCAATGTTAGGCCAGCCGATTTCAATGCTGATCCCTGAGGTTGTCGGCTTTGAGCTGACGGGCCAGATGATGGAGGGCACCACCGGCACTGATCTGGTGCTAAAGGTTGTCGAAATGCTGCGCGAAAAGGGCGTGGTGGGCAAATTTGTTGAATTTTATGGATCGGGCCTTGATACGCTGCCGCTGGCGGACCGGGCCACCATCGCCAACATGGCACCGGAATACGGGGCGACATGTGGCTTCTTCCCAATCGACAAAGAAACTCTGCGTTATCTGACCACTACGGGCCGCGACAAGGATCGCGTTGCCCTGGTCGAAGCCTATGCCAAGGAGAACGGTCTGTGGCGCGGCGACGATTATGCGCCGATTTATACTGACACGCTGAGCCTTGATATGGGCACCATCGTGCCTGCGATTTCCGGCCCGAAACGGCCACAGGATTACATAGCACTTGATACCGCACACACCGAGTTTGGCAAATATGTCAAAGGTGTTCGCTCGGGCAAAGATGCCTCCGCCGCGCAGGAAATCCGCTGGGAAGGTGAAGGCGGTCAGCCAGAGCCACGCGATATCCCCGGCGATGAGGGCAGCCACAAACGCGGCTATGTCGCGACCGAGGATGGCAATTATCAACTACATGACGGGTCTATTGTGATTGCGTCGATCACGTCCTGTACCAACACATCCAACCCTTACGTGATGATCGGTGCCGGGCTTGTCGCACGCAAAGCACGTGCACTAGGTCTGACGCGGAAACCTTGGGTCAAGACATCGCTGGCCCCCGGCTCCCAAGTGGTCAGCGCCTATCTTGAGGCTGCCAACTTGCAAGAAGATCTGGACGCGATCGGCTTTAACCTCGTGGGTTATGGCTGCACCACCTGTATTGGCAACTCCGGCCCGCTGGAGCCTGCGATCAGCAAGGCCATCAATGATTATGACCTGATCGGCACATCGATCCTTTCGGGCAACCGCAACTTTGAAGGGCGGATTTCGCCGGATGTGCGCGCCAACTATCTGGCGTCCCCACCGCTGGTCGTGGCATATGCGCTGGTGGGTGACATGAACCATGACCTGACCGGATCACCGCTGGGTCAGGACAAAGACGGCAATGATGTCTATCTCAAGGACATCTGGCCGACGACCAAAGAAATCGCCGATCTGGTGCAACAAACCGTCACCCGCGAAGCATTCCAAGAGAAATATGCGGACGTGTTCAAAGGCGACGATAAATGGCGGTCGGTTGAAACCACCGACAGCCAGACTTACGATTGGCCACCGCAATCCACTTATGTTCAGAACCCACCCTATTTCCAAGGCATGGGCAAAGAACCGGGCGTGATCTCAAACATCGAAGGCGCAAAAGTACTCGCACTTTTGGGCGACATGATCACCACAGACCACATCTCGCCTGCCGGGTCATTCAAGGAAAGCACGCCCGCGGGTCAATATCTGGTCGAACGTCAGGTGCCAGTGCGTGAATTCAACTCTTATGGCTCACGTCGTGGCAACCACGAAGTGATGATGCGCGGCACCTTTGCCAACATCCGCATCAAGAACGAAATGCTGGATGGCGTTGAAGGGGGCTACACCAAAGGCCCGGATGGCAAACAAACCTCGATCTTTGATGCGGCCATGGCCCATCAGAATGCGGGAACACCACTGGTGGTCTTTGGGGGCGAACAATATGGTGCCGGGTCATCACGCGACTGGGCGGCCAAAGGCACGGCACTGCTGGGCATTAAGGCAGTGATCGCCGAAAGTTTTGAGCGTATTCACCGTTCAAACCTTGTTGGTATGGGGGTGATCCCGTTTGAATTCACGGGCGGCGACAGCCGTAAATCGCTGGGCCTGACAGGTGAAGAAACGGTATCAATCTCTGGTTTGGACACGATCAAGCCGCTTGAAGAAGTGCCGTGTACCATCACGATGGCCGATGGCACGGTCAAAGAGATCACCCTCAAGTGCCGTATCGATACCGCGATTGAGATTGAATATATCGAACACGGTGGCGTGCTGCATTACGTGCTGCGCGATCTGGCCAAAAGCAATGCAATCGCGGCGGAGTAGGCTTTAGTTAGCTATTAAAAAGACATGGCCCCGGCACAGCGTCCGGGGCCTTTTTTTTTGAACTTCCGGTTTACGGGCATACCAGTGGAGCTGTAGCGAACCCGTCATTATCCGGCCAAAGCGTCAACCGCGCACCGTTTTCGCCGTAGCAAGCCAGCAACGGATAATTGTCGTGGTCGACGAAGTACTGACAGTTCAGTGCAAATATCCCGATATTGCCAGCCAGAAACGACATTTCAAATGCCGTGTCATATGCCAACAAGCCCATTTGCCCGTCGCAGGTCGTTACGGCAAAACCATCCGCCTCAGGATCAATCCTTAGACGTTGATCTACTGGATACTGCCCATCGGTGCCTATCATTCGGTATTGGCCTGTAAAGAACGCGGGTGGCGGGGCGTCGGCCGCAACTACACCCGCAAGATTGGTACAAACCGCAATCAAGGCAAACCGGCAGACACTCATTTCATCGCATCACGAAGCGCTGGCAGGAACCGCTGTTCATAGTCGCTGCCTACCAACGGCCCGGCATAGCGAAATAATACGGTGCCGTCCGGCCCCACAATGAAAGTCTCAGGCGGCGCTGTGACACCCCAATTGATCGCGGTACGTCCTTGAGGGTCGAACCCCACTGCTGCAAAAGGGTTGCCATCATCGCGCAAATATTTTGTTGCGGCACTTTCGGTGTCTTTGAAATTCACACCAATGATATCAATCCCCTCGGCCTGCATTTGCAGTAACTTGGGATGTTCGGCGCGGCAGGGTGGGCACCAGCTGGCCCAGAAATTTACCAAAGTAACTTCACCAGATGCGAGCACATCCGGCGCTGGAACTGGAAAGGTCGACAACGGTTTATCCGGCAACGCAGGCGCCATCTGCCCGACAAGCGTTGACGGCAATCCATCAGGATCGTCGCGGAACATGCCGACGGCGGCAAACAGCACAAAACCCGCAAAGATCAGCGGTGGGGCAATCATCAAAGGTCGAATCTTAGCCATGCCCCTTAACCTCGTTCTCAGCGCGGGTAAGCGCCGCTTTCGCCGCTTTACCTCGTCGCAATGTGACCACGACAAGCACACCAAGCAGCGCCAAAGACGCGGCATAGGCCGACATCACTTCAATCGCGTATTTTCCCAATTCTGGCATCATGCCCCCCTGCCGGACCGCGCCATCAAGGCTGATGCGCGGCGCAGCCGTATCTCAGTCCCAGTCCGGTAAATCACCAATGCCAGAAACAACAAGCCAAACCCGACCATGCTGACCACCAGTGGATAGAAAAACACATCTGAAACGGTGCGCCCCCCCGTCGCGACGGGCACCGACGTGCCTTGATGCAGCCCTTGGTTCCAGAACTTGACCGCATAGCGTGACAGGACCGCAAAAACCGATCCAACAAGGCACAGGACCGACGTGAGGTCGGCGGCGGTGTCAGGGTCTTCGACCGCTTCCCACAGCGCAATGTAGCCCAGATAAAACAAAAACAGGATCAGGAACGAGGTCAATCGCGGATCCCATGCCCACCATGTCCCCCACATCGGTTGACCCCAGATTGCGCCTGTGATCAGCGCGATCAATGTCATGACAACACCCACAGGTGCCGCCGCCTTGGCCGCAAGTGCGCTGACATGGTGGCGTCGGATCAGCCAGATCAGTGAGGCGACCAGCATCATGAACCACGCGTTGATCGCCATCAGAGCAGCGGGAACGTGCAGATAGATAATCTTGACCGTCGAACCTTGGCGTGCGTCGTCCGGCGTGCCGAAAAAGCCCCAGATCAGGCCAACCGACACACAGACGCCTGCCGCCACCCACAAGGTCGGCTGCACCCGCGTGCTGAGCGCCAAAAACTTGACCGGATTTGCATATTGCCAAAGGGACATGGGGCTATTTACCTCTCACCTGCGCGGCACTCAATGGACAATCTGCGGCACTCATCGCAACCCCATGCGTAACACTGCCGCAGAAGCAAACGGCATCAACGCAATGGAGCCAAAGCTGATTCCGGCAAGCATCAGCATCGGAGTTGTGCCATCCAATCCCGCCGCCCCTCGCCGGGCGGCCTCTGCACCGAAAATCAGCGTGGGTACATAAAGCGGCAACACCAGCAGCGACATCAGCAGTCCACCACGCTTGATCCCAACGGTCAGTGCTGCACCAAAGGTGCCGATCACGGACAACGCAGGGGTGCCAAGGGCCAGTGACAAGACCAGCCAGCCATACCCGGCCGTTGGCAGGTTCAGCAACACACCCAGCACAGGTGCTGCAAGCACCAGTGGCAGACCTGTGGTCAACCAATGTGCCAACGCCTTGACGCTGACTGCCGCCTCCAACGGCAAAGGGGCTGTGATCAACAGATCAAGCGTGCCATCCTCATAGTCGAGCGCCAAAAGGCGATCGAGCGAGAGCAAGCATGCCAATAGCGCGCCCAACCACAATACGCCCGGCGCTATCGCGCCCAACAATTCGGCTTGCGGGCCGACGCTAAACGGGACCAGCACCGTCACGATCAGAAAAAACGCCAGCCCAAGGCCAAAGCCACCTCCGGCGCGGAAAGCCAATCGCAGGTCACGGGTCAACAAAGCGATCACAAAAACGCCTCATCACTGGCCCCGGCGCGGATGGCTGTCGTGGCGCGGTATGCGGACACATCCAGCACCTCGGCCTCAAGCCCCAAATCAATGTGAGTGGCGATCAAGGCTGAACCGCCCTGCCCCAAATGTGCGCGCACGGCGTCCGCGAACATCTTTGTCGCATCCGCATCCAATGACACGGTTGGTTCATCCAGCACCCAAATGGAGCGGCCTGTAACCAGCAAACGCGCCAAGCCCAGGCGGCGTTTTTGACCCGCTGACAAAGTGCCCGCCAAACGATCTGCCAAGGGGCGCAGCGCATAGGCATCAAGTGCCGCATCAATTCCATATTGACCAAATACCGCCGCCCAAAAGCTCAAATTCTCAGTCACGCTTAACATCGCCTTCAGACCATCGGCGTGCCCGGCATAGGCGATTTGATCCGCTGCACCGCTGATTTCGCCGCGCAGGCAGGGTTGCAGCCCCGCAATCGTGCGCAGCAATGTTGTCTTGCCCGCACCGTTTGGCCCGCGCACAATCAATGCCTTACCCGGTGCCAGATTGAAACCAAGCCCAGTCAACACAGGCAATCCACCACGTGCGAGGGTCAGGTTATGGGCGTGTAATGTCATTAGATCGGCATGACGGCCAGCGCGATGCGGCGACCTTCGCTGAGCAATACATTATAGGTGCGACACGCAGCGGGGGATGACATCGGCTCCGCCGCGATGCCCGCCTCGGTCAATGCTTCGGTCAATTCGTCAGGCAGATGAGTAATGTCTGCCCCTGTCCCGACAAAAAGCACATCAATCTGATCTGCCAGTCCAAGCAAAACCTCGATGTCATCGAAACCGCCCCAGCTTTGGGTTCCCTTCGGTCCGACGACAACCGCACCGCGGATCACCTGCCCGCCAATCCGGAAAAACCCCGGTCCATAGCCATCAATGGGCTTGGCGTCTGTAAATACAATCTCATGCAGGCGCATCGCTTATCCTTTCCACAGTGGCAGGCCAATGATAGCCGAACAGGCGATCACGACATAGGCCACATTGCGAAAAACCCGTTCCGCACTTGGGTCAAAAAGCCGCGCGCCGATAACATTAGCGATCAGATTGGGAATGCCGACAATCAGTCCCAGTAAGGCAATCTTCCAAACCATCAACCCAGACAGCCACAGCACCGGGAACAACACCAAATCAATTGCCAGCAGATACAGCAGGAAATTTGCGCGGATGACCGCAATTGGCAATTGGCTGGCCATATAAAGCATAATCACAGGCGGGCCAGGAATGCCTGCAAACCCGGTCATAAAGCCGCCCAAGCCACCCGTGAAAATCGTCAAGCCACGGGTCAGCGTACCTTTGTACCGCCACCCCGAAGCGGTCAGCATCAGCAGGACAATCACCGCAACTGAAATGAACCAACCAAAGATCATCGGGTCAATCAGGCTGAGACAAAGGATACCAACAGGCAGCGCGATCACGGCCCCAATCATCAACACGCTCACCTCACGTGGCCGTCCCTCGCGCCATGCGGAGGGCAGATTGGGCAGTGGCCCCAACATTTCAGCAGCAACCAGGAAAATGACGGCTTCAACCGGGGACAGGATTGACGACGCCACAGGCATGATGATCATCGCAGAACCAAAGCCCGCAAAACCGCGCACCAGCCCCGCGATAAACACCGCCAGAACCAGCCAGATCAGCCCATCCGTTGACAGGGCTGACCCGATTGTTTCAAGCATCTATGTTTGCGTATTGGTTGCCAGAATTGGGGTCCTGCTTGGTCCAATCTCGCTTAACCCCGAAGTAAAGCAGGATCGCAGAAGCCACAAATATTGACGAATATGTCCCCACGATCACGCCCCAGATCATCGCAAAGACAAACCCACGGATGACATCGCCGCCCAACACAAACAGCGCAATCAACGCCAGCAATGTGGTGAACGAGGTCATGAATGTACGGCTCATGGTCTCATTGATGCTGAGGTTCAGCACCTCGTTGAGCGGGCGCTTTTTGTATTTACGCAGGTTTTCGCGCACCCGGTCAAAGACCACGACAGTATCGTTCAATGAATAGCCCACGATCGTCAAAAGTGCCGCAATGATCGCCAGATCGAACCGAATTTGCAGCTCCGAAAAAATACCAAGCGTCAGCAATACGTCGTGTACCAGCGCGAGAACCGCGCCTGCCGCAAACTGCCATTCAAAGCGTAACCAGATATAAATCAGAACCGCACCTATCGCCAAAATCACAGCAATAACTGAAGTTTGGATCAACTCACCCGACACGGTGGGGCCCACTGAATCAACGGCAACAAATTTGATATCGGGCCGAACCTCTTTCAATGCTGCTTCAACCGCTTGGATCGTTTCGACTGTTACGGCTTCTTGTTCATCCTGTGCCTGAATGCGGATCATTGCGACGTTCTGATCCTCACGGAAGGTCGGATCAAATACTTCCGTAATGCTGATGTCGCCCAACTCCAGAGCATCCATTGCACCGCGGTAAGCACCGACATCAACGGCTTGCGGGCTTTCGGTACGGATCGTTGTACCGCCGCGGAAATCGATGCCATAGTTTAGCCCTTGCAGCATGAAGGACCCGAAGGCCACGATCATCATGACCGCAGAAATACCCAACCACAGCTTCCAGCGCTTGAAGAAATCAAAGCTTGTGTCGTCCTTGAACAGTCGCAATCGCATATCAGACCTCAATCGTTTTTGGACGGCGCCATTCGAACCAGATCACCACCATCAGACGGGTGACAAAGATGGCCGTAAAGACGGATGTAATAATGCCCAGCCCCAGCGTGATCGCAAATCCACGTACCGGGCCAGAACCCATGGCAAACAAGATCACGGCGGTAATGAGCGTGGTGATGTTGGCGTCAACAATGGCTGACAAAGCCTTTTCATACCCAAGCGAAATCGCCCGCGCAGGCCCCTTGGCGGTTTTGAGTTCCTCACGGATACGCTCAAAAATCAGTACATTGGCATCAACCGCCATACCGACAGTCAGTACGATGCCCGCAATACCCGGCAGCGTCAGCGTGGCACCGATCAGGCTAAGCACCCCAAAGAGGATGCCAACGTTGATGATCAGGGCGATATTGGCAAAGACGCCGAACAGACCATAACTGACGAACATGAAGAACAACACGGCAACAAAGGCGACCATTGTCGCGATCTTACCCGCATCAATGCTGTCCTGGCCCAATTGCGGGCCCACGGTGCGTTCTTCGAGAAACTTCAGCCCCGCAGGCAATGCACCTGCGCGCAGCAGAACCGCAAGGTTGGTTGATTCCTCAACCGAGAAACGCCCGGTGATGATGCCCGATCCGCCCGGAATATGGCTTTGGATCGTGGGGGCGCTGATCACCTTATCGTCCAGCACAATCGCAAAAGGCGAACCGATGTTTTCCGCCGTGTAGTCACCAAACTTACGCGCGCAGGTGGTGTCAAATCGGAAACTGACAGCGGGTGCGCCGTTCTGATCAAAGCTTGGCTGGGCATCCACCAGACATTCGCCCGTCACAACCGGAGCGGTTTCAATTGTATAAAACACGCCCTCTTCGTCCGCTGCAGGCAACAATGAGTTACCCAATCCGGGGTTCGCATCGCCGTCAGAGCCACGGCTGACCACCGGATTAAAGGTCAGTTGCGCGGTGGTGCCGATGATGGCTTTCAACTCAGCCGCGGATCCGACACCGGGCACTTGGATAAGGATACGATCCGACCCTTGCCGTTGGATAGTCGGTTCGCGTGTACCGACCTCGTCAATCCGGCGGCGGATGATTTCCAGCGACTGCTGCATGGTACGCTCATCAGTGGCCTGCTTTTCGGCATCCGACAGGTTCAGTGTAATCACACCGTCCGCGCCGCTCACATCAATGTCGTTGGCCCCGGCCCCGGTCAATGTCGTCACAGGCCGCGCGAGGCCACGTGCGATTTCGAGTGCCTCTGCCATCTTGGTTGGGTCGTTCAAACGCACGCGCAACTCACCCTCGGGCGATTGCTGGCGGCGCACAGGTGTCAGCCCGCGCAACGCATCACGCACTTCGGGCCATGTGGCTTCCATGCGGCTGGCATAGACATCGCCGACTTTAACCTCGGCCAACAAATGCGCACCGCCGCGCAGATCGAGGCCCAGATTGACCAGCCCTGATGGCATCCATTCTGGCCAGAGCGCCTTTTGCGCTTCAAGCTCGGGGGTGGACCCACTCAATTCGATTGCGGCAACCGCATCATTGTGCTGTTCCACGGGGGTGTAAAACGCATTCGGCAGCGCCATCCACAGGCCCAACGCACAGGTCAGCGCGATCAAAATCCGTTTCCACAGATCAATCTGTATCATGGGTCCGCCTTTATCTGTTGGCCGGAGGGGCGGGAATTACTTGGTGGCGGGTTCGGTTTTTGAGATCACGGTCGCAATCGTGGACTGCACAACCCGGACTTTAACGCCATCGGCAATCTCGACCTCAATCTCGCCATCGTCTTTGACCTTGACGACTTTGCCGATCATGCCGCCTTGGGTCACAACCTGATCACCGCGGCGCAATGCCGCCACCATCGCCTGATGTTGTTTCACTTTTTTCTGCTGCGGACGGATGAGCAGAAAATACATGATCCCGAAGATCAGGATCAACGGCACGAATTGCTGGATGCCTTGCATGGGTGTGGTCCTTTTTGATGTGTCTAACGCCGCGCCGGAATCCAGCCCGCGAATTTTGCCAGAACCTAAGCGCGGTAGGGGTTGGGTGCAAGGTGGAAAGGATATGATCTATTACTGGTTTCCAAGGATTATGTCCGCCTTCGTAAGACAAAGTGTCACCAGACCTACCCCAACCTATCAGATTGAGGCATAAGCCCCACAAAACCGACTCAAATCCCAAGGACCACCCCCATGCACGATATCCGCGCCATCCGTGACAACCCTGCCGCCTTTGACGCCGCTTTGGCCCGCCGGGGCGACGCGGCGGTGTCTGCGTCCATATTGGAACTCGACGAGGCGCGGCGCGACAAGATTGCGGCGGCGGAAACGGCGCAGGCCGAGCAGAACAAGGCCAGCAAGCTGGTGGGGGCCGCCAAGGCCAAGGGGGACGAGGCCGAATTTGAACGGCTGCGCGCGCTTGTCGGCGACAAGAAAAACGAAGTCGCCGCGATGCAGGCGGAGGCCAAGGAATTGGACGCGCAGTTGACCGATATGTTGGCGCGTATCCCCAATGCGCCCGCCGACGATGTGCCTCAGGGTGCTGATGAAAATGACAACGTCGAAGTGCGCACATGGGGCGACAAACCAACGTTCGATTTCACCGCCAAAGAACACTACGACATCATGGGTGTGATCCCCGGCATGGATTTTGAGGTCGCCGCCAAAACCTCTGGCGCGCGGTTTGTCATGCTTAAAGGGTCGGTGGCACGCATCCACCGGGCGCTGGCGCAGTTCATGCTCGACACGCACGTTGATCACAACGGGCTGACCGAGATGAACACGCCCGTGCTGGTCCGCGATGAGGCGATGTATGGCACTGATAAATTGCCGAAATTTGGTGAGGAAAGCTATCAGACCACCAATGGCTGGTGGCTGGTGCCAACCTCCGAAGTGCCGCTGACCTATACCGTTGCAGGTGATGTGCTGGAAGAAGCTGACCTGCCGAAACGCTACACCGCGCACACGCTGTGTTTCCGGTCCGAGGCGGGATCGGCGGGGCGCGATACATCCGGTATGTTGCGCCAGCACCAGTTTGAGAAGGTCGAAATGGTCAGCATCGTGCATCCCGACCTTTCCGACGATGAACAACAGCGCATGCTGCGTTGTGCCGAGGACATTCTGGAACGGCTGAATATTCCCTATCGCACCGTCTTGCTTTGCACCGGGGATATGGGCTTTGGCGCGCGGCGCACCTTTGATATTGAGGCTTGGGTGCCGGGACAGAACACCTACCGCGAGATCTCTTCGGTCTCCACTACGGGCGATTTTCAGGCGCGGCGGATGAATGCAAGGTTTAAGCCAGTAGATGGCGGCAAGCCGCAGTTTGTGCATACGTTGAATGGCTCCGGGCTGGCCGTGGGCCGCTGCTTGATTGCAGTGCTGGAGAATGGCCAACAGGCCGACGGTTCAGTGAAGTTGCCGGAGGTGTTGGGACCGTATCTTAGCGGCAAGACGACTCTGGGTGCAGATGGAAAGCTGGCGTAGTCAGACTTGCGATCATCACCACGTTGTAAATCCATTTTTCTGCGCTACCATCGGAACGCTAGGTGAAAACTGTCATCTGGTGATGCGTGGTTATGTGAGGTGAATGATGTCCGGTCCCATACGGCCCTTTGTTGCAGTTTTGTGTTTCGTGCTCAGCATTACGTTTGCAGTGTCCCCGTTCTTTGTTGACGGGTTTGCAGGTTTTGATCCCAATCAATTTCCCGTGGCACAAGACAACCCACCTGTTCAGCCTGCTGGATATGCCTTTACGATTTGGGGCGTGATCTATGGCTGGCTGATCTTGGGGTTGGGTTGGGGCGTGTTGATGGCGCAACGTGACGGGCAATGGCATGATATGCGGGTGCCGCTATCGCTCTCCTTGGCGTTTGGCACCGGCTGGCTGGCGGTGGCGGTGATGAGCCCGATCTGGGCCGCCGTGCTGATCTGGTTGATGCTGATCACGGCGCTGATTGCTTTGTTTGTAGCGCCAGTTGCGGACACGCCTTGGGCGGCTTGGCCTGTTGGGCTTTACGCCGGATGGCTCAGTGCGGCGTCTTGTGTATCACTGGGATTGTTGGCCGCGGGCTATGGCTGGATGGACCAGACCACCGCAGCTTTGGTTTTTGTGGGGCTAGCGATTGTCTTAGCCGGTTTTATTCAGGCCGCACTGGGCCGAGCGCCCACCTATGGCGTTGCGGTGATCTGGGCGCTGGTTGCGGTGGCTGTGGCCAATTGGGACAGCACCCCGATTGTGGCATATGTGGCCGCGGGCGGCGGGCTAGTATTGTGTTTGCCGACATTACAAGCATTTCGCAGACGCTAAGGGAAACGGATTTTCCGGAAAATCCGTAGCGTATTCTGTGACGAAAACGGGGCCGCCGTTAGTCTTTGCGCCGCCCCGCCGTATGTTTGCGCAGCTTTGATGGTGGTGCTTTTTTGCGGCCCTTATAGGGGTTCGCATCCGATTGACCCCGCATCCACAAACGGATCGGCGTGCCAGGCATGTCGAAATCCAAGCGCAGACCATTGACCAAATAACGGCTATAGCTTGCTGGCACTTTGTCAGGATGACTACACATCACCACGAACCCCGGTGGACGGGTTTTCGCTTGGGTCATATAGCGCAGCTTGATGCGTTTGCCTTGCGGCGCGGGCGGCGGATGCGCCTCGACCATACCTGCCATCCAACGGTTGAGTTGCGCGGTGGTGACGCGGCGGTTCCAGACATCATAGGCCTTCATGATCGCGTCGTGCAACCGATCAAGGCCCCTGCCCGTCTTAGCACTTACCGTGATCAACGGCGCACCACGCAGTTGTGGCAACAGGCGTTCAAAACTTTCTTTAAGCTCCTTGAGTTTGCCTTGGCGGTCTTCCTCGATGTCCCATTTGTTTACGGCGATGATCACCGCGCGCCCTTCGCGCTCGGCCAGGTCGGCGATGCGTAGGTCTTGTTGTTCAAACGGGATTTCTGCATCCAGCAGAACCACTACTACTTCGGCGAACTTGACGGCGCGCAGACCATCCGAAACGCTCAATTTTTCAAGTTTTTCCTGAATCTTGGCCTTCTTGCGCATGCCGGCAGTGTCAAAAATCCGCATTGGCACGCCCCGCCAATCGGTGCGCAGGGAAATCGCATCTCGTGTGATCCCGGCCTCTGGCCCGGTCAGCAAGCGTTCCTCACCGACAATCTGGTTGATCAGGGTGGACTTGCCCGCGTTCGGACGTCCCACAACGGCAACCTGCAAGGGTTTGGCATTTGTCGGAACCGGGACAAAATCCTCGCCCTCTTCCGCCTCTTCCTCGGTCAGATCGACATCGGTTTCTGGAGCATCATCCAGCGCGCGCTCAGCAAATTTATCGGCCAAAGGCATCAGGTGCGTGTAAAGATCGTTCAATCCTTCCCCATGTTCGGCGGACAGGCGGATCGGTTCGCCCAAGCCCAGCGAATAGGCCTCGATCACGCCCGCATCTGCCGCTGAGCCTTCGCCCTTGTTAGCAGCCAAGATCACATGCGCGGCTTTTTTGCGCAGGATTTCGGCAAACACCAGATCCGTCGGGGTCACACCCACGCGGGCGTCGATCATGAACAGGCAAATATCGGCCATATCAACAGCGCGCTCGGTCAAGCGGCGCATGCGGCCTTGCAGGCTGTCGTCGGTGACTTCCTCTAGACCCGCGGTATCAACCACCGTAAAGCGCAGATCAGCCAGCCGCGCAGCGCCTTCACGCAGGTCACGCGTGACGCCGGGCTGGTCATCGACCAACGCCAGACGTTTGCCAACAAGACGGTTAAACAGCGTGGATTTGCCGACATTCGGGCGGCCCACGATGGCGAGGGTAAAAGACATAGACAAGGCTCCGGGCCTCTAAGCGAGGCAGATCAAGCCCGCGCTCTAACCCATTTTGCGCTTAACGGAAAGCGTGCAATTGGCCCTTAGTAGACACAACGTAAAGCGTACCACCCGCAACCACGGGTCCGGTTGTGGCGCCATTTGGGATCTCAGCCGATCCAGTTAACGCACCATTGGTCGGGTCAAAACTACGCAATTTACCGTCGTTTGAGGCAACAATCACACGGCCACCGGCGATAATCGGGCCGTAATGGGCAAAAACCTCGGACTGCCTGCGTGGTTTGGTTTTGACAAATTTTGGCAGCGGAGTACCCCAGACGCGGCTGCCATCGCTGGCATCCAGACGCACAAGTTCGTTTAAATCAGTTATGGCAAATACAGAATCGCCCGCTGGCCAGACCGGACCGATGGCCCCATCCCGTGCTGTCCAAATACGGTTGCCGCTGTTGACGTCCAAAGCGGCAAGGCGCCCCGACTGATTACCGACGAACACCCGGTTGCCGGACACAACGGGTGCGCTTGTCACATCAGACACGGAACTCAGCGCGCGACCCGGGCGTTTGCCCACAACGGATGTGTTCCAGCGGCCAAGGCCCCCTTGGCGGAACACGCCCTGCACTTCGCCTGAGCCAAATGCGAAAATCGCGTATTGATCAGTGACGGCGGGTGCTGGTGCGCCCAACACGTTGTTGACCGTGGTGCTTGCGCCCACTTGCCATGCGACCCTGCCGTCTGACTTGCGCACGGCCCAACCGGTGTCATCGCCTGCTGTCAGATAGACCAAATCGCCCCAAACCGTGGGTGTGCCGGATCCTGTCGCATCAAGGTCTTGCGTCCAGCGGATACCGCCCGAATTTGCATCCAATGCGGCCAACACACCATATCCGATGGAGACATAAAGCGTGTCGCCCTCAACCGCCAAGCCGCCGCCGGTGCCTTGGCCCTGTTTATCGGTGACTGGCGTCAGGTCACGTGTCCAGAGCGTTGCACCGGAAGTCGAGGTTGCCGTGACCTGTGCGCCGGAATCCAGCGTAAAGATGCGGTTGCCAGATACAACAGGGTCGGCTGTGATACGGAATTTGCGGCTGTCGCCTGAGCCTATGTTGGCGCTCCATGCCAGTTGTGGAGCGCTGCGCAAGGCGGGGTGAGACACGCGGTATTTCGCGGTGCCGATGCCATGGGTCCAACTTGCGTTGTTGCTGGTGCCGCCCAATGCGATGGCGCGTGAGCTGTTTACAACTTCACCTGTTTCAATCGGGTCCGCCAATTCAGCGTTTTGCAGAACGGACCGCACATCTTCGCGTACGCCGGGCAGATAGGTTTCTCTCTCAGCACAGGCACTCAGGACCAGAACCCCGGAAAAAAGTCCACCAATTATGGCCTTAGCCGAAAAGCGCGTTTGGTTCATCATGGCCCTGCTCACTTCTTTTTCATCTGTTCAAATGACGCGGCTGATCTGCGTCAGTTGCCTGTCTGTGCGGGTGCGTCGCTGGTTTCATTGTTGAAATTGTCCAGCTCAGGTGCGCCACCCAACGCCACAATCACCTGTCGCGCGCGTTGTTGCAAGTCCGAGGTGGTTTCAGCATCCGAAATGATCATCTGATACTTTGCGATGGCCGCCTCGGCGTCGCCCTCAGATATGTCAATCAATGCCAATTGCTCGGTCGCCAGCAATCGTAATAGGTTGCCCGGTTGCGCCATGGCTTCCAATGCCTGACGACGATCTGCTGCTGGGGTGGTATCGCCCTGCAATGTGATGGATTTGAATTGCGCAATCTGACGGTAGATCGCGGGGACATCGCCGTCCAATGACAACGCGTTCAGCGTGTCCACTGCGGCGGCGGTATCACCAGCGTCTGCTTGTTCTGCCGCTGTCATCAACTGCAATATGGCGGCAGACGACGGTGCACCCGGCTCAATCGAAGCCAGCGCGGTGACGCGTTCAGCACTGTCATTGGCGGCTAGCGCGGCAAGCATCGCATCGCCCAGCCCTTCGGCCTGCGCACGCTGTTGTGCTTTACGGTATTCGGACCATGCGGCACCGCCGACAATCAACACCACCACCAGAATGGCGATCCAACCATAGCGCCGCAAATAGCCATAAAGCCGATCACGACGGACCTCGTCGTTGACCTCTTCAATAAAACTGTCGGTATCGCTCAACGCATCTGCCCCCGGGCCTGAATTTTTCCCCTCATACCGCGCGATGCGGGCCAAGCCAAGTCCTTAGCTTAAGGCGGTTTGTCGGTGTTGTCCTTGCACCCTAAATCGACCGGGTCTCACGGTAACATCCTCGGGGCAAAAAAATTCCCTTCTAAACTGGTCAGTTTAGTTATCATGGGCTAAATAGAGCCTGATATATGCTGCGCTGTGGCGTGGTCGACTTTCAACACGGAGCTGCTTTATGCGTGTGTTCTCTATCCTGGCTGCGATTGCAGTGACTTTTGTGCTGCTCATGTCAATCTTGGCGCGGCCACAATTGCTGGCGATGTTGGGCATGGATTCGGCTGAGGCAGCTCAGGCGGAGCAGGAAAAGACACCGGATGCCGAAGCCCCCGCACAGGCCGACACTTCTGGTCTGGTGAAAGTCATGGTGATGCGCAGCACGGCCAAGCAGGTCGACAGCGGTGTGATCCTGCGCGGCCAGACAGCAGCAGCCCGGCAGGTGGATGTTCGGGCAGAAACCTCTGCCGTCGTGACCTCTGAACCGCTTCGGAAAGGCACAAAGATTACAGCGGGTGATGCGATGTGCGTACTTGATCCCGGCACAAGGGGTGCCGCGCTTGACGAGGCCCGCGCCCGACTGAGCGAAGCAAAATCACGCGTCCCCGAAGCGCAGGCCCGGGTCGAAGAAGCCCGCGCCCGGCTGGAAGAAGCCGAGATCAATCAAAACGCGGCGGCGCGCCTGATTGAGGATGGATTTGCCTCACAAACACGCGTTGCATCCGCCGACGCCGCCGTTGCAGCGGCCAAAGCAGCGGTGACCTCTGCGACCTCTGGCTTGGGGGCGGCACAATCGGGAATTGAGGCGGCCACCGCATCCGTTGCCGTTGCGGAAAAAGAGATTGAACGCCTGACCATCAAGGCCCCGTTTAGCGGTCTGCTGGAAAGTGATACCGCCGAATTAGGCACACTGCTGCAACCCGGCGCCCTGTGTGGGACGATTATTCAACTTGATCCGATCAAGCTGGTTGGATACGTGCCCGAAACCGA
Source organism: Sulfitobacter sp. (assembly GCA_051252035.1). Taxonomy (GTDB): domain Bacteria; phylum Pseudomonadota; class Alphaproteobacteria; order Rhodobacterales; family Rhodobacteraceae; genus Sulfitobacter. Next base: position 17,013 of record JBPOFE010000012.1, read on the forward strand.
AGTGAACCGCGTGAAAATCGGTGCCAAAGCAGGTGCACGGCTGGCGGCGGGCGGCACCGAGGTCGTGGGCGAGGTCACATTCCTGTCCCACTCCGCCGACCCGTCAACCCGGACCTTTGCGGTTGAGATTGAAGTGCCCAACACCGATCTGGCGATCCGTGACGGTCAAACCGCAGAGATTGCCATCTCCTCTGCTGGGGTAACCGCGCATCTGATCCCACAATCTGCGCTGACACTGAATGACGAGGGCGCGCTTGGAGTACGCTTGGTCGATGATGCCGCACAGGTGTCCTTTGCGCCTCTGCAAATCATGCGCGACACCCCTCAAGGGGTCTGGGTGACGGGCCTTGGTGCAGAGGCAAACGTGATTGTCACAGGTCAGGAATATGTCACCGAAGGTGTCACCGTAGCCCCGACCTTTCGTGAGGTAACGCAATGAGCGGCGTTGTCGCATGGGCCGCCAACCGTGCCCGCATGGTTTTGGCTTTCATCCTGCTGAGCCTTGTGGTCGGCGGTTATTCCTATTCGACGTTGCCCAAAGAAGGCGAACCGGACATCGAAATCCCGGCGCTGTTTGTATCCGTCCCCTTCCCCGGTATTTCGGCGGCAGATTCTGAAACCTTGCTGGTCAAACCAATGGAAACCGAACTGGCCGATCTGGACGGGCTGAAAACCATGTCCGGCACAGCGGCAGAAAACTATGCCGGGGTCGCGCTTGAGTTTGAATTTGGCTGGGACAAGACCAAAATCATGGCCGATGTGCGCGATGCGATGTCCACAGCTGAGGCCAATTTTCCCGAAGGTGCTGATAAATATTCGATCAACGAGATCAACTTTTCCGAATTCCCCATCATCATCGTGAACCTCACGGGTCCAGTGCCGGAGCGCACCATGGCGCGTGTTGCACGTGATTTGCAGGATGATCTGGAGGCGATGGACGCCGTTCTGGAGGCGGGTGTCGCGGGAAACCGGGACGAGATGCTGGAGGTCTTGATCGACCCCTTACGGCTTGAGGCGTATAACGTCACCGCAGGTGAACTGATCAACACCGTGCAAAACAACAACCAATTGATTGCGGCGGGCGAGATTGAATCTGATCAAGGCACGTTCGCCGTTAAAATTCCATCTTCTTTCGACGAACCGCGCGATGTTTATGCCCTGCCAGTCAAGACCAATGGCGACCGCGTTGTTACACTTGGCGATCTGGCTGAGATTAATCTGACTTTTGAAGATCGCCTTGGAACCGCGCGGTTTAATGGTGAAAAAACACTGGCGCTACAGGTGGTCAAACGCAAAGGGTTTAACCTGATTGATACGGCCACAGCTGTGAAAGAAGTTGTCGCCGAAAAAAGTGCGGCATGGCCCGAGGGCTTGCAGGCCGCAGTGACAGTTGGCACGTCGAACGATCAAAGCCGCGTTGTGGACAGCATGGTGCAGCAATTGCTCGGCTCTGTCTTCACCGCGATTGCGTTGGTGATGATTGTGGTGCTGGCGGCGCTTGGTATCAGGGCTGCAATTCTAGTTGGTTTTGCAATCCCTACGTCGTTTCTGTTGTGTTTTGCCTTTCTCGCCCTGATGGGCATTTCGGTTAGTAACATTGTGATGTTCGGCCTGATCCTTGCCGTCGGTATGTTGGTGGATGGGGCAATTGTAGTAGTCGAATACGCCGATGCGCGGCAGCAAGAGGGTGTAGGCCCGATGCACGCCTATGTTGAATCCGCGCAGCGCATGTTCTGGCCGATCATTTCATCCACTGCGACGACACTTTGTGCGTTCCTGCCGATGTTGTTCTGGCCCGGAGTGCCGGGTGAATTTATGGGCATGTTACCTGTCACATTGATCTTTGTTCTGTCTGCATCACTGGTTGTGGCGCTGATTTATCTGCCTGTTATGGGTGGTGTGACGGGCCGTTTAGAACGCTGGATGGCGGATCAAATGAACGCAATCGCGGGCCTCAAGTGGTATCTACACTTGGCTCTGTTCCCTGTCGCCATTCTAATGATCATGCTGCCGATGTCAGTGATGCAACCACTGTTCGGTGTCATCTCGGCCCGGTTTGCTGTGATGGATGGTTTGAATGTTCTGGGTTCCGTTATCCCGACATTCGCCGTTGTGTTCTTGTGTGTAGTTGCCCTTGCCGGACTGATCGCCATCGGGTTGTCGGGCGCAATGATGGCGCTGCTCGCATTCTTTGGCGTCTTTACGCGTTTGGGTCGCGGTGGGCGTTGGCTTACGTCCCGTTTGTTCCGCAAAGAACCTGACCGCATTCGCGCAGGATATCGCCGCAACGGATTTGGTCGGGTCATCGAGTTCATCGCGGGTAACCCAGTGATGCCTTTGGTCGTGGCAGGCGTGGTGTTTGTGTTTGTCGGCACTGTGATGATCTTCTTCGGCAACAACTCCAAAGGTGTCGAATTCTTTGTTGAATCTGAGCCGGAACAAGCCATCGTTTATGTGCTGGCACGCGGCAATCTCAGTCTTGAGGAAAAAGACACGCTTTTGCGGCAGGCCGAAGACATCGTTCTGGCGCACCCCGGCATTCAAACCGCGTTCGCATTTGCAGGTCAGGGCGGTTTGGACAGCAACACTGGTGGTGCTCAGACTCCCAAGGATTCGATTGGTCAAATTCAATTTGAGACAATCCCATGGGAAGATCGGCCAAACCTGCAAAAAGTCTGGTTTACCATTCCCTTTACCGGATACGAAGTCACCCGCGACACGCAGGACCCGGCGTTTGATGGTGATGTGATCATTGCAGAGCTTACAGAGCAGCTTGAAAACATCCCCGGCATCCGCATTGAAATTTTGGCACAGGCGCGCGGCCCTGCATCAGCCAAACCCGTGCATCTGCGTCTGAAATCAGACAGCTTTGTTGATCTGGTCACTGCCACCGCATTGGCGCGCGAGCATTTTGAGACCACCCCAGGTCTGACCCTGATCGAAGACACCCGCCCCCTGCCCGGCATTGACTGGCAGATTGATGTTGATGTGGAAAAAGCCGGACGATACGGCGCCGACGTTTTGACGGTGGGCGCGATGGTGCAATTGGTCACACGCGGGTTGCTGCTTGATACCATGCGCGTCGACAGCTCGGACGAGGAAATCGAAATTCGCGTGCGCCTGCCCGAGAATGACCGCGTACTCAGCACGCTCGATACACTCAAGGTGCGCACTGCCGACGGTCTGATCCCACTGAGCAATTTCATCACTCGGACGCCAGTGCCAAAGCTGGCAGAAATCAACAGGGTGGACCAAAAACGCTATCTTGATGTGAAAGCGGGCGTTGGTGTTGGCCTGATGAAGCTGGTGCGCACCTCGACCGTGGACGGCGTCGAGGTCCAAGAAACCTTTGCTAGCCTACGCCCGGCGGCGGGTGACACTGATTTCACCGCGCCCGACGGCATCAATTACAAAACGACAAGCCGCACCGATCTGGGTCAGGATGTGGATTTGCAGGCCGAAGCCAACAGCGGTGCTTTGCGCCTTGTTCCGATCACAGCAAACGAGCGGATCACCGAGATCACCAAATGGCTGGACCAAGCCGATCTGCCCCTTGGCATCAGTTATGAATGGACCGGCGATCAGGAAGACCAAGAGGAATCCGGTGCCTTCCTGCAATCCGCATTCTCGGCGGCTTTAGGGTTGATGTTCATCATCCTGCTGGCACAGTTCAATTCGTTCTATAACGCCGCATTGGTGTTGCTGGCCGTTGTACTGTCAACCACGGGTGTTTTGATTGGGATGCTGGTGATGGATCAGACGTTCTCGATCATCATGACGGGGACTGGGATCGTGGCCTTGGCTGGGATCGTGGTGAACAACAATATTATCTTGATTGATACCTATCAGGAATATGAACGCTACATGCCCCGCATCGAGGCGATCATCAGGACCGCGCAGGCCCGCATTCGCCCAGTATTGCTGACGACGATCACCACAATGGCCGGGTTGGCCCCAATGATGTTTGGCCTGTCGCTGAACTTTGCCGATGGTGGCTATACTATCGACAGCCCCACCGCTCTTTGGTGGAAACAACTGGCCACGGCTGTTGTGTTTGGCCTTGGGATTGCGACGGTACTGACGCTGATGGTGACGCCCTCAATGCTGGCCATTCGGGTCTGGGCCACAACCTATATCAATTGGATTGCACGGCTGTTAGCGAAGTTATCGCTGGGCCGGGCGAGCAAAGCCGCACGCGATTGGGCCTTGCAGCGCGATGCGCAGCGCAACACCGCGCGGGAAATCATCTGGGACAGCGCCGAAGTGATCCCCCCCGCGCCAACACCCAAAACCGGGAAACTTGCAGCGGCGGAATGACACCGATCAACGAAACGTGAGGGGCCAGCCCCTCGCGGAGCGGCTTTTTGACGCTAGGGTTGTCTTGAGACCTAACATCTAAAGGAGTTCGCCAATGCTGCGTAATCTGACGTTTCGCCCCGTGATCCTCGCCACTGCAATGAGTGCCATTATGACCCTACCCGCCACCGCCGCCGAGATGATATCCAAGGTCAGCCCGCATTCCGTCACCACCACCATGGATCGGTTGGCGGCCGCGGTGGAAGGCGCAGGGGCCACCGTTTTTGCCCGTGTCGATCACGCGGCAGGTGCAGCTAAGGTTGACATGGAACTGCGCCCCACAGAATTGTTGATCTTTGGCAATCCCAAGCTGGGGACACCCGCGATGCTGGACGGTCAGACCACTGGTCTGGACCTGCCCCTGCGCGTGCTGGCCTATGCCGATGGGGAAGGCGTGGTGCATGTGACCTATCACGATCCAGCAGACCTGGCCGAGGCACATGGGTTGCCTGCCGATGCAAAATATATCGCGATGATGACGGGTGCATTGGACAAGCTGACGTCAAAGGCTGTGTCTGAGGAATAAGAGATCAACTCAGAAATCATCAAAGACGTCGCCGCCCCGTGGCCGGGCGGCGACACGATATCTATGTTGCCTGTGGCATCGCCAAATGCAGGATCACTTGCCCAGTCGCATCATGGACTGACCGTCCTGTAAAGCTGAACCCATAGCGGTCATAAAACCTTCGTCCGATGGTGTTCTTTTCAAACACCTGAACACGCAGCGGCCCCTTTTGGGCGACAACATGATCAACCATGGCGCGTCCCAAACCTTGCCCATGCAATACCGGGTCAAGAAACAACCCACCAATTTCATCGTCAAGCATCGCAATAAAGCCGCGCATCGTCATGTTGCTTTCAATAATGTGTATCTCCGCGAATTGCGGATAGATGTTGCGTACATTGGCCTCTTCCGCCTGCACAAAATCTGCTGGTAAAAATGGATGTGCCACGGCATTGGCCGCCTTCCATATGCGTACCAGCTGGTTATTGTCGTCTGATGTATAGTCTCTGATCATTGTTTCGGATCAACTTTCATGGCTCATCTCCGCTGATGCGGGATGCTGTTAAGTTTCAAATCATATTTGATTTTTAGATGGTCACACTGATTGGCCTGCAAACGCAGGTCAGCTGTAAATCATCATTTTGAGCCACTCCTGTGGCTCGGCCTTAACGGGACATGAAATCTCCGGTTTATGTCGAGGTTTAATATCATCGCTTTCTCAAGTGCTGTAAAGGATTTGACGCGCATATTTTATTGCTAACCCGGAATTGAAATCATCCAGTGAGTGCCAAACTGATCCTTGAGCATGCCGTAGCCGGGTGACCAAAACGTTTTAGAAAACGGCATTAGGATATCACCGCCTTCAGCCAATCTATCAAAAATCATATGGCCCTCTTCCAGCGTTTTCACTGCAAAGCTGATGCTGACGGCTTTTTGCGGATCGCCTTCAAACCCATCAGGAAAATCGGCGCCCATCAGGCTTTGACCGTCGACCGAGAAATGCGCATGCATGATCCGGTCTGAGGATTTTGGCACACCCACATCTTCGGGCGCATCACTGTATTTCTGAAACCAAAGGTCGCTGGCCCCGAAAACATCGGCGTAAAAGCGCATGGCCTGGGCACAATTGCCTTGAAAGTGAATGTAGGGTGTGAATGACATCAGCTGTCCTTTCGCCTAAACTGTCATCCTTGCACAAATGCGCTTCGTCCGTCCAATTTCAGTGCTAAGCCGCGTCTTCCTCGGCCTGCTGACGGGTCCATAACTGGGCATAGCGACCATCGCGGGCCAGCAAATCCTCGTGGGTGCCTTGTTCAACAATCTCGCCTTTTTCCAGCACGACGATGCTGTCTGCATCGGCAATCGTGCTCAGGCGGTGTGCGATGGTCAGAACGGTACGGCCCTGCCCGGCCCGTTGCAACGCGTCCTGAATTTCGTGTTCCGTTTCACTGTCCAGCGCGCTGGTCGCTTCGTCCAGCAGCAGAATCGGCGGATCTTTGAGCAAAGTGCGGGCGATGCCTACACGCTGTTTCTCACCGCCTGACAGCTTCAGACCGCGTTCGCCGACTGTGGTATCATAGCCATCCGGCAGGCTTAGGATAAAATCATGAATTTGCGCATCCCGTGCCGCTTGTTCGACCTGTTCTTGCGTAGCCCCCTCGCGGCCATAGGCAATGTTGTAGCCGATCGTGTCATTGAACAGCACCGTGTCCTGCGGCACCACACCGATGGCTTTGTGCAGGCTCAACTGCGTAACATCGCGCACATCCTGACCATCGATTTTCAATGCGCCGTCCTGTACATCATAAAATCGGAACAACAGCCGCCCGATGGTTGACTTGCCCGACCCCGTGGAGCCGACAATCGCAACCGTCTGCCCCGGTTTTGCCTCAAGCGTCACGCCCTTGAGAATCGTGCGGTCCGTGTCGTAGCCAAAGGTCACATTTTCAAGCGTCACCTGCCCGCCTGCGATATCCAGATCAGGCGCATCCGGTTTATCCGAAATTTCAGCAGGTTGTTCCAACAGGCCAAACATTTGGCCCATATCGACCAGCGCCTGACGAATTTCACGATAGACCGTACCAAGAAAATTCAACGGTACGGTGATCTGCACCATATAAGCGTTCACCATGACAAAATCGCCGACGGTCAGGGTGCCGTTTTGCACGCCAATCGCGGCCATCACCATGACGCCGACAAGGCCCGCTGTGATGATCAGGGATTGGCCAAAGTTCAGGAAAGCCAGCGAATAGTTGGTCTTGATTGCCGCGACTTCATATCCCGCCATGGCGCTGTCATAGCGGTCCGCCTCGCGCGCCTCGGCGCCAAAATACTTCACGGTTTCATAGTTCAGCAGGCTGTCGATGGCCTTTTGGTTGGCATCGGTATCCTGATCGTTCATCTGGCGGCGCAGTTTTACCCGCCATTCGGTGACGGCAAAGGTAAACCAAACATAAAGCGCGATGGTGACGGCGACCACGGCCAGATACCAGACATCAAAGAAAATTGTCAGGATCACACCGATCATCAGCAATTCAAGGATCAGCGGGCCGATGGAAAACAGCAGAAAGCGCAGCAGGAAATCCACGCCTTTGACGCCACGTTCGATGATACGGCTTAACCCCCCGGTTTTACGAGTGATGTGATAGCGCATCGACAATTTGTGAATATGTTCAAAGGTCTCGAGCGCCAGCATCCGCAGCGCCCGTTGCCCGACACGCGCAAAAATCGCATCGCGGAGTTGCTGGAACCCAACGCCCATCAGCCGCGCCATGCCATACGCCACGGTCAGGCCCACGGCCCCCAGAGCCAACATCGGCACGCCTTCGTTCGACAGCGCGTCAACCGCGCCTTTGTAGAAAAAAGGCGTGATTACCGTGATCAGTTTCGAGGCAAAAAGCGCAATCATGGCCCAAATCACCCGACGTTTCACCCACGGCATATTGTCGGGCCACAGATACGGCGCAACCTTGCGCAACACCAACATGCCGGACTGGCGCTCTGCCTGATCGGCAAGCTCCTCGTCTGTCAGCAGAGGTTTGATCGGGTTTTTTGTGGCTGCGTTGGGGCGGGTGGCGTCGCTGGGCATATAACTTCCAATAAGGTTGAAATGTTACATAACCCTCGCATCGACCCTTTGCCAGCGGCGACAGAGTTTTTCAGAATGTCCGAGCTGTTTTCCCGCACTTCAGTCAGGCAGATCAAAAACCTGGCCGGGATAGATTAGGTCAGGATCGCGGATGTCGCTTTTGTTGGCCTTGAACACCCGCACATAGAGCCGCCCGTCGCCATAGCGGTCACGCGCAATGGCCCATAGGGTGGCGCCGGTCTGCACGGTGATCGCCTTGATTGGGCCTTCTTGTCGGGCTGAGACCTCGGCCAGCACGCTAGCGGATTCGCGTTTGAAGGGGGTTTCGACCCGGCTGGTCACACTGCCATCAGCAGCAACCTCGTCCACGCGCAATGTATAGATGCCTTCATCGACATCCGGCACGTCACCACGCCACCGCCCCTGATCATCAACCGGCAGATTGATAACAGCGTCATTGTCGAGATAGACGCGTACGGCTTGTGTTTCTGGCTGGGCACGACCCGCCAGTTGCACATCGCCCACATCGGAATAGCTGATGGTGTCGAGCGCCACAGAATCCATGACCTCAGGTGCCACGGTGTTTAACAATTCCACGCCCTCGGCGGTGGATTTTAGCACGGCAATTTCGGGGGTTTCCGGTTCGGCGGGTGCCGTAGTCCCGGGAACAACGGTCTCAGGTTCGCGCGCTTGCGCATCTGTGATGCTTTCAGGAACCGCCCCGTCTGGTTCTGCGGGTGTCACCACTTCCGGTGTAACCCCATTTTCCGTAGCAGCGGGTTGCGTGGTCACGGGCTCACTCGTTTGTCCGCCTTCCACTGGCGCAGCTAGCGCTGCTTCTGCCACAACCACAGGGTCCTCGGGCGTGTCCGCCTTCGTCGGGGCCAGAATTATCTCATCTAATGACGGGATATCTGTACCATTGATCTTTTGCGTCAACGCCAACACATGGCCCTGACCATCTGGTGGGATCATAGCGAGGCTTGCGAATTTTCCCGATCTGTCAGCGGTCGTTGTCGCAATCACCTCACCATCGCGCAAAAGTTGCACGGTGGCCCCAGGGGCGGCACGCCCTGCAACAACTGTCATCCCATCCGGTTCGCGACGCACTTCATCAAATGCAGGGGCTGCTATTGCGGGGGTGACGTCAGCAGTTGTGGTGTCCGGGGACGTATTGGCCTCATCGGCCTGAACCACCTGTGGTTCGGCTGGTGTGTCTGTGTCCGCTTGCGACGCATCGGTCTCAGGTTGCAGAAGCGCGCTCGGTGTGACGACTTCCGCTGCTTTTCGTTTATTGCCGATCCAAACACCTAACGCCAAGACGACCACTACAACGGTCGCCGCGCCGATTGAACCCGCGTTCCCGCCCAGACCCGCCTTGAACTTGCTCATGTTACTTTGTCCCTTTGACCAGACCGCTGGTCATCCCCCGCGCTTGAGACCTTGTATCAAGCGCGTTAACAGGGGTCAAAACACCGATGCGAGATTTGATATTTTCGCCCGCATCACCGCTACAAGGATAACCCATCATGATCCAAAAATCTGTCTGCGTTTTTTGTGGCTCGCGGCCCGGCACCGACCCCACCTATACGGCAAATGCCGAGGCTCTTGGCGCAGGGTTGGCTAATTTGGGGCTTCGACTGGTCTATGGCGCGGGTGATGTAGGTTTGATGGGGTCCGTGGCACGCGCAGCACAATCGGCGGGTGGCACGACCTTTGGCGTGATCCCACAGCACCTCGTAAATTGGGAAGTCGGCAAGACTGACCTGACCACCTATGTGGTGACTGAAACCATGCATGAACGTAAAAAAGTGATGTTCATGAACTGCGACGCAGTGGTGGTTTTACCCGGTGGTGCAGGGTCGTTGGACGAATTGTTTGAGGTTCTCACATGGCGACAATTGGGCCTGCATGAGAAACCTGTTTTTCTTGTGAATTCAAATGGGTATTGGGATCCTCTGATGTTATTGATGAAGCATGTGGTGGCCCAAGGATTTGCTGATAAAACCCTGTTGGATTATCTGACAATGCTGCCGGATGCGGATACGACGTTGGCGGCTTTGGAAGGTGCCCTGGCGCAGAATGATGCGTGACGATTTTGTTGACGTGAGACTGTATTAAACCCTGTTCACGGGTGCTACGCCCTGCACCCTCTGATGACACATGGCACATTTCGTTTTGCGGTCATCTTACTGAACAGCGCTAAATCGCGGTTCAGGACTTACGCTGCAATAACTATTTCTAAGATCACAAAACAGCATTGATTTTCCGAAATCTCATCTGCCAAATTAACATCAGGGCAGAACACCCTGCCCCAACTTCCCATTTGTTCCATGTGATAGGATTGCCACAGCAAACGGGCGATCTGCTGCCAGATCGCCCGTTAATAGATGCGCGACTTACTCCGCCGCCAATGCGTCTTTGATCAGTTTCTCTATTTCATCAATAGGATGGTTCGTTAAGGTCTTTGGCACCTCGCCCACCACCTTGTCCGCAACTTCCTTGTGCCACTCCTGACGCAATTCACCCAAGGTGTTTGGTGGTGCAACGATAACGATACGCTCAAACGCGCCCTTGTGGGCTTGTTGATATAGGATTTCTGCCACTTCCTTGGCGAAGCGGTCTTTGGCAAGTTGATGCCAGTCGGTATCATCCACTGCGGACCGATGCACAGATGGGCCATCATTGAACCGACCACGCCGGTTCGCCGCCTGTTCCCGGTTCGGTGGATTTTCCTGTTCTTCATGGTGGATCACTTCAAGAAACGGGTCTTCACCATCGGTTTGATTTTCGAGAAACAGGGCCTTTTCGCCGTCAGCGACGAGAACCCATGTGCCATTGGTTAAGCGGGTCATAACAATCCTCCAAATTTACCGTTCCATAATCGATGTCGCGGGTAACAATTTTCCACGAAAAAACGCCCCACAAGCCGTTACTTGTGGAGCGTTTTTTGGGTCATGTCCCCATGAATTCACATACGTGAGGCAAGATTTTCCCAGCTGCCCCGGATCGATGCGTCAACAGCGGGTGTAGGCTGATGGAAAAACAGCGTCAGTTTCACATACGTGAGGCGACGTTTTCCCAGTTCACCAGTTTGTCGAGGAAATTCGACAGATAATCAGGGCGCGCATTGCGGAAATCGATGTAATAGGAATGTTCCCATACGTCACACCCAAGCAGGGCCGTCTGACCAAAGCACACAGGGTTCACACCATTCTCGGTCTTTGTCACCTTCAGGCTGCCATCCTTGGCCTTCACCAGCCATGCCCAGCCAGAGCCGAACTGACCCGCTCCCGCGGCTTTGAATTCGTCTTTGAATTTGTCGACGGAACCAAAGTTTTCGGTCAGGGCCTTTTCAAGCTCTCCGGGCATCGCGTTGTCGCCGGGCCCCATCATTTCCCAAAACTGGTTGTGGTTCCACAACTGGCTGATGTTGTTGAAAATACCAGTTTGAGCGACGGCATTCGCGTCGTAGGTGCCTACTATGATTTCTTCTAGTGATTTACCTTCCCACTTGGTGCCTTCAATCGCCTTGTTACCGTTGGTGACATAGGCGTTGTGGTGCTTGTCGTGGTGGAATTCCAGTGTCTCAGCGCTCATGCCTTTGTCGGCAAGGGCGTCGTGAGCATAGGGAAGATCGGGAAGTTGAAAAGCCATTAATGGGCCTCCTCTTTGAAATTTCAGTCTTGTTTACATGAAGTGCTGCACAGGCATTCGTCAAGGTCAGGACAGGTGTTTCCTTGTCGTTCCGGCAGTATTCCACCAGACATGCCTTGCGCGCTGGGTATGGTGTTCGCTTATACCCGAGTGTTTCCAGATATTGTCAGGGTATGCAATCCACTCTCATTTATTGCGCTTTTTACAGGCTCCTTTGGCACGCAAGCCGATATCATAGCCCGTCGGTATGGTTGTCACATCAATCGCCCCGGTGGTTTTGGAAATTGATGCACGATAGTTAACGCTGGCAAAACTTGTCCCATCGTCTGACTTCACGCCCTGAACACCCCATTTGATAATCAGCCTTTTGGCATTGTCGCGCAAAATGGTCCCTGACACGGGTTTCTTGACAAAAGTGAGGGTGATCGCATCAACAACAGAAACTGTTTTGTCACCCGGCACCACGATCGCGATCTTAGGTGAAATCCAGCCCCTGGCACGTTCATGGTCTGTGATATCGCATTCATACAGAACACCAGCCGCCCAAGCGGGTGACGCCAGACAAAGCGCCGCAAAACCGGCGAAAATTGTATTTTTTTTCATATTAGCCCTCATAGATTGCCCGCCTTGGTATCACGCTGATCTAGGGGAACAACCCAGAATTGACGCTGTTCTGCATCAATTCCAAGAGGTCAACGCGCGCGGAAATCAGAAAATATTAACTTCTGATCCGGGCTGTGCCGCGACTTTCAACAAATCAAACATATATTGAGCCACAGACCGGAAACAGATGATCTGAAATGTCTCATCATCACGCATCCAGAAGGCCGCAGGCACCTGCGCCATGCGGGTCCGGCGGAACATGCCGGGGGTGAACTGATCCGGGGCCAGATCGACGGGCGCGAGTTTGGCGATTACTTCACGGGCGCGCGGGCCTTTGACCTGAAATACCGCTCGCGCGTCTGACACGTTAACCGCAAGCGCGCGCAGTTTGGCAGTTGCGTCCTGCAAGTTGGTCAGGCGAAGCAGCACCTCGTCATAGGGACACATGATCAGCAACTCGTCTGGCGACATCCAAGCGATACCGCCCTCGCCTTCGGTAATGACATGGCGCTGGTCAGGTATGTTGACCCCACCCGCGGCGACGGCAGCGTTTTGCAAGGATGAGGCTGAGAGATCACCACGTAGAGCAATCATACCCAGCGGGCCGATTTCTGTGATGGCGGCAATACCTGCGTCGTCGCTGGCGTTCCTGAGCGCTGTAACCGGATCAGACATTCGCCTTCTCCCCTTCTTTATCATAGAAAACCGGATCGACGATTTTCGCCTCATATGTCTTTCCATCGGTACCAGGGAAGGTGATCACTTCGCCCATACGGTCCGGACCGTTGTGTACCAGCCCCATCGCGATACCTTTGCCCAGCACAGGCGAATGATAGGTCGACGTAACGCGCCCGATCGTGTTGCGTTGACCGTTCTCATTGGTGCCCTCGCCCACGGCATAAGCCCCATCTGGCAATGTTGAGCCATCTGTGGTCTCGAGCCCCACCAATTTCCAACGGTTCGGATCGGTCATATGGCTGCGTTCTTGCGCACGTTTGCCCAGATAATCTTCTTTTTTCTTAGAGATTGCCCAGTTCAGACCTAAATCCTGTGGGATGATCGTACCGTCGCTTTCATCGCCGATCATGATGAAACCCTTTTCCGCACGCAGAATGTGCAGGCATTCGGTGCCATAGGGCATCACACCCAGATCATGCCCCGCCACCATCAGCGCATCCCAGAACGCTTGGCCATGCGACGCATCAACCGCAATCTCATAGCTAAGTTCGCCCGAAAACGAGATGCGGTAGACGCGGCATTTAAAGCCACCAATCTCCCCATCAGCCCATTCCATAAACGCGAGCGCTTCTTTGGACACATCCATGCCACCGAGTTTCTCGAGACATTTACGCGCGTTGGGGCCTACGACAGCGATCTGCGCATATTGCTCGGTGACATTAGCAGTATAGACCTTCCAATCCCACCATTCGGTTTGCAGCCATTCTTCCATGTGGCCATGGATGCTTTCGGCACCACCTGTCGTCGTGTGACACAGGAATGTATCCTCATCGATGCGCGCAACAACACCATCATCGATCAGGAATCCGTTTTCCGAACACATCAACCCATAACGGCATTTGCCCGGCTTCAGCGTCGACATCATATTGGTGTAAAGCATGTCGAGGAATTTACCCGCATCCGGTCCTTTGACGATGATCTTTCCCAGCGTGGACGCATCCAGCAGGCCTAGCTTCTCGCGGGTATTGCTGACTTCGCGCATGACCGCGTCATGGGTGGATTCCGCGCCCTGCTTATAGGCATAGGGTCTGCGCCACTGGCCAACGGGTTCGAATTCCGCCCCGTGGCTTTCGTGCCAGTCATGCATCGGGGTGCGCCGGATTGGTTGGAACACCTCGCCGCGCGCCTCGCCACCAATCGCCGCCATTGAAATCGGGTGGTATGGCGGGCGGAATGTGGTGGTGCCAACGGTTGGAATATCCGCATCCAATGCACCTGCTAGCGTCGCAAGGCCATTGATATTGCTCAATTTACCTTGATCCGTCGCCATGCCCAACGTGGTATAGCGTTTGGCGTGCTCAACAGAGACAAAGCCTTCCTGTGCAGCCAAGCGAACGTCTGAAACTTTCACATCGTTTTGATAATCCAGCCACGCCTTTTCGCGCAGTTTCACAGAAGCACCTTGCGGCATCATCCAAACCGGCGCCATCGGCGCATCGATCCGCCGCTCAGCATGAGGTGCTGCGGCACCTTTGGGCACTTTAAAGCCAAGGCTGGTCGCCACACCATCAGCGGAGGCATGGGCATCACAGAGCACGTCGTCCAAACCGAACACACCCGCGGCCATACCCGCGGCCGTGACAAAACCCATTCCGTCCGCGCCCTTTGGCGGGTTATCCACATCCGGGGAGAAACACGCGTGCGTGGTGTCCCAGCGCAGTTTGCCGCCACAATGCGACCATAGATGCACGACAGGTGACCACCCGCCCGACATCGCGACCGCGTCGCAGGTGATCTCTTCCAAGACCGCACCTTCGCCAGCTTGCGAACAGACTTCTACGCTGGTCACGCGTTTGCCACCTTTGACCGATGACACGGCATGGCCCATCAACACCCGAATGCCCAGCGCCTTGGCCTGTGCCATCAAGGGGCTGTCTTCGGGCAACACCCGTGCATCAAGGATCGCAGGCACGTCGAGGCCAGCATGTTTGAGCGTAATTGCCGTGAGGTAAGCGTTATCGTTATTTGTGACCACGACAGTACGGTCACCGACCGACACGCCGTAATTCACAACATAGTCGCGCACCGCTGCTGCCAGCATAACGCCGGGGATGTCGTTTCCGGCAAAGCTCAACGGGCGTTCAAGCGCGCCAGTAGCCGTGATCACGTGACCCGCTCGGATGCGCCACAGACGGTGACGGGGACCGGGTGTGGTCGGCGCGTGATCCGTCAGACGCTCGTAGCCCAAAACATAGCCGTGGTCATACACCCCGGCAGCCATACAGCGGTTGCGGATTTGCACGTTTTCCATTGCTTCAAGTTCAGCGAGGATTTCTTCCACGAACTTATCCACAGGGTTACCATCTATGATGCCGCCATCGACCAAGGCGCGCCCACCCCATGTGTCCGTCTGCTCCAACAGCAGCACCCGCGCGCCGGAACGGCCCGCCGCGCGCGCGGCCTCAAGTCCCGCAACCCCGCCGCCAACAACAAGAATATCGCAGAAAGCATAGAAATGCTCATAAGTGTCTTCATCACGCGATTTCGGCGCTTTGCCCAAGCCCGCAGAGTGTCGGATGATCGGCTCGTACACATGTTTCCACGCCGCACGAGGGTACATGAACATCTTGTAATAGAAACCAGCGGGCAAGAACCGGCTGAGGTGCTTATTGATCGCGCCTACGTCAAACTCAAGGCTCGGCCAGTGGTTTTGGCTTGCGGCTTCAAGACCCTCAAACAATTCCGTCGTGGTGACGCGCTGATTTGGCTCAAACTTGCCATCACGCCCAAGGTTGACCAAGCCATTGGGTTCTTCGGGGCCAGCGGCCACGATACCACGCGGACGGTGATATTTGAACGAGCGTCCCACCAGCATCTGATCATTGGCCAGCAGCGCCGAGGCTAATGTGTCGCCCTCATAGCCACGCATCTGCGTACCGTTAAAGGTAAAGCTAATCGGCTTGGATTTGTTCAACAGGCGGCCGCCTGTGGCCAGACGTGTGCTCATGCGCGTTGCTCCTTCATCGACCAGCCGGGGCGCCTGTCTTCAATTTTATCCAAAATTTCTTGCGGTGGCGCATATGTCTGCGCGCTGTAGCTGCCAAAGACCTCAAGCGTCATCGTGCAGCGTGCCACATGAAACCACTTGCCGCAGCCGTTCTGGTGCCGCCAACGTTCAAAATGCACGCCCTTGGGGTTTTCGCGCATGAACAGATAGGACTCAAAATCACCTTCGGATGAGCCGGGACCAAAGCGTTTCAGATGCGCCTCGCCGTGGGCGTGAAATTCGGTTTCTTCGGCTGTGATGCCGCAGTTGGGGCAATGGATTGTCAGCATGGTATTGCTCCGATCTTGGAAAATACGGGAGGTACACCTATATTGAAGGTATGAGTGTAATTGTGATCATATTGGCGCTGGTTGGCGTCGCGGGCGTCGTCATCGCGATTTATGAGCATCGTCAAAAACGCATTTTGCTGGCGCATGACCTGAAAAAGGACGCGCGCGCAAATGCGAATGTCAGGGATCATGCGATGAACCTGACGATTCATCCCAACCATGGACCGCACGTATTCTGACCACGCACGACGCTGCACGCCCCACAGGACGCGCGCTTTGCTATCGAACTGCGAGAGGCGTTTAGCCGTTGCTGTCTGTCGTGCTGGTTGCGGCTGGTGCTTCCGTTTCGGCAGGTACTGCCCCCTCATCGGGCGCTGAACCATTGCCAAGCATCGCAATACCCGCAATGAAAATGACCAGAACGACAAGCGCGATGATGATGCCGCGCTGGCTGCCTTTGCCGCTGTGAATTGTGTCTTCTGACATGTGCCATCCTTCCGCTGTGATACGGAAATCATGGCATTATCCGGCTGTCTGGCAACAGTTTTGTCCGCATACGCCACGTTTCGGCCATTCATGGCCCAAAATGGACGTGTATTGGCGGCATCTCTTGGGACGCCACCAATAATCTTCGGTTGGGTGCTTAAGGTTTTATTATTGGCTCTCAACCGCCCCTTCGACAGCATCTGCAGCACCTTCGATGGTGATGTTGATGTCATCCGAACCGCCAGCTTCGCCACCTGCAAAGATATAGTAGGCAAGGCCCGCAACAACGACAACCAACGCCCCGACGACAAAGCCCATGCCTGCCCCGCCACTGGTTGTGGTTGTGGTGGTTGTTGTGTGTTCTGAACGTGTGTTTTCTGGATCAGCCATTTTGTTTCTCCTCGAATACAAGATTCGTGATATTTAACATCGGATGAAACGAGGTGGTAGCACCCAATCGGGCCGCCTGACGCCACAGAGACGATTGTACGCATCAGTGCGCAACCCCGGCGGCAACGCTTTCGTCAATGAAACGGCCTTCTTGGAAACGGTTCAACCCAAAGGCATCGGTCAGCGGCGATTGTCCCTTGGCCATCAGTTCGGCCATCGCCCAACCGGAACCCGGAATGGCCTTGAACCCGCCTGTACCCCAGCCGCAGTTGATAAACACACCATCCACAGGCGCTTTCGACAGGATTGGTGAACGGTCCCCCGTCACATCGACAATCCCGCCCCATTGGCGCAGCATTTTTAGGCGGCTAACCATTGGGAAGGTTTCAACCAGCGCCCGCACCGTTTCCTCGATATGATGGAACGATCCGCGCTGGGTATAGTTGTTGTAGCCGTCTGTGCCGCCACCAATGACCATCTCGCCTTTGTCGGATTGCGACATATAGCCGTGCACGGTGTTGGCCATGACGACTACATCCATGCAGGGCTTGATCGGTTCCGACACCAGCGCCTGCAAAGCAACGCTTTCGATCGGCAGACGGAAACCCGCCATATCGGCCAGATGGCCGGAGTGGCCTGCAACCACCATACCGAGCTTATCGCATTCGATGTCACCGCGATTGGTCGACACACCAGTGACCTTGCCGCCTACCTTGTTGATACCTGTGACTTCACATTTCTGGATTACATCCATGCCCATGTCAGAGCACGCCCGTGCATAACCCCATGCAACCGCATCGTGCCGCGCGGTGCCGCCGCGGGCCTGCCAAAGGCCGCCCAGTACAGGATAGCGCGGCCCATCGATGTTGATGATCGGCACCAAGGATTTGACCTTTTCCGGCCCGATAAATTCGGTCGGCACGCCTTGCAACGCATTGGCATGGGCCGTGCGTTTGTAGCCGCGCACCTCATGTTCGGTCTGCGCCAGCATGATCACACCACGTGGGCTGAACATGACGTTATAGTTCAGGTCTTGGCTCATGGTCTCATAAAGCGACCGGGATTTCTCATAAATCGCCGCAGACGGGTCTTGCAGATAGTTCGAGCGGATGATCGTGGTGTTGCGTCCGGTGTTGCCGCCGCCCAGCCAGCCTTTTTCCAAGATCGCCACATTGGTGATGCCGAAATTCTTGCCAAGATAGAATGCTGTGGCCAAGCCATGCCCGCCCGCACCGATGATGATCACATCATATTTCTTTTTCGGCTGCGCATCGCGCCATGCCCGGTTCCATCCGGTGTGGTGGCGCATCGCTTCGCGCGCCACGGCAAATACTGAGTACTTCTTCATATTAGGCTTCCCCGGCATGGATGTTCGGCAGTCGTGTCACGGATTCGTACCATGACAGATGTTGGTTCTGTTCTGGAGGGATCGGTGAAAAAGAGGATACTCTCCACGGCACTCCATAGCAATTTTGCGACATGGCCCGCAATTGCCAATAATTGTTGGCCATGCAAGTCAATTTGTCCTCTTTTGTCGGCCGATTGTAAGGGTTAGATAGAGCACATGAACAATCTTTCAGCATATTCATGAGCTTCTGGATCATCAGCATCGCCATGGCCGCTTTGGTGGCCCTGTTGCTGGGCCGCGCGATGTGGCGTGGGGCACAAAACGTAGTTCCGACACATGAACAATTCGATGTGCAGGTGTACCGCGACCAATTGGCCGAGGTGGAGCGTGATGTGGCGCGCGGTGTGGTTCCGGCGGAAGACGCTGAACGGGTGCGCACCGAAATCTCGCGGCGTATTCTGGCCACCGACCCTCAGATCCG
>JBPOFE010000120.1:0-11053 GCA_051252035.1 Sulfitobacter sp.
GTCTGCTTTGCAGGGCGCTCCAACGTCGGCAAGTCAACGCTGATCAACGCACTGACAGGAATGAAGGCACTGGCGCGCGCCTCAAACACGCCCGGCCGCACGCAAGAGATTAACTATTTCACCGCAGGTGATGACCATTACCTCGTCGATCTGCCCGGCTATGGCTATGCCAATGCGCCGTTGCCCGTGGTTGAAAAATGGCAACGCTTGCTCAAGCAATATCTGTCCGGTCGCCAGACCCTGCGCCGGGCCTTTGTGCTGATCGACGCACGCCATGGTGTGAAGAAAGTCGATGACGAAATCATGTCCCTGCTCGACAGTTCAGCGGTGATTTTTCAGGCGGTGCTGACAAAGGCGGACAAAGTTAAAGAAGCCGAACGCGCAAAGGTCCTGGACCAGGTACGTGGCGCCCTTGCCAAACACCCTGCCGCCTTTCCAGAAATCGTTGTGACCTCATCGGAAAAAGGCTGGGGCATACCGACATTGCGTGCCATCATAGCCACGCTGGAATAGTGCCATGCGCCGACCTAAGGTGTGGTACGCCCAAAGGTTAATAAGATGAGAACACAAGAAATGAATCGTGATTGGATCGGCACCGCCCGTACGTTGTCACAGGCGTTGCCGTATTTGCAGCGCTATGCAGATGCGACCGTGGTGATCAAACTTGGCGGTCACGCCATGGGCAGCGACGAGGCGATGGATGAATTTGCCCGTGACGTCGCATTGATGCGGCAGGTCGGGGTCAACCCGGTGATCGTGCATGGCGGCGGCCCCATGATCAACGACATGCTCAAGCGGCTTGATATCAAATCAGAGTTTGTGAACGGTAAGCGCGTGACCGATGCTGCGACCATGGAAGTGGTCGAAATGGTGCTGAGCGGCGTAGTGAATTCAAATATCGTACAGGCCATCACCGAACAGGGTGGGCGCGCCGTTGGCGTTTCAGGCAAGGATGGTGGATTGATTGTCTGCGACCAAGAAGACCCCGAGCTGGGGTTGGTTGGCCGCCCCACACGGGTAAATCCGCTTCTGCTTCAAGACTTTGCCGACAAGGGTATTATCCCGGTGATCGCGCCATTGGGCATGGGCGAAAATGGTGAGACATTCAACATCAATGGTGACACCGCAGCAGGTGCAATTGCCGCCGCGCTCAAGGCGGATCGTCTGTTGTTGCTCACGGACGTGGCAGGGGTCAAGAACGCAGCGGGTGAAGTATTGACTGAACTCAGTGCCACACAGATCAACGCGATGATTGCGGAGGGCACAATCGCCGGCGGTATGATCCCAAAGGTGCAAACAGCCCTTGATGCGCTGGATGGAGGCGTACGGGCGGCTGTTATATTGGATGGCCGCGCACCCAATGCTTGCTTGCTTGAGCTGTTTACCGAACACGGCGCGGGCAGCATCATACGCAAGGGATGAAGTGGCATGAGATTGAGAGACAGGCGCAAGCCTGCCATCTGACCATATTGGGTGGGTTCCATCCTGACACAGGTACCGATGCTGCACCTCACGGATGCCAGACCTTATTGTTGCTCGGACCGCACGAGCCACATTTTTGGCCAGCGTTCACTCAGTCCACTGAACACGCCGACGGCGACCCGGACCCGATGGACCGTTGGTCACAGCGGGTTATCGGTGATCTCGCGCAACGGGTGGGTGCTACGGCTCTGTTTCCATTTGGCGGGGCGCCGTACCATCCATTCTATGCATGGGCGCTGCGCACAGGCCGCATTCATGCCTCACCAGTTAATTTTTTGGTGCATGATATCGCTGGGCTATTCGTATCCTTCCGTGGGGCGCTTTGCCTGACGGAAAAGATTGCGATACCATCTACACCACCAAACCCTTGTACCACCTGCACAGACCAGCCTTGTGCAACCTCTTGTCCGGCTGGTGCGCTTGACCCCAAAGGCTATGATGTTACCGCCTGTAAGAGATATTTGGATACATCACCCGGTACGGATTGTATGATATCGGGATGTGCCGCGCGCCGCGCCTGCCCTATATCGCAAAAGTTCGCGCGCCTGCCGGAACAATCCGCGTTTCACATGCACGCCTTCAAAGGAGATTGATATGAAACGGCTGATCTTGATGCGTCATGCAAAGTCTGACTGGTCCAGCGGCGCCGCATCAGATCATGACAGACCGCTGAACGCACGTGGCATTGCATCGGCAGTCGCGCTTGGCAAATGGCTGCGTGCGCAAGACATCCTGCCTGATCAGGTACTCTGTTCATCCGCAGAACGCACCGGTGAAACTTATCTAAAACTTGGGTTGCCCGCCGATACCCCAACCACCTTCACCCGTGACCTTTATCTTGCCACACATAACGAAATGCTGACCGCAATACGTCAGGCCACAGGTGATGTTGTGCTGATGTTGGGCCACAATCCGGGCATATCCATTACCGCGGCGCAATTGATTTCGACGCCGCCAGATCATCCGAAATTCGACCAATTTCCTACTGGGGCCACGTTGGTCGTTGATTTCGAGATTGACGATTGGCACGAAGTGGATTGGGAAAAAGCAATCGCGCGACACTTTGTGGTGCCGCGCGATTTGTAGATGGTAATATGGGGCAGAGCCCCACGCAGATCAGTGACCCAGAATCTGGCTCAAGAACAATTGCGTCCGTGGTGATTGTGGATTGTTAAAGAACGCTTCTGGTTCGTTTTGTTCAACAATCTGGCCCTCATCCATAAAGATCACGCGGTTCGCCACCTGACGGGCAAAGCCCATCTCATGTGTCACGCAGAGCATGGTCATGCCTTCTTCGGCAAGCTCGATCATGGTGTCGAGAACCTCTTTGATCATTTCAGGGTCAAGCGCTGACGTTGGTTCATCAAACAACATGATGCGTGGACGCATGCACAAGGATCGCGCAATCGCCACACGCTGTTGCTGACCCCCAGACAACTGGCCGGGGAATTTGTCAGCCTGTTCCGGAATTTTAACCTTTTCAAGGAAATGCATCGCCGTTTCTTCGGCTTCCTTCTTGGGTATTTTACGGACCCAAATCGGCGCCAATGTCAGGTTGTCCAAGATGCTGAGGTGCGGGAACAAGTTGAAATGCTGGAAGCACATACCGACCTCACGCCGGATCTTGTCGATGTTTTTGAGGTCCGAGGACAACAGCGTGCCATCGACCTCAATCGATCCTTTCTGATGCTCTTCCAATGCATTGATGCACCGGATCAGTGTTGATTTACCCGAACCGGATGGTCCGCAAATCACGATCCGTTCGCCACGTTGGACGGTCAGGTCGATATCACGCAGCACGTGGAATGTGCCGTACCATTTGTTCATATTCTGAATGCTGATCGCGACTTCGTCGGATACCTGCATCTGTGTTGCTTTGGCCATTGTTTAGCCCTTTCTTAAACTTACGCTGATTAGCGGTGATCTGTCGCGAGGCGGCGTTCAAGCCACTGCGAATATTGTGAAATGCCGTAACAGACGACAAAGAACAGGACGGCGGCGAACATAAACAGTTCCCAATAGACCCCTCCCCAATCTGTTGAGGCAAGGATCGGACCGCGGATCATACCGATAATATCGAAAAGCGAGATCACGGAGACCAATGTGGTATCCTTGAACAGCCCCACGGCGATGTTGACGATGCCCGGGATCGAGATTTTCAGCGCCTGCGGCAAGATAATCAACCGCATGGATTGCGCATAATCCAATCCCAGTGAATCGGCCGCCTCATATTGCCCTTTGGGCAAGGCAGCCAGACCTCCACGGATCACTTCGGCGATATAGGCCGAGGAGAACATGGTGATCATGATCACAACACGCAGGAACAAATCGACCGTCGCATCCGGCGGGAAGAAATACGCCAGCATCACGTTTGCCACAAACAGCAACGTGATCAGTGGAACACCCCGGATGAACTCGATGAACAGGACGCAGATCATTTTGACAACCGGCAGGTTGGATTGACGTCCCAGAGCCAGCGCGATGCCAATTGGTACCGACAGTGACACACAGGTCACGCCAAACATCATGTTCAGCATGAACCCACCTAGACTCCGGCTGGGTACAGCCGTCAGCATCGCATTGTCGGATGCGCCCTCTGGGATCAGCAAACCGCCGATGTACCAGATCACACAAGCCGCAACGATGCCGCCAAAGAAACCTGCGGCAAAGCTGCTTTTAACAAAACGGTCATACACCAAGTAGCCAGCCACAAAGCCGAGCAGTGCCACGATTGGAACTAAGATCGTGCCGCCCCAAATCAGCCAATAGGCAATGAAAGGATAGACGGCCGTAAATGCCAAAAGCTTGCGCGGCAGATCAAAGAACAGCACTGGTGCGACCGCTACGAACAGCAGCAAGAACGCCAACCCCGGACGCCAGTACATGTCACTTGGGTAAACGAACCCAAATAGGAGCTGGTTCCACCGCTCTGTCAGAACCGAGAAGCATGCGCCGGATGCCCCATCAAGGGCTTCACGGCACCCTTTCAAGCTTTCCGTGTTCCAAATGCCATTGAGCATCCAAGGAAAGGTCGCCGTGACAATCAGGTAAATCACGTAAATCGCCGCAACCGTCAAAAGCGCATTTGGCCATGTGGCAAAAAGATTGGTGCGGATCCAAAGGACCGGACCGCTTGCCGCCATGGGGGGCGCTACCGGCGGCAGCGCTGTTTCCCGCACGAAGGCGACGGATTGTGCATGTGTTTCTGACATGGCTTAGCGCTCCTTCAGCTTGGTGGCATTGTTGTAGACGTTCATCACAAACGAGATCGACAGTGAAATGATGAGATAGAACAGCATCAACAGCAGGACGCATTCAATCGCACGGCCCGTCTGGTTCAAGGTGATCCCACCAAGGGTCGCGGTGATATCCGCATAGCCTACCAAAATCGCCAATGACGAGTTCTTGGTGATGTTGAGATACTGCGAAATCAGCGGCGGGATGATCACACGCAACGCCTGTGGCAAAACGACAAGGCTCATCACCCGGCCCGGACGCAGGCCCAACGCAGCGGCAGCTTCACTTTGTCCGCGTGACACAGCCTGAATACCTGCGCGTACGTTTTCAGCGATAAACGCTCCTGTGTAGATCGACAGGGCAAACCATAGTGCAATCAGCGGAGCGCCAATTTGCAGGCCACCACGAAAGTTAAAACCTTTGAGTTCTGGATAATCGAGCCCGATCGGTGAACCCATAACCAGATACATCAGGATCGTAGGCAGGAAAAAGATCGCGATAGATGGCCAAAGCATGGGCAGCAAACGGCCCGTGTCATACAACAGCTTGGTCGCATAACGGCGATAGGCGAACACCCCGATGACCGACAGAATGAATGTGGCGACAACCACCATTGATCCCGGACCCCAAACTGGTGCCGGGATATAGACACCACGGTTGGTAAACGCGACCGCATCCATAAACATGAAGGAAGTTGGCGTTTCACCCCGGAACGCATTTGGCGCGGGCATGGAAACAGTCATGATCGTAAAGATGATCAAAATCCAGATGAGCAGGGGAATGTTACGGAAAATCTCGACATACACCGACATCAACTTGCGCACCAACCAGTTGTTGGACAGGCGCATCACCCCTGCGAACACACCCAAAACAGTGGCTGTAATACAGGCAAGGAATGAGACCAGCAGTGTATTGATGATCCCGACCCAAGCCGCCTGAAGGTTCGAGGACTGGCTGGTATAGGGGATCAGCGTCTGATTAAGGTCATAGCCAGATGGGCTGCTCAGAAATTCATATGAGATATTCAGGCCAGCCGCACGCAGGTTTGCCATGAGGTTGGAGCCAAGATACCAAAAAGCTGCAACCAACAAAACCACAGCAATGACCTGCATCGTCATAGATCTATAGCGCGTATCGTACAGCAGCATAGAGAGCTTAAACGCTCCCGTCGGGGGGTCGGTGAGTGTCGTCATGAAACTGTTCCCTGTGTCCCTGACCTTGTTATTGATGCATCTTTTTGATGCGTGGCCGGGTCATTTATTGGTCGTCCCACTGCATCTTATGTGCAGCATTGTCGTGAATGCGAAAAGGGCGCGAGGTGATCCTCGCGCCCTTTGATATTAGTTCTTAGCGGAAAGGAGGCGAGTAAAGCAGGCCGCCATCTGTCCACTGTGCGTTCAGGCCACGTGCCAGACCGATTGGTGTTTCTTCACCGATGTTTTTGGCAAAGATTTCACCGTAGTTACCACCAGCCATAATGGCTGCTTTGGCCCAACCAGCGTCAAGGCCCAGCATACCACCGAGCTCACCTTCGGTGCCGAGCAAACGGGCAACTTCAGGGTTGTTGGTGTTGCCGGACATCTCTTCGATGTTGGCAGATGAAACACCCAGCTCTTCAGCTGCGATCAGTGCGTTCAATGTCCAACGGACAACATCGCCCCATTCGTTGTCGCCGTGGCGAACAAGTGGGCCGAGTGGCTCTTTTGAGATGATCTCAGGCAGCAAAACGTGGTCGCCTGGGTTCTCAAACGTTGCGCGCGTGGCCGCAAGACCAGATGCGTCAGTTGTGTACGTGTCGCAGGCACCGGCAAGGTACTGCTGCTGGCCTTCGGCGTTTGTTTCAATTGGCACAGGCTCATAGCTGATGTTGTTGGCACGGAAGAAATCCGCCAAGTTCAGCTCTGTTGTTGTACCGGTCTGGATACAAACGGTTGCACCGTCCAGATCTTTTGCAGATGAAACACCCAGTGCTTTGGGCACCATGAAGCCTTGGCCATCATAGTAGTTCACGCCGATAAAATCGAACTTAAGGTCAACATCACGAGAGAACGTCCACGTGGTGTTACGTGCCAGCATGTCGATTTCGCCGGATGCAAGCGCTGTAAAGCGTGTCTTGCCCGTTGTTGGAACGAACTCAACAGCAGTTGGATCGTTCAGAACCGCAGCGGCAACCGCGCGACACACGGCCACGTCGAAGCCTTTCCATTCGCCATTGGCGTCTGGTGCAGCAAAGCCAACAAGGCCAGTTGTCACGCCACAATTCAGCTTGCCGCGTGCTTTTACGTCATCGATGGTGCCTGCAGCTGCGGCACCGGCGGCAAGACCTGCAACGGTCAGCGCGCCAAAAATTACGGATTTGTTCATTAGTAACCTCTTCCTGATATTCCGCCACGTTAATGGGCGGTTAAACCGACCTCTTTGTGAAGTCGGAGGCGATACTGTGCAAAGTTGTCTTTGCTCAGTTGAGCGCAGTGTGGTCGGATTCCCATTTGAAGGTCAAGAGTGGGATGTTCAAAATCACGTAAACCGGGTGCCTTAACCCAAAGTAAATCACGAAAAGGCCGACTATTGTCGCTGAGAAAGCTGAAACATGCGATTGGCATGCATAAAACTTGCCATTTTTACCGCCGCCATTGCTTCGGCGTCATCGTCCTGACCCCATTGTTCAGCCTGCCACGTTTCATCCAAACGCGACAAATCCCACAACTCTTGTACATCGCGTGCTTGTAATGTGGCGGCGAATGCCAACACCAACGAACCTGAGAGGCTGACCAAATCGTGGAATGCAGCCAGCTCAAAATCATCAAAGGCATGTGTTCTTTTACTAAGTTTATCCAGTTCAGTGGCATCTTGGGGTTGATGAATCACACCCACACGCGTTTCCAACCGCACGTCCAGCGCCTCATTGGCCCAGTCAAGCATTGGGTCCCACAAGGCCGATTGTCGGTCCACCAATCCTGCTGGCGTTTCGGCGCGATAACACAGCAGATCGGCATCGCCGTATGCAGCCAGCATATCAGCCACTTCTGCGTGCTGAACCGCGACTTTATCAATCGCTGCATTTGCGGTTTTGGTCACAGGCATCGTATTTGGATTGATCACACCCTCTTGCGCTTGCCATTCTGCGGCAACCGCATCAGCAAGTGCAGCCGTTGGCAGCGTCAAAAGACGTTTGGCAGGCGTCTTGACCGGCCGTCCATCCAATTCAATCGTAAAACCACCTGTTGTCGGAACAACAGTCGCCTCTTTCCAGAAGCGTTTTGCTTTCCAGTCACTCATCCGGCGTCACCCCCAAATCATCCGCAAAGTTGGGCTTAGTTCGGCAAAACCGTCGATCACCACATGCGCATTGCTCAGCTTTTCGCGGCCATGGTAGCCCCAAGTCACACCAATCCCCCGCACACCTGCGGCCACCGCCATGTCCATATCGAAACTCGTATCGCCAATCATCACTGTATTGTCTGCTGACACACCCGCGTCGCTCATCGCCTGCAAGATCATCGACGGATGTGGCTTTGACGGATGAAAATCCGCAACTTGCTGGGTTACGAACACCCCATCCAGCGCATGCCCTTCAATCAGCTTGTCCAGACCACGCCGGGATTTACCCGTCGCAATACCCAAAAGCATATTAGGCATCGCATTGAGGGACTTCAAAGTGTCCAGCGCACGGGGATAAAGCGGGGACGAATGCGCCACGCCTGTTTCCGCCCGTAGCCGCATATAAGCGTCTTTATATGCCTGAACCAAATGGGCATGGTCATCACTCGAAGCATCTGGTGCAAGAATAGGCATCGCAACATCCAGCGATAGCCCAACAATACTCAGCAGGGTTTCACGCGCTGGCAATGGCAATCCGACATCGGCAAACGCCAGCGTCATCGCCGCGACGATGTCACCCTGACTGTCCACCAGCGTGCCATCAACGTCAAAGATCACCAGCCGTAACGGCGCTGTCATTGCAATGTCTCAAACGGATCGTCCGCCGCAAGATCTTCGGTCCAGCCAAACGTGTCCCAACTATGTGCCATATGATCGGGCAGCTCAGCGGTGACCGTAATCACCTTGCGCGTATGGGGATGTTCAAACCGCATCATCCGCGCATGCAGATGTAGCTTTTTTGAGATGACACCCCCCAATTGCGCACCCCAGCCATCGCCCATGTTTTCCTGACCGGAACCACCATATTTACCATCACCGACAATCGGATGGCCAATCTCGGTCATATGCGCGCGCAGCTGATGGGTACGTCCCGTCACCGGCTCCATTGCCACCCATGACGCACGCGACCCAACACGGTACAGCGTGGCATAAAGCGTATGCGCTCGTTTTGCCCCCGGCGTGGCGTCGATATCGCGCGGATGCACCGCGATCATCTTTTCACCCTCACCGCCCTTGCCATGACCGCCCGCTTTCACAAGGCCATACTTGATTTCCCCCAAGTAAGGCGTTGGAACCCCGGCAACGATAGCCCAGTAAATTTTGCGCGTCTCACGGTGCCGCATCGCCGCAGTCAACGCCTTCGCAGCCAACCGTGTCCGCGCCAACAACAAAACACCCGATGTATCCTTGTCGAGCCGATGCACCAGCCGTGGCTTTTCGTCCAGATCGAACATCAATGCTTCTGACAGCGCATCCACATGACGATCCGCTTGGCCTGACCCGCCTTGCACCGGCAGACCGGGCGGCTTGTTCAACGCAATCACATGGTCATCGCGGTAAATCACACAAGACCTAATAAACTTGGCATCTGCATCCGTCACCCGCGAGCGTTTTGGCGGCGGTGGTGCTTCCTTATCCGGCAAGGGCGGGACACGAACCTGTTGACCAACTTCCACCCGTGTCGAGGCCTTGACCCGGCCACCATCCACACGAATATCGCCCTTGCGACACATCTTTTCGATGTGGCCTTGGGAAATCAGTGGGAACATGCGTTTGAACCAACGGTCCAGCCGCTGATCGCCATCGCCGTCTTCCACAGTCAGGGTCTGAACCCGGCTCATACAAATACTCCTCGGGCCAACCACAGGCCCAACATCAATCCAAATATCGACAACCCCACAGACAGCGCAACATATGCCGCCGCCGATCCGATCTGCCCACGCTCCATCAAATTCACCGTTTCCAACGAGAACGCCGAAAACGTGGTGAATCCGCCAAGCAATCCGGTCATCACGAACGGGCTAAAATGCGTCAGCCCCCGATTGGCGGCAGCCACCACAAACACGCCCATCAGCAACGACCCGATAACGTTCACAGTCAGGATGGCGAACGGAAATTCGGTCGGCCCGGCAAGGCGCATCATAGCAACGCCAAACAGATACCTTACCGACGCGCCAATCGCGCCACCAAGCGCTACAAGAGAAAGGGTTGAAATCATCCGCATCCCATCGCGCGGGTGGCTGGCAGAGTCAAGTTTGCTGGTTGGTTACGTCTGGTCGTCGCGCTTGAGCCGCAGCTTGGTGAAGTAATCGAGCCGTTTTTTCAATTCACGCTCAAACCCGCGTTCAACTGGGGCATACAGCACGGGACGCTTCATGCTTTCAGGAAAATAATCCTGCCCCGAAAATCCATCCTCAGCATCGTGGTCATAGGCATAGCCTGCACCATACCCTTGTTCTTTCATCATCTTGGTCGGCGCGTTCAGAATATGTTTTGGCGGCGGTTCTGACCCCGTGTCGCGGGCTGCTTTGCGCGCGCCCTTGTAGGCCACATAGGCCGCGTTCGACTTGGGGGCGAGTGCCAGATATGCCACCGCCTGCGCCAACGCCAACTCCCCCTCAGGACTGCCCAACCGCTCAAAGGTTTCCCACGATTGCAAACACACAGCTTGCGCCTGCGGGTCGGCCAACCCGATATCCTCAACCGCCATGCGGGTGATCCGCCGCGCCAGATACCGTGGGTCTTCGCCGCCTTCCAACATCCGCGCAAACCAATAAAGCGCCGCATCGGGATCGGACCCGCGCACCGATTTATGCAGCGCCGAAATCAGATTGTAATGCGCATCACCGCCTTTGTCGTACTGCGCCGCGCGCCGCATCAAACGTGTCGACAGCGCGGTCTTGTCGAGCTTGCGCTCAACCTTCCACGCCGCCACCTGTTCGATCAGATTAAGCAGTGCCCGCCCGTCGCCATCGGCCATCTCCAGCAGCGCCTCGCGCGCCGGACCATCAAGCGGAAGTGCTTTGCCCAGTTCCTTTTCCGCGCGCTGCGCCAGTTTCTCCAGATCGGTCAGCGGCAACCGTTCCAGCACCAAAACCTGCGCCCGGCTCATCACAGCGGCGTTCAATTCAAAGCTCGGATTTTCCGTCGTCGCCCCAACCAAAAGGATCGT
>JBPOFE010000121.1:0-11047 GCA_051252035.1 Sulfitobacter sp.
GATGCCCGTCCTTTCGGCCCCTAAGGTAACTCTTGGGGGCCGTTTTCTTTTGCGCCATGATTTTCCATATGCTGCACCGGGTCAGGTCATTGGCCTGTTGGGTGGATCGTTTGACCCGGCGCATGCCGGACATGCCCATATTACACGTGAGGCGCTGAAACGATTTGGGTTGGACCGCGTGTGGTGGTTGGTGTCGCCGGGCAATCCATTAAAGAAACATGGGCCAGCGGCGCTGGACAAACGGATGGCACGGGCGCGGGCCGTGATGCAGCATCCGCGGGTCGAGGTCACCGATATCGAGGCGCATTTGGGCACACGCTACACGGCGCAGACGCTGGCCAAGCTGCGCAATCTTTATCCTCAGGTGCGGTTTGTCTGGCTGATGGGGGCGGATAATCTGGCGCAGTTTCATCATTGGCAGGATTGGCGGCAGATCATGGAAACGGTGCCAGTGGGTGTGCTTGCCCGACCGGGTCAGCGTATTTCGGCGCGAATGAGCCGGGCAGCAGCGCTTTATGCGCCCTACCGGATTGCGGGACGACATGCGCAGTTGCTGGCGCGGGCGCAGGCCCCGGCGTGGTGTTTCGTGAATGTGCCAATGGTTGATGTATCCTCAAGCGCGATCCGCGCGGCGGGGGATTGGTCAGCGTAGCCGGGCCGAGGCAAGGCCCGCGCCGATGATCAGGAAAAGGCCCGCCCATGTGTAGCTGTCGGGTAGATTGCCAAAGATCGTCCAGCCCAGCAGCGTTGCCGCGATCAGCTGGAAATAGACCAGCGGGGCGAGTTTTGTCGCAGGCGCAAGGCGGTAAGCGTAGAGCAGCAGCAGGTTGCCGAGCATTGAGCAGGCGGCGCTGACCAAGGTTAAGGCGGCGATGGGGGCCGTAGGAGTGGGCAGGTTCGACAAGCCAAGGGGTGCGGTGATGATCCCGGCGATCAACAGCTGGGTGAAAATCAGTGCCATCGGCTGTGCGATCCCGCCAAGCCAGCGCGACATGGTCAGGAATCCGCCATAGAACAACCCTGCGAGGACCGCCCAGAGCACGCCGAGGTCGCCGCCCGCACCGGGTCTGACAACCAGCAGGACGCCAGCAAAACCGAGGAGGACAAGCAGGCTACGGATCAGTGTGACGGGTTCGCGTAAGAACAGAGTTGCCAAAACATAGCTGAACATCGGGCCGATAAAGAAGGCGGCAAAGACAGTGGCGATGTCCGTCGTCACCAGCGCCATCTGGATCGAGGTGATTCCGCCCGCCAGCAGCGCCGCGCGTACCCAGATGCGCCAGTTGCGCAGCAGGTTCAGGGTTTGCGGCGGCAGGAAGGGCAGGACCAGCAGCGCGCCCAAGGCGAACCGTGACCAGGCGACGAAAACTGGGGCCACGCCCAAGGATGTGGTCATCAGTTTGCCCGCCGCATCCCCTGAAGGGATCAGGGACATGGCGACAAACATGATCAGAACGGCGCGTTGCATTCTTGCGCCCTATCACGGGCGACAGCGCATGAAAATGTGATTTGCAGGTGCTTGTGGCCGGGGCAATGGTGCGGTTTAACATGGAGTCATGAGACACGGTTCATCACGACATATTTCCCGCCGGTTTTTCCTTGGGTCAGTGGCGGTCACTGCGGGCTTTGGTACGCTGGCATCGGCGGCGCCACCCGCGGCATCACTGCGTCCGGTGTTGCGGGGAGAGGATTTCTACAAACGCGCTGTGCGCAGCGTTGAAGAGATTATTCGGGCCGAGAAATTGTCAGGACAGGTGGCCTTTGCTGTGGCGCGTGCGGACACGGGCCAGTGGTTGGAATGCGCCCATGAACGAACCGGCACGCCACCCGCCAGTGTCACCAAGGCGATTACCGCGCTTTATGCATTGGATGCCTTGGGGCCGGAGCATCGGTTTGAAACCCGGCTCTGTGCGACGGGGGGCATTGTGGATGGTGAAGTGCAGGGTGATCTGATTCTGATCGGAGGGGGTGATCCGACATTGGATACCGATGGGTTGGCCAACATGGCGGCCAATCTGAAAGAAGCGGGCGTGCATGGCGTCAAAGGCGATTTCAAGGTTTATGAGGCGTCGTTGCCAGTGCTGCGCCAGATTGACCCCGAACAACCCGATCACGTGGGCTATAACCCCGGCGTTTCTGGTCTCGCGCTCAACTACAACCGGGTGCATTTTGAATGGAAGCGGGCCAATGGTGATTATGCCGTCACGATGGAGGGCCGATCCGAGAAATACCGCCCCGCCGTGACAATGGCCGCGATGCAGATCAGGGACCGCAAGACGCCGATCTATACCTATGAGGATTATGCGGGCCGTGACAATTGGACTGTGGCCAAAGGCGCGCTGGGCAAGGGCGGTGCGCGGTGGTTGCCGGTACGCAAGCCGGGGCTTTATGCGGGCGAGGTGTTTGCCACCTTATCGGGCGCGCATGGAATCAGGCTGGGTCGGCCCAAAGTTATTGCAGACCTGCCGCCGGGTGAGGTCGTTGTGACGCGGGTCAGTGACGATCTGCGCCGGATTTTGAAAGATATGTTGAAATATTCAACCAACCTGACCGCTGAAATGGTCGGGCTGGCCGCCACGCAAAAACGTATTGGCAGGGTGGGTGACCTGCGTGCCTCTGCAGCAGAGATGAACCGCTGGGCCATTGCATCGCTGGACATGGTCGCGCCGAAACTGGTGGATCATTCGGGGCTGGGTGACGACAGCAGCGTGATGGCGCTGGATATGGCGACAGCGTTGCTCAAGATGCGGGACAGCGGCTTGCGTCCGATCCTCAAAAAATTTGTGATGCGCGATGAAAAACGGCGCCCGATCAAGGACCACCCGATCGAGGTCTATGCCAAAACCGGGACGCTGAATTTTGTCTCGGGGTTGGCGGGGTACGTCAGGGCCAAGGATGGCACCGAACTGGTGTTCGCGATCTTTGCCGCGGATGAAGCCGCGCGTGCCAAGATCACCCGCGCGCTGCGCGAAGGGCCACCGGGGGGGCAGACGTGGAACAGGCGGGCGAAGCGGGTGCAACAGGCACTGATTGAGCGCTGGGGGGTGTTGTACGAGGGGTGAGGTGGCTCTGTGTCGTGTTTGAAGATAAGTCGCCGATTTTTCAGGGTGTGTGAAGGCACGCGCCCATGATGTGCTGCGTATTCTACACCACCAACGACATCCAAAATCGCGATGATCTGGAATTTTCCGAAGCGAGGAAGGCAAAATGATGGCCAAAGCAACCGCACGCGCGACACGCCGATACGACACCGCCGCACCCCGATGGGGAGATAAGATGCGCGCGCTGGGTTACTTTGACGGATATCTGGGGTTTCTCGCTGCCCTGCAAGAACGGCCCATTGGTAACGCACAGGTTGTCGACATTGGTGCAGGTACTGCCGCATTTGCGGAAGCCTGGGTCGCCATCTACGGTGCGCCGAACGAATTGGCGCTGCTAGAGCCAAGCATTGCGATGCTCAAAAAAGGGCAGGAAGCATTGGGACTGCGCGGAGTAGAACCAACGCTCGTTCAAGGTTTATTGGGTGAGGTCGATGTCGAACCCGCGGACGTGGCATTGGCTGCCCACGTGATCGAGCATTGTGGTGATCCCGCAACTGCGCTCAGGCAAATGCGGGACATGTTGCGCCCCGGTGGCCGCTTATATCTTGTGGTGTCCAAGCCGCATTGGTGCAACGCGATCATCTGGCTTCAATGGCGGCACCGCACGTTTGGTCAAGCGGAAATAGTGGAACTTGTCCAAGATGCGGGCTTTGAAATCGAGCGGGTCTACAGCTTTCCTTCGGGTCCACCGTCGCGCACCAGCAGGGGTATCGTCGCCGTTCGCAAAGAGAGAAGGGGCTGACCTCGCCAAGGATCAGGCCAAACCGCACAGCAACGTTGGTTCGCCATTACACCACATGCCTTGCCCGCGCCCCGCGCTCAATCGCGGCGGCATGCAGCCGATCAATGTTCAGCTCATACCGTATTTCTTCAAGCAACCGCAGTTCGGCCTCATCCAATTTGCCATCCGCTGCCGCCACATCGCAGGCCAGTGCATAAGCGGTCTCGTTCAGGCGTTCGGGCAAGGCCTCGCGGATCAGGCCGAACAGGGCGTCTAGCCCGTCTTCTTGTTCAAACAGGTCAAACACGGTTTTGCTGATCGTGCTCAGGCGGTCGTTGTCGTAGCCTGCAAACACCGGGAGCATGTTCACCGACGACTGAATTTTGATCAGTTCGGCGGTGCGGATGTCCTCGTCTGAGGCGGAGACGGCGACCATCAGCGCGACAAGGCTGTCCTGGGCGCTGAGCGGGTGGGGCATGTCGTCGTTCATGAGGATGTCCTTTGAGATCATGTTGCGGTGCAGAATATTGACCCTGCGCGGGGGACGCAATAGGAACAGGGCCAGCCGTGCGCATTGGGCGCAGATGGCCGTTTTCGGGAAGTTTGATATGTCTGAGATGCGGGATGCAGGGATGCAGAGCAAAGCGTGGCCTTTTGAGGAGGCGCGCAAGGTGCTGAAACGTTATGCATCCAAAGCACCCGAAAAGGGCCATGTCTTGTTTGAAACAGGCTATGGTCCCAGCGGATTGCCGCATATCGGCACCTTTGGTGAGGTGGCGCGTACGACCATGGTGCGGCGCGCGTTTGAGGCGATCAGCGATATCCCGACGCGGCTCATTTGTTTTTCCGATGATCTGGACGGGATGCGCAAGGTGCCGGGCAACGTGCCGGATCCTGAGAAGCTGGCTGAACATTTGCAGCGGCCTTTGACCTCTGTGCCGGACCCGTTCGGGACGCATGAGAGCTTTGGCCATCATAACAACGCGATGTTGCGGCGGTTTCTGGATACGTTCGGGTTTGAGTATGAGTTTATTTCCGCGACGGATTTTTACGCATCGGGGCAGTTTGATGAGGTTCTGCTACGCGCGGCGGAAAAGTACGATGAGATCATGGCGGTGATGCTGAAGTCGCTGCGCGAGGAGCGGCGCCAGACCTATTCGATTTTCTTGCCCATTCATCCTGAAACGGGCCGGGTGATGTATGTGCCGATGAAAGAAGTGAACGCCAAGGATGGCACGATCACTTTTGACGATGAAGATGGCACCGAAATGACGCTGCCGCTGACCGGGGGTAATGTGAAGTTGCAGTGGAAGCCGGACTTTGGTGCACGCTGGGCGGCATTGGGTGTCGACTTTGAGATGTACGGCAAGGATCATTCCACCAACACGCCGATCTATGACAGCATTTGCCGGATTTTGGGGGCTAAGGCCCCTGAACATTTCACCTATGAGCTGTTCTTGGATCAGGATGGCCACAAGATTTCGAAGTCATCGGGCAATGGCCTGACGATTGATGAATGGCTGACCTATGCGAGTGCGGAAAGCCTGTCGTATTTTATGTACCTCAAGCCCAAGACCGCCAAGCGGATGTATTTTGATGTGATCCCCAAGGCGGTGGATGAGTATCACCAGCAGTTGCGCGCCTACGAGGGGCAGGACCTGAAGGCACGGCTAAACAATCCGGTGTGGCATATTCACGGGGGGGATGTGCCCAAGTCGGATATGGTTGTGCCCTATTCGATGTTGCTGAACTTGGCGTCAGTGTCATCGGCTGAGGAGAAGTCGCAATTGTGGGGGTTCATTCAGCGCTATGCGCCGGATGCCACGCCTGAGGCGAACCCCGGCATGGACGCGGCGGCAGAACATGCGGTGCGGTATTACAATGACTTTGTGAAGCCTGAGAAGGTTTTCCGGGCGCCGAGTGAATTGGAGCGGGAAGCGCTGGAAGATCTGCTGGCGCAGTTGAAGGCGTGGGACGGTGGTTTGGACGCAGAGGCGTTGCAGACCATGGTATTTGCAGTGGGCAAGGAGCGGTTCGATCCGTTGCGTGACTGGTTTACGGCGCTCTATGAAGTGTTGTTGGGCGCGTCGCAGGGGCCACGTTTTGGTGGGTTTATCGCGCTTTATGGCGTCGATGAAACGGTTGCACTGATCGAAGACGCGCTGGCCGGAAAATTGGTCACCGCGTAAAATACTTGCCCTGTGGCTGATGTGACTTACCATAAGTCAATCAGGCCATAGGGAGAGTTGCGATGCGGAGTGGATTGATTTCAGCGGTCTTGGGGGCGGTTCTGACCGTGTTTCTGACCTTTGGCGCCGCGGCGCAGCAAACCGAGATCGAAAGCACGATCAACAGCCAGTTTGAGGCATTCAAGGCGGATGATTTCGCGGGTGCATTCACCTATGCGACGCCGACATTGCAAATGCTGTTTCAGTCACCTGAGAATTTTCAACGTATGGTGACGAGCGGCTATCCGATGGTCTGGCGACCTGGGGAGGTGCGGTATCTGGAGTTGCGTGAGCGTGGTGGCGCGATGTGGCAAAAGGTACAGATCACCGATGACAAGGGGTTCACCCATCTGTTGGATTACAAGATGGAACAGACCGATATGGGTTGGCGCATCGGCGCGGTGATGATTTTGGATGTGCCGGGGGCGACGGCTTGAGCGCTTAAAAAGCTGGAATCGTCACGCGATTGCCCCTAGCCTGTTGATCTATTGATATGGGGGATGCGGCAATGAGTGATGATGGTTCTGTACAAAGTCAGGCCGTTTGGCCGCTGCCCAAGTTTCATTTTCTCGTCAAATGGGATGATATCGAACTTAGTTTTCAGGAAGTTTCCGGGCTGGACGTTGAGACGCAGCCGCTGGAATATCGGGCGGGGAATGCCCCTGTATTCTCAGCGGTCAAAATGCCGGGAATGGTGAAATCTGGAAACATCACCATGAGAAAAGGTGTTTTTGCGAAAGACAATGCAATCTTTGATTGGTTCGCCGAGATCAAAATGAACACGATCAAACGCAAGACTTTGACAATCTCATTCATGGATGAAGCGCAGCAGCCGACCATGATCTGGACAGTGCGCAATGCCTTCCCGGTTAAGGTAACGGGGACTGATTTAAAGGCCGAGGGCAATGAGGTTGCCGTCGAGAGCATTGAGATCGCGCATGAAGGTTTTGTACTAGAAAACGTCTGACCCCTGAACTGCCGTTTATGCCACTTCGATTAATCGCCTTATTCTAGATCCCTTGTGTTGCGCCCCCACCGTACGCATCCCCAATCCCCCCTTAACCCCGCGTTGATACTTCCCTGACCTCGCACCGGCAGTCGTCGGGCTTTGACAGTAATCAGACGGTTTGTGGCGCGTTATGCACCCGCCGGGGGACAAGGGATTTTTCGATGAACAAGGCGATTACCGACGGCGTATTGTTGATGCCACCTGCGTTTGCGCAAGGCTTGGATGTGTATTCCAGCGGCGATGGTACGCCGGGGTCAGACACCTATGCCAACAATGCCAACGCAGCGTTTGTGCCTGCGGATCAGGACTTTGGTGGGGCGCTGGAGCTGTTGAAAACCCAAAGCACGCAACGGCTGCGGTATATGGGGCAGACGCCGTTGCTGCCGGGATGCTACCTGCGTGTCAGGGCGAAGGTAAAAGCGATTTCGGGCAATTTGCCGTCTGTGCGAATTGCCGGATATCCGGCGCAGGGCAATGGCAACAAGGTTGCGGGCGTGCCTGAGTTCGGACCAGCCGTGCCGCTGACCACATACGGTGACGTTGTTGAGGTCAGCGCGATAATCGGGGCAGGGGGTCGCGGCGGTGTTGACATGGTCTGGGGGACAGATGCGGTTTACGGGCATCTGGGGCTGGACCTGATTGGTGCCAACGGCGGTGTCGTGCGGATTGATGATATTGTGGTCGAAGACATCACCTCGGTTTTCCTGCGCGATCTTTTGTCCTTGGTCGATGTCACGGATTACGGCGCGGTGGGCGACGGGACGACCAATGATACAGCTGCGTTTGAGGCCGCAAATGCGGCGGCGAATGGACGCACGGTGTTCATTCCCGCCGGGACGTTTCGCCTTAACGGCGATGTCACGTTCGACACACCAGTGAAGTTTGAAGGCAAGGTCACCATGCCCACCTCCGCGCAACTGCTGCTGCGCCGAAACTTTGATTTGCCGAGCTATATTGAAGCGTTTGAAGATGAAGAGGTTGCCTTTCTCAAGGCGTTTCAGGCGTTGTTGAACAATTCCGACCATGAATCCTTGGATATGGGCGGGCGTAAGGTCTACGTCACAAGCCCCCTTGATATGCAGGCGGCGGTGCCGGATCGCGATACATTTGCGACGCGCCGGGTGATCCGCAACGGGCAGTTAGAGGCGGGACCAAGCAGCGCATGGGATACGGTGTTGGCGACGTCGCAGGCGACCTATTCACCATCCAACAGCAACCGTTTGACCAATGTGACCAACGTGGCAAACGTGCCGGTCGGTGCCTTGGTAGAAGGCACAGGCGTTGGCCGCGAGGTCTATGTCGTGTCGAAAAACGTGGCGACACAACAGCTTACGTTGAACGCGCCTTTGTTTGATGCGGCAGGCACGCAGAATTTCACCTTTCGCAAATTCCAATACCTGATTGATTTCAGCGGTTTCAGTCAATTGAGCAAGTTCGTGATCGCCGATGTGGAATTCCAGTGCAACAATCGGTGCAGCGGCGTGATGTTGGCGCCATCCGGCTCAACATTTCATCTGCGCGATTGTTTCATCAGCCGCCCGATGGATCGTGGCTTGACGTCCATTGGCAGCGGTTGTCAGGGGATGTTCGTGGATCGGTGTCAGTTCCTGTCGTCTGAGGAAAGCACATTGGTGCCAAATCGCAAGACCATCGCGCTGAACACCAATGCCAATGACGTCAAGCTGCGCGACAACCGTGCAACGCAATTTCGGCATTTCGCATTGGTAGCGGGGCAAAATTCGATCATCAGCGGCAACCACTTTTTCCAAGGCGATTCAGTGAGTAATGGTGTCCGTTCGGCAGGTCTGATCCTGACGTCGCCGCATTCAAGTTCCGTGGTGTCGCAGAATTATATCGACAATTGTTTTATTGAATGGAGCAATGAACAAGACCCCGCGCCCGAATTTAATTCGGAATATTCGTTCAGTGCGCTGAGTATTTCAGACAATATCTTTTTGTCTGGGGATGTCGCACCTTGGTTTAGCTATATCGTGGTTACACCGCATGGGGCGGGTCATTTTCTAAGCGGGGTGAGTATCACAGGGAATAAATTCCGTAGCATTATTGGCGGCATTGATCGGGTGGACCGGGTGGACACCACCTATGCCGATCTGGATATTGCACGGTGCAATAACGTGGTGATGAAAGGCAATTCATTTCACGCCGTGAGCGCGCGCGTGCAAAATGCCGCTGAAATTGAGTTTACGCAAAACACGCCGTCAGACAGTTGGGATATCGACACATCTGATTATCTGCCGTTTGGCGGACAGGCGCTGAATGTGGATTCCGTGGTTGCCCAAGGGGCCATTCGCAATGCGGCCAATGTCGCGCAGTTTGATATGCCTTATGTGCAGCAAATTCAGGGGCCAAACCGGGATCGGATCAAGGTTGTCTGGCCCACGCCCGTGAAGGGCAAAGTGCTGGTTGTGGTGCGCATGGACAACCGCTGAACGGCCCACAGTGAAGTAGGAATGATAGAAAGCCCCGCCTGTTGGATCAGGCGGGGTTTTTTAGCGCCTAGAATTCGCGCCAGAGACCGATTTTGATTGCGGTATTGTCAAAATGGCCCAATTGGCTTTCCGCACCGATTTGAATGCGAAATTTGCTTTTGCGGGGTTTGATCAGGATTGACGGGGCGATGCTACCATAGGTTTTTTTATCCAGATGCGCCAGATAAAGTTGCACCATGCCAGTGGTGACCTCGGTAAAGTTCACGCCGATTGTGCTGTCGATCTTGGCAAGGTGATGGCCCGATGTGACATCCCATGTCATCGACGCATCAACCGCCATCCAACCGCTTTTGTCACGCACTTCAATCCCGCGGCCCCATGACAATCCGGTTTTGACATAGGGCAGCACGGTATCCCCAACCCAGGCCGCCCCGACACCAAGTTCATAAGCCCATTTGATGTTTCTATCACGTTGGCCAAGGGGACGGCGGATGAAAAAAGTGCCATAGCCAGACTGCGTACCATTGCGGCTGGTGGCATATCCGATGTCGGCCCCAATGGTCAGATCATCGCGCAATCCATATTCCAAATATGAGGTGCTGGTGGTGTCGCGAAACCAAGTTGAGGTGAAAGCGACAGAGGTAAAACTACTGCCTTTTTCGCGTAGCCACGCTCCGGCATCGGCGCTGGAGGCCAAGAGGGGCCACATAAGAACACACAACAGAAAAACAGACCGCATCGGACACTCCCGTATGCGATCATGGTTAATTTTGGTTAACAAAGAGTTAGTGGTTGGGGTGTTAGTTCCGTGGCGAAACCCTTGCTGCATCTGCGGTCGTGAACAGGAGTGAGTTCATAGGGTCCGCAGGCCTGCGGTCTATTACGTAACTGGATTTGACGTTTGGGCCTGGGCCCAACTGGCGTCTATCTGGCGAACCATGAAGTGCACGAAATCTCTACCGTGCCTTCAACCGCCGAATATTCGTCAGAAAGGGCGCTGCGAAGATGCGTTGTGCCAATAGTCTGCGTATACCACTTCGCCGCTTCGTCCATTGATACTCTGGTCCCAATGGATAAAGTCTGCCCTGGCGATGTACCTGGGGCGCGATAAAACAGATCTGCCCTCTGATCGCGAAGTTGTTTGTCTTCTTCAAACCCACAAACCGAAATTACCGGCAAACCCGCCAAGTTGATTGGTTTGGTCATCTCAAAGCAGGACAGGCTGTCGACCCCAATGTTGCTTTCGGGGTCAATAAGCCCAGCATCTGCCAAGACGCTAAAGATTGTCACTGGTGATGGTGGTTGCGAACATTCTAGCTGCTTTAATAGCGCATCACTGAAGGGATCAGCCGCACTGTTACTTGCAATCATTGCGAAAACTAAAACGATGATCCATCTGGGCATTGCAGCTTCCTCTGAAGACAAAAGCAGTGTGAACGGAGAGAACGGTCATGGCAAGCAGGTTACCGCTTCCCTCCATACCTGCTTTTCCCGCCACGCATGCCGCCGCGTCCGCCCGTGCTGCGCCCTGACTTTGC
>JBPOFE010000122.1:0-10704 GCA_051252035.1 Sulfitobacter sp.
CCATGATACGGCTCAGGATGCCTGACAGCCGCGCACCCAATTCATGGCCATTGCCAGTGCCAGTGTAAGGCCCGGACTTGTCCTGATCAGGGGTAAACGGGCGGATGGCGCTGTGATGTCCACCCTCGCGCTGTATCGTCGCGGCGGCCCAATCACGCGGGGTGTGACCCAGTTGTTGCACCATTGAGCTGAAATCATAGCACAGCCATTCGTCGGTGATCACGTCATCTTCGACAAAGCAATCTGCGATGCAGCGGGTCGTCACGCGTTTGCCTGTCGGTGCGCCAAACACGCCATGTCCCGTGTGCGTACCCGTGATGATAGAGCGATGAGAGGACAAATAGCCGTCTTTTTCCGTACCACACCATATCACGTCGTCGCCAAAGATTTCACGATCCGGAAAGGCCGCCTGTGATGCCAGCGTATCCTTAATGACTCCGTCGGTTCCAACGATCATCGCCTGAGTTGAACGCATGAACATTTTGCTGCCATAGCTTTCGCGCAGCGATGCAATTTTACGTTCTTCCCATATCTCAAATGTGACGCCTTGAATGTAGTCTGGCAGATTGGCAAATCGGCTCATTCCATATTCCCGGTGTGCAGGTGAATTTGCTTCCAGATGGCGACCTCGTCCAGCATCGTGAATTCCCGGCGCAAGCCCCATTCGCCCCATTCGGCATGGGTGGCGCCCATAACATGCACCTCGGCACCCGTTGGCGCGCCAAAGAATCCATAGCCCGAATGTTTGCCTGTCAGCGACCAGCGCACCGCAGCACGGCGCGGCGTACCGGGATCTTCACGGCCAATGACGTGATGAATTTCAAACTTCGCAGTCGGAAAGGAAGACCGCAGACGCATCCAGTCGGTTTCGGCAAACGCAAAAGACCAGCCGCCACGCGCACCCCAATGTTCAGTACGCACAGCGCGGTCATATTCGCGGCGGATCACGGTGAAATCCTTATCCATTATCTGTTGCAGGATATTGACCAGCCGCTGACCCCATTCATTGTCGTTGCCGCGCCCCAAATAGGGGCCCTCGACATCATCACGGATATGGAATGGCTTTTGGCACGCTTCTGGTCCGCCTTCGGTCTGGATTTGGTAACGTGCATAATCGGCAACGTCCCAATCCAATTGCCGGGCAATTCCGCCCACGTCGCGGATCAGCCATTCGTCGTCGATCACATCGTTTTTTGCAGCACAATCCGCGACAACCCGAATGGTAAAACTCTTTCCGGTCGGCGGACCAAAGGCACCATGACCTGTGTGTGTGCCCGTTGTCAGCAACCGATGGGATGACAGGTATCGATCAGGATCTTCGGAATCCTGTGACCAGATTACATCCTCGCCCAGCAATTCACGGTCAGGAAATTCCGCAAGCGTGGCCAAGGTTCCGTCGATCACCCCCTTGTTGCCAGTCACCAGCCCCGAAGGGAACCGCATCGGGATGTCTTTGCCATAATAATGATGCAGAGTGGCAAGTCCGCGATCTTCCCAGATTTCCTTGGTGATCTTCAGGATATAATCCGGTAAATCTTTGAACTGGTTCGAAAAACCCTTCATTCGTGTTGTCCCGTCTTCAGCAAAATCTGTTTCCAGATCGCGGTTTCATCAATAAGTGTAAATTCGCGGCGAATGGTCGGTTGGCCCGCACCGAAGGGGCCAAATTCGGCATGACTGATGCCCATAACATAAACCTCTG
Organism: Sulfitobacter sp.; assembly: GCA_051252035.1. Taxonomy (GTDB): domain Bacteria; phylum Pseudomonadota; class Alphaproteobacteria; order Rhodobacterales; family Rhodobacteraceae; genus Sulfitobacter. The sequence continues at coordinate 1,703 of JBPOFE010000122.1, forward strand.
CGCCCGTGGGTGTGCCAAAGCGGCCCCAGCCCGAATGCTTGCCATGCAACGACCATCGCACAGCGGCGCGCGGTGGCATCAACGCATCCTCCCGCCCGATCACATGGTCGATAGAGAATACCGCATCCGGGAACGCCGCCCGCAGACCCATCCAGAACTGGTCCGCCTCGGCCCAGCCCATTGCATCCTGCCCTGCAGGGTAATGCAGCATGCACGCACGGTCATATCGTTCATTTATCACCTGCATGTCGGCGGCCATAATCGCGGTCAGGGTATCGGCAAAGCGCGCACCCCATTCGTTATCATTTCCTCGCCCCTGATAAGGCCCGGCCAAATCATTGGCTGGTGTCAGCGGCTGCACACATTTGTCAGCTCCGCCTTCACGTGCAATCAGATCGCGGGTCCAGGTCACATTGTCATGGCCCATTTGCTGCACGATTGCCGATTGATCACGCACCAGCCATTCGTCATAGACCGCATTGTCGCGGATCGCACAGTCAGCCAGAATACGGTAAGTCAATCGTCGGCCGGTCGGTGCGCCATACATGCCCGGTTGGCTGTGTGTTGCGGTGCAGGTCAGACGATGCGACGATAAAAATGCGTCCGATGTGGCGGTGCCCCCATTGGGATCATCACACCAAATTACATCCTCGCCCAGCAATTCACGGTCCGGAAATTCGGCCAGCGTGGCCATGGTTGCAGCAATTACATTGGAGTTATCCACCACCACCGATGCCGGAGACCGCACAATCAAGCCATCCGCATAAGACCGCCGCAATGACCCGATCTTGCGGTCTTCCCAGATCTCTTTGGTGATGCCAATAATGTAATCCGGCACGTCGCGCCACTTGTCATCAAAGCCCCGCATCTGCATCTCCTTTTGCGGGGGCGGTCGTGCCGCGCAGGATCAGCTGGCCTTCTATCTTGACGCGCTGTGCTTCCTCAGCCGGATTGGCGATTTTCTGCATCAGCGTCGTGACGGTTTGCTCAACCATGCGATTGATTGGTTGGCGATAACTTGTGAGGTCATAGGCTGGCCATGCCGCTATGGGAACATCGTCAAAGCCCGCAACACTGATATCTTCAGGCACACGCAGACCCAGCTTATAGCGCAGGGCATCCATAACGGCGAAAGCCATGTGATCGTTGCAGACAAATATCGCATCGGGCCGCTCTGTCCCCGCGCACATCTCCAAAGTGGCCGCACGGGCATTGGCATAGACAAAGGCGCCCACTTGCCGATGCTGGATTTTCAATCCCGCCGCTTCTAGCCCGTCATGAAAGCCGCGTTCACGATCACGCTGCGTCGAGGCTTGTTCATGACCCGCAATATAGCCGATGCGTTTGTGGCCCAGTTCTGCAAAATGCGTACCGATGACATAGCCACCCCGGTAATTATCCGTGGTCACCGAAGACATGTGGGTGTCGTCCTGCTCGCGGTTGAAAAGGACAATCGGAATGTTGTGATCTGCGCAGCGGCGGCTGAGGTCCGACGACATCGAAACCGACGCCAGCACGATCCCTTCGACTTGATAGTCAAGAATCTCTTCCATCACCTTCTGCACACCGTCACCCGCGGTAGGCGACGCCATGAACATCAAAACGTGATAGCCCTTGGCTTGCAGCGCATTGGAAAGCCGTTCAACCGCTTCGGGATAAAATTGGTTTTCCAGATAGGCGACGACCAGACCGATCATCCGGCTCTTGCCGGTAATCATTGCGCGCGCCATCGCATTAGGGCGATACCCTAAATCTTTTGCCGCGCGGCGCACTTTTTCGACCGTCTTAGCGCTGGCACTGGCGCCCGGGGTGAACACACGGCTGACAGCCGATTGGCTGACCCCTGCCCGTTTGGCAACCTGTAAAGAGGTGATCCGTTCATTATACATCATTCAGCCGTCCAGCCGCCATCGACAAGCAAATGTGTGCCAGTCATCAGTGCAGATGCATCTGAGGCAAGGTAAACCACCGGGCCCATCATATCGGTCACTTCGCCCACACGGCCCAGCTTTATTTTTTCCATCAGCCATTTAACCCGATCAGGGTTAGAAAATGTTTGTTCGGTCAGAGGCGTGCGGACAAATGTAGGGCAGATCGTGTTCACCCGAATACCTTGTTTTCCCCATTCGATCGCCATCGCTTTGGTGAAACCTTCGACGGCATGTTTGGTTGCACAATAGACAGCGCGGTCAATGCCACCCACATGGGCCATTTGACTTGAGATATTGATCAGGCTGCCGGGTTTGCCCGCCGTAATTAGCCCGCGTGCAACCGCGCGGGTCAGGAAATAGGCCCCTTTGATATTCAGGGTCGACACCGCATCAAAATCGGCCTCAGTGGTGTCAAGCGCGGCAGAGTGGATCGCAAGCCCTGCTGAGTTCACCAATACATCGAACGGGCCCGCGGCGTCGATTGCAGCTTCCGTTGCAGGCACGTCCGAGACATCCAGTGTCATGGCATCAGCCGTCATTCCGGCAGCCTGCATTTGGGCAACCGCATCCGCCAGCCTGTCCGCAGATCGCGCCGCCAGAGTGACAGCGGCGCCCGCCTGCCCCAACGCGACCGCACAAGCCAGACCGATCCCCGAAGAGGCCCCGGCCACCAACGCCCGTTTGCCATCCAGTCGAAACGACGGGGTTTGGGGCAATGTCATCGGTTATTCCTTTGTCGGGTCTGGGGTTGCGAAAAAGTGTTTACTCTGCGGCGTCACGGTAAGGTGCGCCCACCCCATAGGGCACGTTGATGCCACCATAGCGCCGCACTCGGACGTTACATTGCTCAGCATGTCCCACAAAACCTTCAAGCATGCAAAGGCGCGAACCGTAAGCACCGATCATTGCAGCAGCTTCGTCCGTCGTGACCTTTTGATAGCTGTGCGTTTTCAGATATTTACCGACCCATAGACCGCCAGTATAGCGTCCAGCTTTCTTGGTGGGCAGCGTGTGATTTGTACCGATCACCTTGTCACCGTTGGCCACGTTTGTACGCGGACCAAGAAACAACGCGCCATAGCAGGTCATGTTGTCGAGGAACCAATCATCACGGTCGGTCATCACCTGAACATGCTCGGACGCGATGTCATCCGCCACGGCCAACATTTCGTCATAGGTGTCGCATACGATCACTTCACCATAATCTTCCCACGACTTGGATGCCGTGTCGGCAGTCGGGATGATTTTCAAGATCCGGTCGATTTCAGCCAGCGTATCATTGGCCAGTTTTTCAGAATTGGTCAGCAGAACACAAGGACTGTTATAGCCGTGCTCGGCCTGTCCCAGCAGGTCGGTGGCGCAAAGTTCGCCATCGGCAGCGGTCTCATCAGCGATCACCATGGTTTCAGTCGGGCCCGCGAAAAGGTCAATGCCGACGCGACCAAAGAGTTGCCGCTTGGCTTCGGCCACAAAGGCATTACCGGGACCAACCAGCATATGCACGGGGTCAATCGTTTCGGTGCCAATGGCCATGGCGCCGACTGCCTGAATGCCACCCATCACGTAAATCTCATGGGCGCCGCCCAAGTGCATGGCGGCGATCACCGCAGGATTTGGTTCGCCCTTAAAGGGGGGTGTACAGGCGATGATGCGCGGGACACCCGCAACAGATGCAGTCGCTACAGACATATGTGCGGATGCAACCATCGGAAACTTGCCAGCGGGCACGTAACAGCCCACCGATTGTACCGGGATATTCTTATGGCCAAGGATCACGCCGGGCATGGTTTCAACTTCGATATCAAGCATTGAATCGCGCTGCGCCTGCGCAAAGTTGCGCACTTGCTTCTGCGCAAAGCGAATGTCAGCCATATCCTGATCCGAAACCCGAGCGATGAGGCTCTGAATTTCTCCGTCTGTCAGCCGATAGCTATCGCGGTCATATTTGTCGAATTTCACCGACATTTCACGCACGGCGGCATCACCCTTGGTTTCGATTTCCTTCAGGCCGGCCTCAACAATAGCACGGGTTTTTGCGTCATCCTCGGCGCGGGCTTCGGCAGAACGGGCGGTTTTCAGGTGACGGACTGTCATTTTATGCCTCTTGTTGCGGTTTGGGGGGCGTGACGGAACCTTCGTCGAAGGTTTCCCATCCACGACCGTCAAAAACATCTTCGCCCAATTGGGCTAGAATTGAAGGAAAGTCCACGGAAACCCAATTGTCGGCGATGCGGCCATCCCGAATTTCCCAAAAATCCATATAGTGAATTTTGACCCGTTTTCCGGTCGGCGCATGGCCCATGAACGTGCCCGAATGGGTCGCCTCGATATGACCAAAGCAGGATGCCCAGTTGCCCTCACAAATAAAGCGGTCGGTTTTGTAATCCCGCTCAGTAAAGGCCGCACGCAGTGGCAACTGCCAATTGTTACGAAACGCCTCAAGCCCATGCTTGGTGCCGCAACCCTGATTTCCAATCCATCGGAAATCTTCGTGAAAATGGTCATCCATCGAATTGGAGTTTGCACCAAGGGCCGCCTCCATACGAAGGATGACCTGACGCGTGGCTTCGGTTTGCTCAGTTGGTGTCATTCCAAGGCAATCCGTTCGCCGCTGGCCGTGTCAAACAAGTGGCAGATATCGGCCGGGACACGCGCCTCAACAGTATCTCCGATTTCTGCGCGATACTCTTTGTTGGTCTTGATCGATACGAGTGCTTCGCCAAGGCGCCATGTGATCATCGACGCCTCACCCAGAAGTTCGATTGAGTACATCGGCGCGGAAATCTCACCACCCGACGGCACAATCTCAGCATCCTCGGCACGGAACCCAAGGGTCATATTGCCAGATGCCTTCTTCGTCAGGCCGCTGACCTTGATGCCTTCGCCTATAAACGTGCCATCTTTCAACGTGCCTTCGACAAGGTTCATCGCTGGTGATCCAATAAAGCTCGCAACGAAAGTATTGGCAGGATAATCGTAGATGTCCGTGGGCGTTCCTACCTGTTGGATTTTACCCGCACTCATCACGACAACCCGGTCGGCCAGTGTCATGGCCTCAATCTGGTCGTGCGTCACATAAACAGTCGTGATCTTGAGCTTTGATTGCAGGTTTTTGATCTGCGCACGCGTCGAGACCCGCAGTTTTGCGTCAAGGTTCGACAGGGGTTCGTCCATCAGGAAGATATTAGGACGACGAACAATCGCGCGTCCCAGTGCCACACGCTGACGTTGACCGCCAGACAGGTCGGCAGGACGGCGGTGCATGAAGTCTTCTAATTCGACCATACGGACAGCATCCATCACCATCTCGTCATGTTTTTCCTTGGGAACTTTACGAACCCGCAGCGGAAAGCGAATATTTTCGTAGACCGTCAGGTTTGGATAAAGACCGTAAGACTGGAACACCATTGAGATGTCGCGATCCTTGGGGTCCATATCGTTGACCACTTTGTCATCAAACAAAATCTGCCCGTCGGTGATATCTTCCAATCCCGCAATCATCCGCATCGTGGTGGATTTGCCGCAGCCCGAAGGCCCCAGCAAAACCAGAAATTCCTGATCGGCGATATCGAGATCGAAGTTGTCAACACCGACAAAGGTTCCCCAGCGTTTGTTAACATTTTTGAGTTGAAGTCTGGCCATTGGTGAGCCCCCTTATCCTTTGACGGCGCCAGCGGTCAGGCCGCTCACGATTTGACGTTGGAAGAATACGATCAGGATGAACAATGGGATAATCGCAGAAACAACTGCGGCCACGGCGTACATCACCTTGCCTTCTTCTTGGGTGGACCCGAGGAAACTTTCGATCTCGGGGATCATTGTCGAATTTTCTTGGCTAAGCAGCATCGATGTCACAGCGAAGTCGTTATAGGCCAGCAGGAAGCTGAACAAAGCTGTTGTCACAACGCCGGGCCACATTACGGGAATGATGGCCAGCCGGAAGGCCTGAAAGCGTGTGCAGCCATCGACCATTGCAGCCTCATCCAAGTCTTTTGGAATCGACAGGAAGAAACTGTGCAGCATCCACAGCGTAAAGGGTTGGTTGATTGCCACAAGCACAACGATCGTCGTTGGCAGGTATCCCCAGACGTTCCATTCGAAGAACGGAAGCAGATAACCAGACACCAGCGTAATGTGCGGCATGGCACGGAAAATAAGCGCAACCATCAGCAGCCAGAAGGTGTATTTGAACCCGGAGCGCGCCAAAGCGTAGCCTCCCAGCGTGCCCAAGGTAAGCGAAATAACTGTCACGCAGACCACAACAATGCCGGTGTTCAGGGCTGCACGCCAAAACTCGCGTTCGACCCATGCGCCATAGTAGCCCTGCATTGTGAACACGCCGCCAGTCTGGCGTTCGGTCACAGGGCCGGTGATGGCGTTCATCCAGTTGGCGCGAGAGAAGAAGTCACCCTCAACCTTGAACGACCCCCATGCAGTCCACAGGAACGGGAAGGCTGCGATGATCAGCCACAAGAGCACGAATCCGATCACGAGTATGCGAAGGGGAAGCGGCTTTCTTTCGGTAGGATTTGTCGTCATGGCGCGTCCTCCTTAGTTTTTCATGTTGAACTCACGCCAGTTACGGCGGAGCACGGGCAAGAGCAGGATAATGACACCAATGATAGTCAGCATGGATGTCGCCGCAGCCGACCCAAAGAGTGGCGTGTCAGATTCGCGCAGATCGTTGAAGATCAGATAACTGAGTGACGTCGCATGCGCCTGCGCAGAGAAGCCGATGATTGGCTCGAATATTCGGAAATTATCCATCAGCTGCATCAATGCGATGAACGTCGCCAGTGGCATCAGATAAGGCATGATCACAAAGCGGATGCGTTCCCAGCGGTTCGCACCGTCAACCATTGCAGATTCCATGGTGTCTTGGGGAACGGTCTGCAGACCCGCGTAAAATACCACAAATGCAAATGGCGCCGAATGCCAGACCCCATAGACAAAGAGCGTGGCCCAGGTGAGCGCGCCCGACGCCTTGAGCGATAAGGCTGGATCGTTGAATAATGCCTGCAACCCGGCACCGATAATGCCCCGGCTGTCGATCATCCAAAACAGAACAAGTGATCCGACCAATGGCGTCACAATCATGGGCAGTAGCGAGAAAAAGATTACCGGCCCTTTCAACAATTTCGGGACCGAGTTCACCGCAACCGCGATGATAAAGCCCAGGATAATCACCAGCGGCGTCACGATAAATGTGTAGGACAGCGTAAACGCAAGCGCGCTGTAGAACGGCAGGTTCATAATGCCATTACGGATTTCGCCAAAGTTTTCTGCGGCGGCGACAACTTCGCTGATTTCGTCAAATGCGAGGTGAGAGGCATTGGCATAGGTCCCCAAGCCGTTGAATCGACCCGCAGGTGCCTCTTCGCGCAGGGCGGTCATTGCCTCTACATCGACACTGACCTCATCGTTACAGCCAAATGGTCCGCAGCTTTCGCCAACAATTATGATCTGTTCATGTTCAACGAACAGTGACTGATACGCGACCGAAAAGATCGGGATCGCGATAAACAAAATCATGGCTATAAGTGATGGCCAGATAAAGGCCAGAAACGTCTTATGTGGCATGTCATACCTCCCCCATCACGCGGCAATCAAACCGCGTAGACGAAATGTCTATTTTTTGGTGGTGAGGAAGGGCCGGAATACGGCCCTCCCCAAAAGGTTGCCTAGTTCAGGAAACCGGCTTCGGTCGCGGCTGTTGTGTAAGCCGTAGTAACGTCCGCCAACGCCTGCTCAACGCTTTCGTTGCCTTGCAGGTAGTCTGTCAGGTTGTCGCCCAGTGCTGTGTGCAAAAGGCCCATGTATGGCAGCATCGGATAGGGACGTGCGCCACCTTTGAGGTTGGCCAGAACGCCGCTCGCAGCCTTCGTAGGTTCGTAACCATCAACCAACCATACGGCGAGGCTTTGGTTCTCTTTCACCATGTCTGACGAAATACCTTTCATCATTGCACGGAAGGATGCTTCGGCATCTTCGTCGCTGATGTTCTTGGCAATGGTGAAGCCATCCCACCACAATGCGGCAGACGGAATGTCATTGCCGCCGATGGTCGGTGCCGCAGCAAAGTTGGTGGCGGCGGCGATATCCGGATTGGCGGCCTCTTCACCAATATAGGCACCCGCACGTGACCCCCAAGAAATCGCCAGTGCGATTTCGCCAGCTTCCCAGACAGGTTTTTGTCCGTTGCTGTCGTAGGTCGCGTAATCCGCACTCATCCGCTCGGACAGCGCCTTGAGTGTCTCTAGAACCAATACGCCGTCTTCGTTGTTAATCGCCAGCTCAGCTGTGCCTGGAACAAAGAAATCATTGCCAGTGCCCAGATAGGCATTCACGAATTCAGCGGCCATGTTCCAGCCGGGCTTGAAGCTGGATGCGATGGGGCTGTCCATAACGCCTGCTGCTTTCAAAGCGTCAGCCGCGGCAATCATCTCTTCATAAGATGTGGGTACTTCGATACCGTTTTCCGAAAGGATATCTTCGCGATAGAAAGTGTGCTGAGCGTTCGCCATGAATGCAACCGCCATAATCTTGCCGTTTACACGGATCAGCTGGCTGTCTTGCAATTGCTCACCATATTTGGCGACAAGATCGTCCAACGGACGGATCAGGTCATCGTTCATCAGCGGCACCATCGAGTTGGTGGCGACAATCGCAACCGTATAAGTCGCAGGCGTTGATGTCAGCGCGGCGACCTGAATGTTTTTGTGGTCTTCGGTCTGGTTCCGCGTCACTTCAACCGTGTCGCTGGCGCAGGTCTCTGCTGCATCAGCAATCGCGTGCAAAGCAGCAAAGTCGTTGGACAAGATACGGACAGATCCGCTCTCGATGCCGCAATCCGCCCAAGCAAAGCCCGCAGAGGCAATCAAGGCGCATGCAGCGACGCTGGATTTAATCGTGTTTTTCATTCTCAATTCTCCCGTTGGTGGCGATGGCCTGCACTAACCCAACGCGGGTAGCCAGCTTCAACACGCCCAAGATGGCCCTTTTTTGAGCATCATCCCGAAAAGGGTAGCGGCCATTGAATTCGATTGCAATAATTAATAATGCGACGCATCT
>JBPOFE010000123.1:0-10661 GCA_051252035.1 Sulfitobacter sp.
CCGTGTGGGGGCACCATTTTCATACTAAGTTGATTTAGAATATGCAGCAGTTTGAATGCCAGGTACGTTCACTGCCTTGTCTCAATCAACCAAACACAGCATTCCCGCACATTCGGAACATCAGCGTTCACGGCTCTTGATCGCCTGCGCCGCTGCGGTGTAGCCGCCCGTGGCGCCGTCCACGAAATGGATGTGGTCATCGGTTTGGATCGACGGCACGATGCAGGTCATCATGGCTTCGGATTGAGCGTGCAGGCCAAAGCGGATGATTCCGTCGCCTGCGGCTTTCTCAAGCAACGCACGCAATTGATCTTGAGTGATGGTATCGCAATCCAAGGTCATTTTCAGGCCATCCTCAAATTTGCGAAAATCGGCGTTTTCGCCCACGATGCGACGATATCGCCGGGCGTCAAAGCCTGCGACCTTGAGGCCGGTTTTGATCAGGAACCAAGCGACAAAACTCTCAAACAGCGCTTTGCGGCGGGCGGGGCCAAGCGGCCCAGTGCCGCGTTGGGCGTGCGCCTCAAGAGTGGCACCAACGGGTGGCCACTTTACACCGGGGCCGTTTTTTCTGGCGGGATGGCCAGACCGATCAAGACCACGGGCCAATTCCACGACATCACGCGCCAGCTTTGCAAACTCAGCTGCGGATGTGCTCTCTTGCGGCAAAATCACGACGGACAGGATTGTGCCATGCTGGCTTGGCAAATGGCTCCAGCGGCAGCTTAGGCCGGTGAGGTCCGGCTGTGTTCCGGCAGGCGCTTGGGGCAGCACATGCGCGCCGGCTTTCATCTGGGCTTCTGCCCAGCTTAAACCACCACCGGAAAACATTGCATAATCCACGCCTTTTGCTGCTTGGAACCGCGCCACCGTCACATCGAAGCCTGCAGCGCGGATGTCAGAGACCCGGACCATACCGACGCGCAAGCCCACATCAAACTCTTCGCCCGCCCAAACCCGCACGGCGGCCAATGCCAATTCTGCACGCTCCTTCCATGCGGCGGGCACGGCAAACCCGGCACCATCACCGCCAAATATAAAGGGGAAAGAAGCGCCAGCATGGGCATTCATCTGTGCCGAAATCACCGCCGCACCAACCATATTCACGGTCTTATACCGTCCCTCCGCGATGGCTTGGGTTGAGCCAATAATGTCGGACGTCCCGACCCACCAATCATCCGGAAGCGACGTATAGACATCCGCATCCGAAAAACTGGCAAAGTCATCGCGCGGGGTGACGGAGGCGTAAAAATCGGTACCGGGGGAAATATCATTCATCCCCTCTATCTACGTGTGCGATGTCCGATCTCCAAGCCCGGATCGCAAGGATGTGTTCCGGTCAGCCGTCCGTTCTAAGGCGTTCAACGATACTGACCGCATCAACTGTGCCAATGCGTTTGCCATCCTCCGTCACATCCAGACGGGCATCTGTGCCCTCAAGCTGTGCAATCAATTCCTCGACCGGGGTTTCGGCGCTGACTGTATCCGATCCTTTGCCATTTGCAGGCCCCATTACATCACGTGCAGTCAGCACGCCCAATGGGTTCATGTTGGCGACAAAATCGGCAACGTATTCGGATGCGGGGTTTGAGAAAATCTCGCGCGGGGTGCCGATTTGCACGATGCGGCCCCCTTCCATGATCGCGATACGGCCACCCAGTTTGAAGGCCTCGTCCAGATCGTGGCTGACAAAAATGATCGTGCGTTTCAGATCGCGTTGCAGGTCAAGCAGTTCGTCTTGCAGACGTGTGCGGATCAATGGATCAAGCGCGCTGAATGGTTCATCCATCAGCAGGATTGGCGCTTCGGTAACAAAGGCCCGCGCCAGACCGACGCGTTGCTGCATGCCGCCCGAAAGCTCACCGACCTTGCGATCTGCCCAATCGGCAAGGCCGACCAGAGCCAGTTGTTTATCCGCACGCTCCAACCGTTCCTTTTTTGGTACATCAGACAGTTCCAAGGCCAGCGCCACGTTGTCGCGCACACTGCGCCAGGGCAGCAGGCCGAATTGCTGGAACACCATCGACACACATTCGCGGCGCACTTTGCGCAGATCACTGGTCGAACAGCCCTGCACATTGGCAGACCACGCGCCGTCATGCACATCGACATGGCCACGCACCACGGGGTTCAGACCATTCACGGCGCGTAGCAAAGTTGATTTACCGGAGCCGGACAGCCCCATAAGGACAAGAATTTCGCCCTCTGCGACGCTCAGCGAACAATTATGTACGCCAAGCACCTGCCCGGTCGCCGCTTCAACCTCAGAGCGGCTTTGACCAGCGTCCATCAGCGGCAAAGCCTTGTCTGGCTTGTCGCCAAAAACGATTGAAACATTGTTGAAATCTACAGCAGTTGTCATTTGTCACCTACCCGCAACATGCGGTCGAGCATAATGGCGACCACAACAATAATCAGGCCGGATTCGAAACCCAACCCAGTGTTCACTTGGTTCAGCGCCCGTACCACCGGGACGCCCAGTCCGTCGGCACCGACCAGTGCGGCGATCACCACCATCGACAGAGACAACATGATCGTCTGGTTCAGACCGGTCATGATTTGTGGCAGCGCATAAGGCAGCTCAATCTTCCATAGTGTTTGGCTTGGTTTGGCACCGAATGCCTCGGCGGCCTCCAGCAAAGATTTCGGCGTTGAGGAAATACCAAGCTGTGTCAGGCGGATCGGCGCGGGCAGCACAAAGATCACCGTGGCAATCAGGCCCGGCACCATGCCGATGCCGAAAAACACAATTGCCGGAATGAGATAGACGAAGGTGGGCAGCGTCTGCATCAAGTCGAGAACGGGGCGCATGAAGCGATAAAGCCTCGGGCGATGTGCTGCCGCGATGCCAATCGGCACCCCGACCCCCATGCAGACCACGCAGGCTGACAACACCAGTGTCAGGCTTTCGGTGGTTTCTTCCCAATAGTCCTGATTGAGGATGAACAAAAACCCAAGAACCACGAAGACAACGGTTTTCCAATTGCGTTGGATCGCCCATGTCAGCCCCGCGAAAACCGCGATGATGATCAGCGGATGTGGGGTTTGCAGCACCCAGAGAATCGCTTCAATCAGCCATTCCATCGAGGTGGCCAGCCCGTCGAAAAACCATTCGCCGTTGATCTGTAGCCAATCAAGCGCGGTTTCGGCAACGTCGGCAATTGGGATTTTATTCTCGGTCAGCCAGTTCATGTGCGATCCTCAGACGTGGGTTGGACGTGCGGATAGAAAAGGCCCGCCCAAAAGCTCGGGCGGGCCAATGTCATTCATGGTGTGGCTTTATTCCAGCGCCATCTTGGCGGCTTCCATGCCATCGCTGCCGTCGATGTGGGTCACACCTGCGAGCCATGTGTCCAGCACGCCCGCATTGGCTTCGATCCATTCGGCGGCGGCCTCGTTCGGCTTTTTGCCATCATCCAAAATCGCACCCATGATTTCGTTTTCCATGGCGAGTGTGAATTCCATATTGTTCAACAGCTTGCCGACGTTCGGGCATTCTTCGACATAGCCAGCGCGGGTGTTGGTATAGACAGTCGCGCCACCCAAATCAGGACCAAAGAAATCATCGCCACCTTCAAGGTAGGTCAATTCGAAATTGGCGTTCATTGGGTGCGGTTCCCAACCAAGGAAGACCACCGGGTCGCCCTTGCGGTCAGCGCGGGCAACCTGTGCCAACATGCCTTGTTCAGAGCTTTCGACCACTTCAAACTCCGCCAGATCAAAGGCGTTGGCGTCGATCATCGACTGGATCAGACGGTTGCCGTCATTGCCCGGCTCAATGCCGTAGATCTTGCCTTCAAGGGCTTCGGCCTGTGCAGCGATGTCACCGAATGTCTTGATGCCCATATCGGCGGCGGCTTTGTTCACGGTCAGTGTGTATTTCGCGCCCTGGAGGTTGGCGCGGACCGTGTCGACGGTGCCCGCTTCTCGGTAGGGCGCGATATCGGCCTCCATCGTGGGCATCCAGTTGCCCAAAAATACGTCAATGTCGCCAGCGGCCATAGAGGTGTAGGTCACAGGCACCGACAGGATTTTCACTTCGGTCTCATATCCCAGCGCGTCCAATACGACAGAGGCGGCAGCGGTTGTTGCGGTGATGTCGGTCCAGCCCACATCGGAAAAGGTGACTTTTTCGCAGCCCGCTGCGGACACGGATGTGGCGACAGTCAGGGCTAGCGCAGATGTTGCAAGCAAGCGTTTCATGATGGTGATAACTCCCCAAAGGATTTTTATTGATTGGTGAGCCAATAAAAAACCATCCGCGACGGTATTGCAACTAGAATGTTGGAAGTTTGACGCGCGTTGCTGTGCATACCTCAATATGCGTCGCCCCAAGGTCGAGCCCTGCCCTTGCACCTTAGCCTTTTACACTCTTACTATCCGATTACACTTTAAAAGACATATTGATCGGACCCAGAATTTGACGCATTCCAATACCGCAGCCGGATCGCACCCCGTCATTCGCACATTGCGCGCCGTATCCGGCTTGTATCTGCTGCTTTATATCACATCACATCTGATTAACTTGAGCTTGGGCTTGATCTCAATCGAGGCGATGGATGCGGCACGCCCCTATCTTTCCGGTTTTCTGGGACATCCTGTTTTGCGGCCCGTTCTGCTGACCGCCTTGCTGGTGCATTATGCGATAGGCCTGCGGTCTATCTATATGCGCCCCAGGATCAGTGGCACGACGGAAGACCTTGTTCAGGCGTTGTCGGGGTTGGCCATTATGCCGCTTTTGGCGATCCATGCGATTGGCATCATCATGCTGCAAAACGCTGAGGTTGTGGTGAGTTATGACTTCATTGTCCGGGTATTCTGGATTGGCACGCCGTCATATGGTCTGATGCAGGTTATCTTACTTTCAGTGGCATGGATACATGGCGGCGCGGGCTTGTTTATGTGGCTGCGGTCTAAGAGAAATGCAGTGCACATTCTGCCGTGGCTGTATCCATTGGCCGTTGCGGTGCCGGTTTTGGCTTTGCTTGGTTTCACCGAAGCCGGGCGCCGGGTTCTGGCTTCTAGAATTGGTCCCGAGATCGTCAGGACAAATGTGGAGGGATCGTTGCCGGACGTACCATTCGCGCTGATCATCAACACACAATATACTGTGCTTTGGGCCTCTATTGCGATCAGTGTGCTTGTGCTTTTGGCGCGCGGTTTGCGGCGTTGGTTGGCGGAGCCTGCCGTGGTCAACATCACCACCAAAGACACAGGCAAGATCAAAGGACAAACGGGCATATCGTTGCTTGATGCGTTCCGCGATCAGGGTCAGGCACATGCAAACCTGTGTTCGGGCCGGGGGCGCTGCGGTACTTGCGCGGTCCGCATATTGGCAACCGATCAAGACCTGCCAGAACCAACACCGCTTGAGCAAGCGACCCTCTCGCGGATCGACAAAGGGGGGGATGTGAGGCTGGCGTGCCAACTGCAGATGCTCGACAGTGGCACGCTTAGTGTCGAACGGATTTACCCCCCAGATTATAGCTTTGAAGCGTCTCAGGCAGATCAGCCCGTTTCCGATGAGGTAACAGCATGAAACACCTGTTGGTTATTCTGGTGGCCTGTCTGGGCCTATGGCTTGCCCCGCAGATCGCACATGCGCAGGACACAGCATCGGGCGACGCGCTCGCGCCTGCCCCTTCGGCAAACGACTTGCATGAATTCACCCGACTGTTGTCTGACGACCGCATCCAAAACTGGATCGTTCAGCAAGCGGATGATGCAAATTTGGCTGACACCACTGAAGCACTCAGTATGCGGGACCGCTTTGATTTGGGCGTTGCGGAATTGCGGGCGCGATTGAATGATGTTGCGTTGGCACAGCGCGCGTTGCCCGAAACACCCGCGCTTTTTGCTGAAAACTGGCGGGCACAGATTGATCCGGCCCAACAGGTACGGGTGTTGAATTTTCTGATGATATTCCTGTTTGTCGGCGCAGGTCTTGAATGGCTGTTTCGGCAATATACCAATCCGCTGAAGTTGCGTATTGAATTGCAGCCAGTTGAAACCATTCGGCACCGGTTTGCCAATGCCGGGTTGCGATCATTGATTGCCCTTGGTGGGCTGGGTTTGTTTGCCCTTGGCAGCATCGGCGCTTTTGCAACTTTTAAATGGCCCCCGGCGTTTGAAGAGTTTGTCATAAGTCTGTTGGTGGTGATCCTTATTATCAGAGTGATCAGCACTGTTTTGGTGTTGTTTCTGGCCCCTCGTGTCCCTGAACTGCGGCTTTTGCCTTTGAGCAACGCTATGTCCAAGATGTTGGCGGTGGTTCTGCTGACACTTACCTCGATCTATATTCTCACTGGGTTTTTCAAAGATGTTTATGCGGGGACGGTCGGGGATGCGGGAGGCTTGCCCGATACACTTGCCGTCAGCATCGCCATGGCATTTTTGTCCTTGTTGGCCACCTACGTGGCGCTTTGGATCAGTTTCCGCCAAATCGCCAAGCAACAAGGCAGTGCTTTGCGCAAATCCCAACGGATGTGGCGGCTCTACCTGGCGGTGTTGGCCACCATCGCTTTTGTCATCCTGACATTGGGGCAAGAGCCATTGATGTGGACCGTTGTATTACTAGGTTTGCTTTTCCCCTCTCTGCGGCTGTTACGGATGTGGGTGGATAATGCGTTTGACCGCCAATCGGCATTAGAGGCCGCGCGTCGAACGCATGTGATTCCGGAACCTACCGATATTGCGTTGAACACAGAGGCTGATGCGGTGGATTCGACGGAAACCGATGGTGATGTCGCGATCTGGGACGAAACACCGACATCCAACAGCGAAGGATATCGACCAATTGCGCAACGTCTTGTTCGTATCCTTGCCCTGTTTCTCACGGGTCTCGTCGTCATGATGATCTGGGATGTGAATGTGTTTGAACGGGCGGCATCACCCACCGTGTTGGGACGCATTGTGGCGTTGATCATCGATAGCGCGGTGGCCTTACTGATTGCCGATCTGGTCTGGGTCTGGGCCAGTTCTGCCATCGACCGCAGACTTAATGCCTATAAACCACCTGAACCCGGTACAGCACCGGGACCAGAGGCACGGATGGCAACATTACTGCCGCTGCTGCGCGTGACATTGATGATCACGCTTCTGGCGATGGTTGCGATGTCCGTCCTTACGTCGCTTGGCGTGAATGTCGCCCCCTTGCTGGCTGGTGCTGGTGTGATTGGCGTCGCCATCGGTTTTGGCGCGCAATCGCTAGTCAAGGATGTCGTGTCCGGCATCTTCTTCCTGATCGATGATGCGTTTAGGGTTGGGGAATATGTCGAGATCGACAATCTGCGCGGCACGGTTGAGCGGATTTCGATCCGGTCGCTGCAAATCCGCCATCACCGCGGTGCGGTACATACCCTGCCCTTTGGTGAGCTTAGACACCTGACAAACCATTCGCGCGATTGGGTGATCATGAAGCTGGAATTTAGGGTGCCGTTTGATACCGACCTCAAGCTGGTGAAAAAGCTGATCAAAGGCATCGGCGCGCAGATGAAGGAACATGAGGAATATGGCGATAGCATCATTGAAACGCTGAAATCTCAGGGCGTGCGACGGATGGAGGAATTCAACATGGTGGTGGGTGTGAAGTTCATGACACGCCCGGGCGAACAATGGCTGGTGCGCCGCGACGCCTATCAAATGGTGCGCGATGCGTTTGACGCCAATGGCATTCGCATGGCCGAACGCAACGTCAAAGTCGAAGTTGCAGGGGCAGAAAACATGACAGAAGAGGAACGCCAAGCCGTTGCAGGGGCAGCACAACAAGCGGTTGAACGCCAGATTGGGCCCGGTGCCCCCATTCCAGATGAGCCGTAATTTCCTGCTGCGCGGACCTGACGCAGCGCTGGTTGTTTCCGTTTACCTGTCTTACTGTTAAGGTAGAGTTGCGAACAGAAACAGCCAAAGAGCATCCTCCGATGAACCCGTCCCAGACCAGTTCAGATTTCAGCCCCTGTGCCGATTGCAACATTCGCTACCGCGCGGTGTGCGCCCATTGTGACAACGATGAATTGAGCAAGCTGGAAGACATAAAGTATTACCGCACCTACGACGCCGGACAGCCTATCATGTTCGAAGGTGATGAGATGCATTTTGTGGCCTCTGTGGTCACCGGTGCCGCCACGCTGTCGCGCACCCTGCCCGATGGCCGTATCCAGATGGTGGGTTTGATGCTGCCGTCTGATTTCATCGGCAGACCCGGTCGTAAGACCGTAGGCTTTGATGTGACGGCCATTCAGAAAGTGACGCTGTGCTGTTTTCGGCGCAAACCGTTTGAGGTGATGGTCGCCACGACGCCGCATATTGGTCAACGCCTGTTGGAAATGACTCTGGATGAATTGGATGTAGCGCGCGAATGGATGCTGCTCTTGGGCCGCAAGACCGCGCGTGAAAAGATCACCTTTTTGCTGTTGCTTATTGCACAGCGCACGGCAGGGCTGCATCTGACCAAGGTGACAGATGGGTTGGAATTTGAAATGCCAATGTCACGCGAGGCAATGGCGAATTATCTGGGCCTGACCATCGAAACCGTGAGCCGCCAAATGACCGCACTGCGTAAGGATGGCATTATTTCTCTTGTTGGCACGCGCAATATTACCATCCCCAACATGGATCGGCTCAGGGCCGAAACAGGTGACGTAGAGCGGGCCGGCGCGCTTTCTTAAGTGTAGAAAGTCACGTAGCTTTAGCTTGAGGCATTGAGTTTTCTGAGTCCAATTAAGGGGGCGCGTCAAGCGATATCGGCCCTACCCTACCTTCGACGCGACCTAGGCTAAGGACCGAACTGCGGACTTAGTTGCCGTTCGTTGCAATCGCAAAACCTCGGCTTATGTGGGGACAATTGGAAAATGCTAGTTTCGGAATGACCTAGTGAATAGACAAGCCGTTCAACTTACGGTCCGCCAAGGCAATGCAGGAAGAGTAAGACCAACTGGAACGACTGTTGAAATGACGAATTCCGTTTGTACTTCTAATATTATCCTCATCTGCCATTTTGATGAAGTGACCTAAGGGTTTTCTGAACCGGCCCTAACGGCGCTGGTAGGGACGGGTGATAAATCCCACTCTATAAAAACCAAATTTTTCGAGTTGAACTTTACAAAAAATATCATTCTCAGGTTGATACGCGTACAAAAACGCACCGTTTCAATTCGATCGGGATGCGTTTGGACGCATCAGCGATACCCGCAATCGCTCAAAAAAACTATCTTTGTGGCGTAAAGCATCCTAGGTATAGGTAAATCACACAACGGGACCACAAATGCTCATATCCAAAAACTTCTCTCTTCGTAAGGTCTGCAGTGCCTTAGTATTTGTCGCTACTTTGTCCGTGGTTCATTCCCCAATGGCGGCACATGCACAAGACGCTGACGGTTGTTTTGCAACGCAAAACAATTGCGTCAACTCTTCTGCTGAATGGAAAGGTGAGAAGTTCATCACGCGTCATGTGAACAATTGTCGTGGAAGGATTTGGATACGGATTTGCAACGAATTTGAAAATGGCCGTGAAGATTGTGGGCTTTCTGGCCTTAACCCAGGAAGCAAAAAGGTATGGACGACTGGGAAGGGTGCGTCTGGTGCATACACGACCAGATGGGTCGGATCGACAAACCCTAACAAAGATGGGGTTTGCGGATTGAGGGCTGGTATCTAACTGGCATTGCTTCGCAAGAAAAATGCTAAGTTTTTAGAAAGTTTGGCGACTCTTATTAGAACGGATTGCATGATGAAAATTGAAAAATCTGTTCTAGCGACAGGATGTTTGGTGCTCTTGTCTCTGACATATTCCAGCGCCGCTTATGCGTGTGCGGGCGTTTTATTTTCTGACAATTCTGCATGTTGTCGTTTTACCCTACAAGGGTTCCAAGAGGAGGAGCGGATTTCTTCAATGCGCGCTCAAGCTGAAAGCATACGCGACAACGCGTATAGGAACAAAGACAGTTTGAGTAAGAAATCGTATTGCGACCAATTGTCCGAAAGCTATGGGATGTTTTATTTTTTAAATACCGATGACTTCCCCACCGAAGGTCATTCTGAGGCGTGGATTGTTTGTGACCATCCTACAAATCAAGAACTTGCCGGTGGGCGGTGGCAAGATTTGGAGAAGCTGAAAGATACTACTGATGAAAAGCGAAATATCAGGGCTGAATTGAAGAAGTCGTGCGAATAGACAGAATGTACTTGTTGCTTAGAGCTTGAACTTTGAGCCAAATTCAACGGCCTTGGTTTCAAAGGTCGCAGTGTTCGAGAATTCTTGGTCGTTACGTATTTAGCGGCCAAGAATATTGGTCTTTTTTGGATCCAGCGCAAACCACATCGTTTGACGCCGCAGTACATCCAAGTTCAAAACTCTTTCAGATCTTTGCTTCTAACCCGAAAGCAGACAATAACTACATTGCCGAAATTTGATAAAGTGGCCTCTTTTTGCACCTTCGCTGCACTTTGCACGAAGGTCGGCTTTGCCTCTTTCTGATTTTTAGTCAGTGTCGTGGTGTAAAGATCAAACATACCTGACGTTTCACATTAAACGCCCCCGCTCCCTGCCCTTAGTGCGCGAAAAATATCGGCAACCCCGCGTTGGCCAACATCGTGCGCGTGGTGCCACCGAATATCGCTTCGCGCAGACGAGAATGGCCGTACGCGCCCATCACGATCAGATC
>JBPOFE010000124.1:0-10544 GCA_051252035.1 Sulfitobacter sp.
GCCAACCCCTATAATCCTGCCGACGCCTTGGACCATTCGGCGCAATATCTCGCAGAGATGGTCACACGCTACGGCAACGAAGGCATGGCAGCCGTGGGGTATAACGGCGGTGAAAAACGCGCCGCTGGATTTCTCGCAGGCAAGGGGCTGGCTGAGGAAACCATCAATTATGTGCCGATAATAACAGGATTAACCGCTGAGATGTGGCGCGATGCACCACCCGAAACCCATGACTTTCGACTGTCAAAAACCGAAAATTTTCTGCCTGCCTGTTACAAAATGGCGCAGAACCGCAGGCTGTCGCCACTGGCCCGGCCCAAACCAGCTGTAAAGCCATGGGGCGTGCAACTGGCCTTTGGCAAATCCAAGGCACAGGCCCGTGCCGCCTATGATCAGCGCACCGCGTCCTGTCGCACCCTCACCGACGCTGAAAAGCCGGATTACCTGAACGTCAAACACCGGGCCAGTCGGCAAAAGGGCTTTGTCATGGCCCGCATTGGCCGCAACACCCGCAAAGCCGCCGATGCGCTTTGCGCAAAACTGCGCCGTGCGGGGTGTATCTGTGCGGTCTACGCCAATAAATAGCGCGGAGTCATCCCAACGCCCCAAGGGTCAGCAAGGCAATTGCGGCCCAATAAAGTGGCCAGATGAGCGCATTTGCGATGCGTTCCCGTCCCACGCCGTGTTGTAGAACAAAGGTCTGGAGGCCCAGCAAACTATCAGACGCGGCAAAAAGCATGGCCCCCACCACGATCACAAATGGCGGCGTGGCCAGTGCAGTAACCGCCATTGCCATGATGATGCCAAGATAAACCGCAACAGGTTCTTTGAGCGGCCCCGCCCGCGGGATCAACAAACGCGCCATAAAGAAAGCCAGAACAGCCAAAGCACCCAGTAAACCCAGCCGCAACGGGTCGCTCAATAACGCAGGTGAAACTGTAAAATTCGCGAAAAAAACAACAATCCACGCCAGATGCCCCAGCGCAAAGGCAATCAACCCAGCTAAAAACGCGCCCTGCCCCGGACGCGACAGCACCACATCACCAAGACTGCACAACGCCAGCGCCAAGGCGACAAGTGGCGCGCCTTGTATCAGCGCCATCAGCGCCAGCGGGGCAACAGTCAAGCCTTTGATTCCACTGCGCAACCAACCGTGGCCGACCTTGAGCGACAGCATCCAATAGACCAGTGCCGCACCAGATGCGACCACCCAGAACGCCATTAGATTTCGTCGGGGAAATGCTTCATCACCATACGGATCGGGTTCGGTGCCGCCTGCCCCAGACCGCAAATCGACGCATCGACCATCGCGGTGCTGAGTTCCTCCAGCAGCCCGGTGTCCCATTTGTCCGACTGCATCAACTTGACTGCCTTTTCGCATCCAACCCGGCAGGGCGTACACTGACCACAGCTTTCGTCCTCAAAAAACCGCAGCATGTTCAGCGCCGCCGCGCGGGCGGAATCCTGATCCGACAACACCACAACTGCTGCCGATCCAATGAAAGACCCATGTGGTTGCAGCGTGTCAAAATCAAGCGGTATGTCATCCATCGACGCGGGCAACAGACCCGAAGACGGACCACCCGGTTGATAGGCTTTGAACACATGACCGTCCGCCATACCGCCCGCCGCTGTGATGATGTCGGTGATCGTGGATCCGGCAGGCAACAGATACATGCCCGGCGCGGCCACTCGGCCCGATACGGAATAGCTGCGCAAACCCTTACGTCCGTTCAATTCGGTGCCAGACAACACCTCCGGCCCCTCACGACAAATACGCGCGACCCAATGCAATGTTTCAATATTATGCACCAGTGTCGGGCGGCCAAAGACACCAACCTGCGCCACAAACGGCGGACGATGGCGCGGAATACCGCGTTTGCCCTCGATGCTTTCGATCATCGCAGATTCTTCACCACAGATATAGGCACCCGCCCCGCGCCGCAGATCGACATAGCCCGCGTCAACGATACCCGCGTCTTCCAGCGCCTTGATTTCACGCGCTAAAATTTCCAGAACTGCGGGATATTCGTCGCGCATGTAAAGGAACACCTTGTCCGCCTCAACGGCCCAAGCCGCAATCAACATGCCCTCAAGAAACATGTGAGGCGTGCGTTCCAGATACCAGCGGTCCTTGAATGTCCCCGGTTCACCTTCGTCGCCGTTTACCGCCATATAACGTGGTCCGGCATTGGCGCGCACAAAACCCCATTTCTTGCCCGATGGAAAACCCGCACCGCCCAAGCCGCGCAGGCCGGAAGCCAGTACTTTTTCCTGAACCGTTTCCCAATCGCCGCCCGCACGCAGATCTTTCAAAGCGTCATAGCCACCCGCCGCCATATAGGTGGCAAATGTCTCATACTCCGGCACATGCGCGTGGGTATCCCCCGCCGCAATCGCCGCATTCACCTTTTCCGGTGTCGCGTGGTCGATATGGTTATGGCCAATCTCAAGCACAGGGGCAGTATCGCAACGGCCCATGCAGGGTGCGCGCAGCACGCGGACTTGGCTGGCATCCAAGCCATCCTCCAGCGCCGCTTTCAACGCCTGCGCCCCTGCCAGTTCACACGACAGCGAATCGCAGACCCGGATCGTCAGTGCAGGCGGCGGGGCCTCGTCTTCTTTGACCACATCAAAATGCGCATAGAACGTCGCCACTTCGTACACTTCGGCCATGCCAACGCGCATTTCTTCTGCCAAGGCCCGCAAATGTGCCGCCGACAGATGGCCATATTTGTCTTGGATCAGGTGCAGATATTCGATCAGCAGATCACGGTCACGCGGACGATCGCCCAACAGCCCACGCACTTCTTCCCATGGCGCGTCCTGCAGCTGGCGGCCCTTGGTGTGGCGGCGGCCCTTGCCCTTGCCGGATTTCCAGACACCTTTGCCTGATTTCTTTGCGTGATCATCCAGCGCCATAATGGGCCCCCTTATCTAGTCGTTGCGCCGACCCTATCAAAGCATCGCACACCACCGCGATCAAAAAACGACAATTGTGCAGCGCTTTGCGTTGCACGCAGGATGTTCGCGACGTTTGCCTGTTCAATTTGGTGCGATATTGCGCATATGATCAACACCACGAAAGGGATCACCAATGATTTGGTACGCTACCGCAAGCCTGACCCCTGCTGTGCTGTTGGCGCTGGCCTGCGTGCTGGGTGGCGTTTGGCCGTTAATCGCAGCGCTGTCGATCACTGGTTTTGTGTTTTTCATGGACAGGCTTTCCCATGTCCTGCCAGAACAAGACGCCACGGGCCGGAGGCTTAACCTGATCTTAGCCGCCGTGCATTTTCCGTTGTTTGCTTTAGGTGTCTGGGCGCTCGGCACCGCGCCATATCTAGGCGTGCTGGACAAGCTGCTGATTTTTATTGGGCTTGGGCTTTATTTTGGTCAGGTTTCCAATTCCAACGCGCATGAATTGATCCATGCCGCCGCCCGTCTGCCCCGGCGCATAGGAGCGTTGATCTATATCTCGACGCTGCATGGCCATCATGTTTCCGCACATTTGCGGGTACATCACATCTATGCGGCCACCGACAAGGACCCCAATTCGGCACCCTTAGGCGAGGGTTTTTGGGCCTATGTGGCGCGTGCATGGCGTGGGGAATTCACCGCTGGATGGCACGCAGATAATCGGCACCGTGATCGACTGACCACGCGGCCACCATTCTGGTGCCATCCGTACATTGGCTATGTTTTGGGCGGACTGGCCTGCATCGCATGTGCTTATGCCCTTGCTGGAGGGGGCGGGGTCATCGCCTATCTGGCGCTGGCGCTCTATGCGCAAATGCAATTGCTATTGTCTGATTACGTGCAACACTACGGGCTGCGGCGGCAATCAGACGAGAGCGGCAAACCCGTCCCCGTCGGCCCCGAACACAGTTGGAACGCGCCAAAATGGTATTCTTCCGCGATGATGCTGAACGCGCCGCGCCATTCAGACCATCACATGCGCCCCACACAGGCGTTCCCGGCACTTGAATACAGGCCAGACACCATGCCGACCCTACCGCGTTCACTGCCCGTGATGGGTATGGTCGCATTGATCCCACCGCTTTGGCGGCGGATCATGGACCGAAGGGTCAAACATTGGCAAAAACCTGCATGATACAGGGCTTGCTCTGGCACGCAGGAGCCATTTCTGCCAATCTGTCGTTATGAGATATTTCGCTATAGTCCTCTGCGCAATTTGCGCCCTGCCCGCCGCCGCTCAAGACATCATGTCGGCAGCAGAATTTGACGCCTATACCCAGGGTAAAACCCTGTTCTACGGACGTGGCGGACAAGCCTATGGCGCTGAAATATATCACGAAAACCGCCGAGTGCAGTGGTCGTTCCTTGATGGCGAGTGCAAAGAAGGTCAATGGTACGAACAAGGTGAGTTGATCTGTTTCACCTATGATGACAATCCCGACCCGCAATGTTGGAGCTTTGTTCAGGGCGCACGAGGGCTGATCGCACGCTTTGAAAATGAGCCGAACACGACCGAACTTTACGAGGCACAGGATCAGGGGCAGGAAATGCTGTGTCTGGGGCCAAAGGTCGGGGTTTAAGAGGGGCCGCTACAAAAGCGTTCCCTGTTCTGGTGGCACATCCTTTTTCGCGGGTTTCCTTGCCGTTTTAGACGCCGACCCGGTGCCAACGGCCAACTTACCATCGGCAAATTCAATCTCCAATGCGCCCGCCTTTGCCGCCTGCGCCTTGCCCGTCACCACGTTGCCATCCCCGCGCACCACCGCATATCCACGCGCCAGCGTTTCGGTATAGCCCAGCGTCGACAACGTCCGACCCAAGGCCGTGATCCGCTCACGCCGCTTTTCCCGCGATCTTTGATCTGCCGCGCTGATACGCTGCCAAAATCCGGCAAGGCGCTTGGCTTCACGCTCTGTCTCATGGGCCAGCAGATCAGGTCGAAAACCCTGCACACGCAGATTGAAACGATCCCGCTTGGCAGCCAGTCCGCGCAACAATGCCGGGCCTAGCCGCGCCGCCAGATCATCTAACCGCCGTTGATCATTTTGCAGGCGTGCGCGCAGGGTCGAAGGGCGCAATGACCCCGAAACATTCGCCAGCCGCACACGCCGCCGCTGCACCCCCGCGGTCAGGGCAGGTTCAAGTTTTTCTGCCGACCGATCAAGGCGTTGACGGGGTCCGTCAAGCAGTGCATCCGCCCGTGGTAAGGCCCGCGCCACGTCGCGCAACCGTTGCCCGCGCCGGGTGAGTCCCTGGCTCAGCAACACACCCATCCGGGCCTCTTGGGCATCCAGCCATGCAGCAAGTTCGTGACGCACCGGCACGGCCAGTTCCGCCGCCGCCGTGGGGGTTGGCGCGCGTTTGTCGGCGACAAAATCAATCAGCGTGGTATCGGTCTCGTGGCCTACGGCAGACATCAGCGGAATGACGGATGCCGCCGCCGCACGCGCCACGATTTCCTCGTTAAAGCCCCACAGGTCCTCAACCGACCCGCCGCCACGTGCCACAATGATCAAATCGGGGCGCGGCAAGGCACCACCCGGCGTCAGCGCGTTGAAGCCGGCAATGGCGCGGGCGACTTCGGGGGCGCAAGCCTGACCTTGAACAGCCACAGGCCAGACCAAAACCTTGCGCGGGAAACGATCACGCAACCGATGCATGATGTCGCGGATCACCACGCCTTGCAGCGATGTGACGACGCCTATAACTTCGGGCAAATACGGCAGTGGTTTTTTGCGGCCTTCGTCGAACAATCCCTCGGCTGCCAGCATTTTCTTGCGTTTTTCGAGCAGCGCCATCAACGCACCTTCGCCCGCAATGGCAATCTTTTGGGCGTTGAGCGCGAATTTGGACTGGAACCCGCTGGCCGTCATTTTGCCTTCGGCAATGACTTCAGTGCCTTCTTCGGGAATCATCCCCAGCGATGGGATTTGCCCTTTCCACGTCTGACACGACAGCACAGATCGGTCGTCCTTGAGGTCAAAGTACAAATGCCCCGACCGCGCCTGAACCACACGGCCCACTTCACCTTTGATCCGCACCCACCCCAGTTCGGCTTCGATCATTTTTTTGACAGAACCCGCGATTTCGGAAACCGTGAATTCGGGCGTGTTTGAACCGGGTGTAGGGTCGTCGAGCAGGTCCATCAGGTCCTCACGCTTGTGTCTGGGTTTGCCCCAGCTTAGAACGCGCAGGAACCGAGGCCAAGGGAGCACGCACCAAATGAACATTCTTATTCTGGGCAGTGGTGGGCGCGAACATTCCTTGGCTTGGGCTGTAATGCAAAACCCCAAATGTGATAAGCTGATCGTGGCACCGGGCAACGCGGGCATTGCCGCGATTGCCGATTGTGCGACCTTGGACATCATGGATGGCGCGGCGG
Organism: Sulfitobacter sp.; assembly: GCA_051252035.1. Taxonomy (GTDB): domain Bacteria; phylum Pseudomonadota; class Alphaproteobacteria; order Rhodobacterales; family Rhodobacteraceae; genus Sulfitobacter. The sequence continues at coordinate 6,359 of JBPOFE010000124.1, forward strand.
TTGTGGCATTCAGCGAGGCCAACAACATTGACTTTGTCATTGTCGGTCCCGAGGCGCCGTTGGCCGTTGGCGTGTCCGACGATCTGCGCAACGCCGGGTTTACGGTATTTGGCCCTTCAGCAGCCGCTGCAGCCCTCGAAGCATCCAAAGCCTTCACCAAGGAAATCTGCGCCGCCTCAAACGCCCCGACGGCCGCCTATGGCCACTTCACTGATGCCGCCGCCGCACGGGAGTATGTCACCGCCCAAGGCGCACCGATTGTGATCAAAGCCGACGGTCTGGCCGCTGGAAAAGGCGTGATCATCGCGATGACGGACGCCGAGGCACTCGCCGCCGTCGATACGATGTTTGATGGCACCTTTGGCGAGGCTGGCGCGGAAGTGGTGATCGAGGAATTTATGGACGGCGAAGAAGCGTCGTTCTTTGTGCTCTGCGATGGCGAGGTCGTATTACCAATCGGCACGGCGCAAGACCACAAGCGCGTGGGCGATGGCGACACCGGGCCAAACACCGGCGGCATGGGAGCCTATTCCCCCGCGCCTGTGCTGACGGACGCAATTGCAGAACGCGCATTGGATGAAATCATACGCCCGACCATGGCCGAGATGGCAAAGCGCGGGATGCCGTATCAAGGCGTGCTTTATGCGGGTCTGATGATCAAGGACGGCGCGCCGCGACTGGTCGAATACAACGTGCGTTTTGGCGATCCTGAATGTCAGGTTCTGATGATGCGCCTGGGCGCGCAGGCGTTTGATTTGATGCAAGCAGCGGCAGAGGGGCGGTTGGCCGAGGCCAAAGTAAACTGGGCCGAAGATCACGCTTTGACAGTTGTGATGGCTGCAGATGGCTATCCCGATGCTTACGAAAAAGGATCACAGATCAATGGACTGGATGCTTTACCCGAGGACAGCTCAAACATGGTTTTCCACGCCGGGACGGCCCGGAAAGACGGTGCCGTGGTGGCCGTTGGCGGGCGGGTGTTGAATGTCACTGCACGCGGGGCGACGCTGGCCGAGGCACAGAAACGCGCCTATGCGATGGTCGATCAGATTGATTGGCCTGAGGGGTTCTGCCGCCGCGATATCGGCTGGCGGGCCTTGGGCTAAACCTCAGGACAGCGGCACATCCTCGCAGATCACCGGGTCTTCGTTGATTTCTGTGATCCGTTGAATATCGAAGCTGCGCGACACCACAATCAACCCGGCGTCATCCATGAACGGCATCCAGCAGTTTTCGGGATTTGGATAATCTTCATAGGTGAAACAAATCAGCGGCCCCCGCACCTCAATCTTGCCATAGGTGCAGCGTAAATTCACCGCCGCCCAAACCGATCGCTTGCGGCTGAGGAATTGTTCAATCCCGACCGTTCGACCAGACCTGTTTTCGGTGAAAGTAAAGGTCTTGCCCACCGCCTGATCCAAAAACATGTCCGGTGTAATCTGGGTCTGCGCGAGGCACGGCGCAGCTTGCAATATCGCGCAAGCAGCCATGGCTCCGATCAGCATCACTGGCATTTCAACACCGCGTTCAGGCTGCGACGCCCCTTATGTGGGCCTGCGTCACGCGCGACAAACTTGCCCGCCGCAAATCCAACGACCATCACACGGCCCCAATCACCACTGGCCACCACCATTTCCGGCGGGCCATTACAGGTTCGCACCCCGCCGCCAATATCGCGTTCGCCAATGCGGTGGTTGGTCAATCCCGACAGGCTGGCAACCTCATGCAACTGACTGTCTTTGTAGCGCCAGACCCGCAAGGTCTTGGCCAGATGCGGACGGTCAATATAGGCGATTTCAATATGCCCATCGCCATCAAAGTCTGCGGCACCGATGGGCGCAAGCCAGCGGTTGCGTTGACCGATGAAGGGTGTCGCCGCAACCATGCCGCCTTCATCATAAAGCGCAAGCCGCGCGCCTTTGGACAGATCGCTTTCAACTACCATGACCAGCTGCACAGCATCACCCACGTCGATGATCCGGGGAGTCACATCCTCGAACACGCGGTTTTCAGGCAAGCGGATCAGATAATCCCGCACCATGCGGGTTGCGCACCCGGTGCACATATCGACGCGGATGTTAAGAGCACCCCATTCAATCGCATCGCCAAGCACACCGTGGTCGTATCTATCGGTGGGCTCGGCATAGCTGGCGTGGGTGATTACGTTGGGCGGTGTGGCCAGCGCCATCTGCCCGGCCACAAGAAGCAGCGCGGCACAGATGATGTGCCGCGCCCCGCGCATCAAATCTGTTTTTCCGGCATCTGCACACGCAGCCCATCCAGCGCATCTGTGACCTTGATCTGGCAGGTCAGGCGCGACCGCGCGGGATCAGGCTCATAGGCAAAATCCAGCATGTCTTCTTCCATGTCATCCTTGGCAGGCAGTTTTTCTACCCACGTCGGATCGACATACACATGACAGGTCGAACAGGCACAGGCCCCGCCGCAATCGGCTTCGATGCCCGGAATGTTGTTGTCGCGCGCGCCTTCCATGACGGTCAGGCCATTGGCGACCTCAACCACATGTTCTGTGCCGCCATGTTCAACATATGTAATCTTGGCCATTGATCGGACCCCTTGCCTAAAAAATCTTTCCAGAGGTTATCTAGCTATCCTCACTGCCCTGTGCCACCCCCTTTTGCGACGATTATCCCGCATCTCGGCGACAAATGTCACACATCACGCTTGCCGCTAGGCAGCGCTGTGCAAAGCCGTTAAGATGACGCCAATGAACAGACCCAAGAGGCATTGGGCCATGACCGAGGCACAACGAGTTTTCAACGCATGTCGCGTTCCCCTGTGGCTGGCCCTGTGCGCCGGCCTTTCCGCATGTGATCCTGCGGCACTGGGGCCGGATGCGCCCCCGGAACCGGGCGTGGTTGAGGCGACCCGCAACGGCCCATCCGGCGCGGCCCCCGGCACCTGTTGGGGTAGAACCGTCAGCCCGGCCATCATCGAAACCGTAACCAGCCAAGTGCAGGTCAAACCTGCCAAGGTGAACCCCGATGGCACCATCGTGTCACCGCCCGAATACAAGACCGAAGCCCGCCAGCAGATCGTGACACAGCGCGTCGACAATTGGTTTGAAACCCCCTGTCCTGAGGCGCTGACAACTGAGTTCAACGCGTCACTGCAACGTGCCTTAGCAGTGCGCGGATATTATATTGGCGCTATCAATGGTGAGATGGACGCGGCGACCCGCGCTGCCATTCAGGCGCTGCAACGCATCGACGGTCCCGACAGTGGCGTGTTGTCACTTGCCACCGCGCGCAAACTGGGGCTGATCGCGGTGGAACGCACACCCGGCCAATAAAAAGGGCACCCGTTTGGATGCCCTTTGTTCGTTGGTTATCAAATCGCGGTATCAGCCCAGCGACAGCGCCACAAAGCGTGGATCACCCGCCCGGCGCACCAGCAACAACAGTGACTTGCGCCCTGCGTCCTTGGCGGCTTTGATCCGCTTTTCCAGATCTTCGATGCCAGTCACCTTCTGCTGACCGGCTTCTGTGATGATGTCCCCGGCACGCAGACCTTTTTCATAGGCCTCGGATGTCTCATCCACTTCGGTCACAGCCAAACCAACCATCGCAGCATCAGCGCCAAGTTCCTCGCGCAGCGTGTCTGTCAATGGGGTCAGGGTCAAACCCAAAACAGAAGTGTTTTTGGGCTCGTCCTCAACACCATCTTCATCGTCTGAGCTTTCTGACGCTGCATTATCCGCATCTTCACGGCGGCCCAACACAACCTTGATGGTCTGGCTCTTGCCTTCACGCAACACAGTCACGCGGACAGCCGCGCCCACCGGGCTATTGCCCACCTGACGCACCAACCCGCGTGTATCCGCTACAGTGACACCATCAAAGGACACGATCACATCGCCTGTTAACAATCCGGCCTCTTTTGCCGGACCGTCAGGCACATCTGTGATCAACGCGCCCTCGGCTTTGTCCAGACCCATTGCATCGGCCACGTCCTTGGTCACGTCCTGAATGCGCACGCCCAACCAACCGCGGCGGGTTTCGCCAAATTCCTTAAGCTGATCCACCACCCGCGTCACCACATTGGACGCCATCGAAAACCCGATCCCGATGGAACCGCCGTTGGGTGACAGGATTGCGGTATTCACGCCAATGACTTCACCGTCCATGTTGAACAGCGGGCCACCGGAGTTGCCCCGGTTAATTGC
>JBPOFE010000125.1:0-10530 GCA_051252035.1 Sulfitobacter sp.
CGCAACCGATCATAGACCCCAATCTTTTCCCACCGCGCCAACCATTCCGGCTCGCGCTTGGGCAACCCCGCGCGCATCGGAAAATCGGTCTTGGGCAAGTTCAGTGTTGATTTATAGTCGTGGGTTTCTGGCGTATCGGCGCACATGGCGGGCGTCCTCTAATATGTCTTTTACGAAGATGGATGGTATAGGTGCGAGCGGCTCAAACACCTTTGCCCGGCGTCTCAAATGATCAGAGCGCCGGGGATATAATTCGAATAATGATCGCGACAAAGCGGGTCATGCGGCGCTTATAGTCTCAAGGCTATTGCGCCGACAAGCCCTTCCTCTTTTTGGCCAAAAATATCCCGGAGATTTGCAGGCAGAGCCTCCACTAAAACATGTCGTGCAGGCGTGTCTGCTCATTACCCTCAGCCGCCCCCAAACAACCCGCCAAGGCTGCGCTTGATAATGCCGCGCACCTTGGGGCGTTTACCTTCCGAAAACGGCAGCGGCCTGCACACTTCAATCGCGGCCACACCCACGCGTGCAGTCAATGCCCCATTCACCAAACCCTCGCCAAATCGGCGACTGAGTTTACCCAGTAACGAGCCGCCCAAAATCGGCTCCAGCATATCATCGCCCACAGCCACGGCCCCCGTGGCCACCAAATGCGACAACACCGCACGGGTCAGCCGCCATGAGCCAAAGAACCCAGAGCGCCCGCCATAGACTTCGGCGATCCGCCGGATCATCCGCAAATTGCTGGTCAACGCCGCCGCAACATCCGCCAAAGCCAAGGGCACCAGCGCTGTCACCGTGGCGACCTGCCGGGCGGCGGCCTCTACTTCACGGCTCGCGGCCTTGTCCAGTGGCCCCAACAACTCAACCTCGGCCAATGACAGCAACCCTTGCGCATCCAGCTGATCACCACGCAATTCGGCCAACCGATCGCGCCCCCACCGGGTATCTTCGCGCCCCTTATACAAGCCCACCAGTTGATCCGTGACCGCCCGAGCAGCTTTCAGATCACTCTGCGCCAGTGCCTCACCCGCGTCATGGCGCAACCCGTCAAGCCGTGCCAAGCGGCCAAATGCGGCAACTTCCCGCAAGCACAGCAACGCCAGCACCAGCAAGAACGCGGCGATCAGCACGGTCATCGCTAAGCCAAGCAGCGGATATCGCGCCATTAAGTCTGTGATAAAATTCCACGCGGCAATCGACACCAGCGCACCAATCAAAGCACCACCCAAACCCCAAAACAGGCGCATCAGCAACGAGGGTTTGCGCGCCGCCAGCCGTGCCGCGACCTGCATCGCTTGGCCCTGTGGTGCGGGTATCGTGACGTCAGGCACCGGGGGCGCTTCGGCCACGGCGGGTCGCGGGCTCTTGTCCTTTTCCAGATCAAATAGAACGGGTCCCTTTGCCATCACACGGCCTCCCTGTGCCATTCAAACTGCACATCGGGCAGTTGTTCATCGTTGCCCGCACCATCGGTACGCGCCACTTCGACAAAGCCATGTCTTGTATAAAACGCAATCGCCCGAATATTGGCCTGAAACGTCCAAAGGCTGAGCTTTGCCGCTTTCGCACAGACTTCGACAAGTAAGCGCGTCCCCACGCCATTGCCGCGTTGCCGCCGGCTCACATAGAGCGCGTCAACCTCGGCCCCGTCACAGGCAATGAACCCAATCACGGTGCCATCCCGCTCGGCCACCGTCACCCAACCGCGCTCTATCAACTCACCCGCATGAGCGATATCTTCAGCGCCCGTATGCAGTCGCGGCAACCACTCCGTCGTTTCGGCAAACTCACTAAAGATCGCCCCAACCGCCCCCGCATCCATCGACCGTGCCGCGCGCAAATGGATCATAGCCGATCCCCGATCAAAAACTCCGCCGCCCGGTCCAGCCGGATATGCGGCGGCCCGTCACCGGGGCGCAGGTTCAAAGGTGCAGGGGCAAATCGCATCACCTGATAATCCTGATCCAGCCATTTCTCGGCTCCTTTGCGCGCCGGGTTCAACAGATGCGCGGGGTCCTGCGGCAGATCGCCGGGATAAAACGCCGCCTCTTTCCCGGTTTCTAACAACGTGCCGCGCACCACTTCCAATGTCTCGCCATCATGCTCCATCGTCGCCTCGGTCGTCGCGCGCAGCGATGCAATCGCCATTGCTGCCGTTCCGGCACCCGCATATTGGGCACGGTCGCGGGCCTCACGGGTCAACGCTTCCATAATCGCGGTCAGGCGCGGGTGTTGCGCATGATGCAAATGGTCGGCTTTTGTGGCGGCAAACAGGATTTTCTCAACCCGTTTGCCCCCCAACAGACTGCTCAGAAATCCATTGCGGCCGGGTCGGTAGGCGCTCAAAATCTCTCCCATCGCGGCGCGTAAATCCTCAACCGCGCGCGGCCCCTGATTGATCGCGCCCAGCGCGTCCACCAACACCACCTGACGGTCGATACGGGCAAAATGATCACGGAAAAACGGCTGTACCACCTGCCGTTTATACGCCTCAAACCGCCGTGCCATTTCGCGGATCAAAGACTTGCGCGGCCCGGTATCTTCGCCCGGCAATGGCGCAAAGGTCAGCACCGGCGATCCCGCCAGATCACCGGGCAGCAAAAACCGCCCCGGCGTGCAATCGGAATAGCCATTGGCGCGGGCGGTTTTCAGATAATCCGCAAAGGACGCCGCCAGTGCCTGCGCCTCGGTCTCTTCCAGCTTGGCCTCCGGGTCAGTCTTGGCCACCAAATCACGATAGTCCGCCGCTTCGTTCAGGTTGGCAATCCGCTCCAAAACCTGTGCCGACCAATCGGTATAGCTGATGTCGAGCAATGCCAGATCAAGCAGCCATTCACCGGGATAATCGACAATGTCCAAATGTATCGTGCGCGGCCCCTGAAAACCTGCCAGCAAACCATTTGGCCGCACCTTGAGCGACAACCGCAACTCGGAAATCGCCCGCGTGCTGTCCGGCCAATGTGGCGTCTTGCCCGTCAACGCCCCCAAATGCGCCTCGTAATCAAACCGTGGTATCGTATCATCAGGCTGCGGTTGCAAAAATGCGGCCTCAATCCGGCCCTCGTTTGCCGCCAACAAACCCGGCATCCGGCCCCGGTCCAACAGGTTCGCCACCAGCGAGGTGATAAACACCGTCTTGCCGGACCGCGCCAACCCGGTGACGCCCAAGCGGATCACAGGCTCAAAAAATGTCTCTGAAACAGTGTCCTGAACCGCCTCGACCTGCCGCCAGATGCCATCGGCAATACGTGAGATAACCAAAACTGCACCCGCCTCAAAATTGTCCTTGCCGCAACATAAGCGCGGCATGCAGGGATTGCCAGAAGCAGACCACCGCGTTAGATGCGCGGGATGCCCAGATATGCCCTGAAAATCGAATACAACGGCGCGCCATTTGTTGGCTGGCAACGGCAAACCTCACTGCCGTCTGTGCAGGGCGCGATTGAGGCGGCCTTGGCCAAGCTCGAACCCCGCGTTCATGAAATTGCCTCTGCCGGGCGCACCGACAAGGGCGTTCATGCGCTGGCGCAGGTGGCACATTGCGACATGACCCGCGACTGGACAGCCTTTCGTCTGCAAGAGGCGCTGAACTACCACCTCAAACCGCACCCCATCGCGATAGTCGCCTGCGCCCGCGTCGCGGATGATTTTCACGCCCGGTTCTGGGCGTTGGAGCGGCATTATCTATTTCGAATTCTGTGTCGCCGCCCCCCCGTGATCCATCAAGCGGGTCTGGTCTGGCAGGTGAAAACCAAACTGGATGTCCCCGCAATGCAGGAGGCGGCGAACGTTCTGATTGGCAAACATGACTTTACAACTTTTCGGTCCACGATCTGCCAATCGCCCAGCCCTGTGAAAACCTTGGACGCGTTGGGCATCACCGAGGTCGACACTACGGCAGGCCCAGAGGTGCATTTCCATGTTCGCGCGCGGTCTTTCCTGCACAATCAAGTCCGCAGTTTCGTCGGCACTTTGGCACAGGTTGGCGCGGGATCATGGACGCCTGCAGATGTGCAATCTGCACTAGATGCCCGTGATCGCGCGGCCTGCGGCACCGTTAGCCCACCACAAGGATTGTATCTGGCAGCGGTCCGTTACGAAGTCGACCCATTTGCCTGACCTCAGCTTAACGCGTTCCAGTCGCCATGGAATTTGTCGTTTTCATCGACCCGATCAAACCCATGTGCACCAAAGAAATCACGCTGTGCCTGAATAAGATTTGCAGTTCCACGGCCCCGACGCATTGTGTCGTACCACGCCAGTGATGCCGACAGCGCAGGCAGCGCCACACCCAATGAAACCCCTGCCGCCACAACCCGGCGCAAGGCTCCAATGCTGTTTTCAAGTCGCGCACGCATGGCGGGCGCAAGGATCAGGTGACAGGCGGGCAATTCACTGCGAAACGCATCTGCAAATTCATCAAGCAGCGCCGACCGGATGATACAGCCCGCGCGCCAAATCTCAGAAATCCGCGCCATATCAAGCGCCCATTCAAATTCTTCCGACGCCGCCCATAGGATACGGAACCCCTGCGCATGGGCCAAGATACGCCCCGCCAACAACGCCTGTTCCAGATCATCCTCGCCTGGCACGTCCACATCCTGCACACCTGCGGCCAACAGCGGTTCTGCCATGACCCGGGTGTCCTTTTCCGAAGACCACCCCCGTGCGCCCACTGCGGCCTCAATCGCGCTGGCCGATTGGCCCATTTTCAAGGCTTCGATCAACGTCCAGCGCCCAGTGCCCTTTTGCCCGGCCTGATCCAAAATCACATCGACCATGGGCTGTCCGGTTTTGGCATCCGTCGATTGCAACGCCGCTGCGGACACTTCGATCAGATACGACGATAGCGGCCCGCTCTGCCAGCGCTCAAACAACGCGCCAATCTCATGTGCGCCCTGCCCGCCCGCATCACGCAGCATGCCATAAACCTCTGCGATCATTTGCATATCTGCGTATTCGATACCGTTGTGGACGGTCTTGACGAAATGCCCGGCCCCATCCGGCCCCAGATGCGCGACACAGGGATCACCTTCAAATTTGGCGGCGATCGCTTCGACCATCGGGCGCAGGTTTGTCCACGAATGCTCCGTGCCACCGACCATCATCGACGGCCCGTGCCGCGCGCCTTCTTCACCGCCAGATACACCCATTCCGACAAAATGCAGCCCCGTGCCAACCATCGCCTCGGACCGGCGCCGCGTGGCGTTAAAATCGGCGTTGCCGCCATCAATAATTGTGTCTCCAGTGCCTAACAGTGGTGTGATTGCCTCAATCATCGCATCCATCGGCGCACCAGAGGGGATCATGAACAATATACTGCGCGGTGTGGCGATAGCGTCGACAAATTCAGCCAGCGTCTTGGTTGCGGTAAGTTTCGGGGCCAGTTCCCCGGCTTCCTTAACGAAATCCGCAATCCACTCGGTTTCGCGGTTACAGACGGCCACGTCAAAGCCTCGTTCCGCAAAGTTCAGCGCCAGTGCCGATCCCATCGTACCCAGCCCATAAACACCAATATCCGCACCGCTTTTGGTTTTACTCATATCACCCCCTGCCCCTGCTACCGGGCCAAGACTGATACGACATCCCGCCCGGCGCAAGACCCGTCAGCAATTTGATATTGATTAAGAAGTAAGTTATACACAGGTGTTAAGAATAATAAACGAACCTGAGGCAAACTGGAAAACCACTATGATGCACGTTTTTAGACGCGCATGGGCTGATATGTTCATGCCCATCTTGCGACGCCCCAAGCGGGTGCAGGTCGCAGCACTTTGTTATCGTGACACCGACGAGGGCAAAGTCGTTTTGCTGATCACAAGCCGGGATACCGGGCGTTGGATCGTGCCCAAAGGGTGGCCTATTGATGGGTTGGACGGACCGGGTGCCGCCCTGCAGGAAGCCTGGGAAGAAGCTGGCGTTCAGAAAGCCGATATTGAGAGCGATCCGATTGGCCTTTATGAATACGACAAAGGTCTTGGCGAAGGCATGACAGTGCCGGTCGAGGCGCGCGTCTACTTGACCCGTGTGCGTGACCTCAGCGAAGAGTATCCTGATTCAGACTTGCGCAAACGCGCGTGGTTTTCCCCACAAGAGGCCGCAAATCTGGTTGATGAACCTGATCTCAAGGCGATTTTGCGCGCGCTTTGAATCCCGCTCTAAACGTAACCATTTTGTAACAACCGGACATTGACGCGCTTGCGCGTGCGCCCGGTCTATGTCACCCAATCCCCGATCATATATGTTTCTGGGGGACAACAGAGCATGGCCAAGACACCGCAAGGCAGCCAGTGGAAAACGCTGGACACCGACCTTAACCGCATCTCTCAGGTTGAATTGGCCACGGCCTATGTCGGTCGCCCGATGGTTGGTATGGGCATCGCGCTTGCGTTTATCGTGGTCGCCGGGGTCATCGCCGCCGTGTTCTTTGGCCAGCAACCCGTCAGCTTTATCGTTGTTATTGCTGCCGTATTCGGGGCCTATATGGCCGTCAACATCGGGGCCAATGACGTTGCCAACAACATGGGTCCAGCCGTGGGGGCCAACGCCCTAACCATGGGCGGCGCAATTTTGATCGCCGCCATTTGCGAGAGTGCGGGTGCCTTGCTGGCGGGTGGTGATGTGGTGTCGACCATCTCCAAAGGTATCATTGATCCCGCCGCGATTGCAGACACGCGAATTTTCATCTGGGCGATGATGGCGGCTCTGATTTCCTCTGCGCTTTGGGTCAACCTTGCCACATGGGTCGGCGCACCTGTGTCCACCACGCATTCAGTCGTCGGCGGCGTGATGGGTGCAGGCATCGCAGCGGCGGGTATTGGGGTTGTCAATTGGTCCTCCATGAGCCTGATCGCGGCAAGCTGGGTTATTTCACCCGTACTGGGCGGAGCCGTCGCAGCCTTGTTTCTCGCGTTCATCAAGGCGCGGATCATTTATCAAGACGACAAAATCGCCGCCGCACGCACATGGGTTCCGGTTCTTGTCGGTATCATGGCGGGCGTTTTCGCCGTCTATCTGGCACTTAAAGGCCTCAAGAAAATCATCAGTATCGACATGCCGATGGCCTTGGTGATCGGCGTGGTGATTGGTGCCGCCGCCTATGCCATTTCCGCACCGATGATCCGGCGCAAATCGGAAGGTATGGAAAACCGCAACAAATCGGTCAAAGTGCTGTTTGGCCTGCCGCTGGTGTTCTCCGCCGCCTTGCTCAGCTTTGCACACGGGGCCAACGATGTCGCCAACGCCGTGGGACCCTTGGCCGCGATTGTACATGCGACGGAGTTCGGCGTGTCCGAGGCCAAGGTCGTGATCCCACTTTGGGTGATGATCATCGGGGCTTTTGGTATCTCATTCGGGCTGTTCTTGTTTGGTCCAAAACTGATCCGCATGGTCGGCAGCCAGATCACCAAACTTAACCCGATGCGTGCCTATTGCGTGGCGCTGTCCGCGGCGATCACCGTGATCATCGCATCATGGCTCGGCCTCCCCGTCAGCTCCACACACATCGCCGTTGGTGGCGTGTTTGGCGTTGGCTTTTACCGCGAGTGGCATATGGAACGCCGCTTGCGCCGCCCGGATCAGGCCGTCGGTAACGTCAAACGCATCGCCCCCGAGGAACGCCGCCGTCGCAAGCTCGTGCGCCGTTCGCATTTCATGACCATTGTGGCCGCTTGGGTGATCACCGTCCCCGCAGCCGCGACCATGTCAGCGATCGTATTCTGGGTGCTCAATACCATTGTGAATTAGGCGTACTGCGCTGGCGCTAAATCACCATCACCAGCATCAGGATCGACGCGACCAAAACGGTCATCCCGGCCCATTCGCGACCTGTGATCTTTTCATGGAAAAACAGGGTTGAGGCGGCCACACTCAAAATCAGCTCCACCTGCCCCAGCGCTTTGACATAAGCTGCGTTTTGTAGGGTGAAGGCAATGAACCAACACAGGCTTCCACCCATAGAGGTCAGCCCGATCCACACCGCGACCCGGCGTGCCGACCAAACCGCGCGCATCTGGCCCGGTTCCCGCAGGCGTAGCCATGCCACCATGATCAGCGTCTGCATTACGACAACGGCGGCCAAGGTCACCGTGGCCCGCAAGATCGGATCATCTTCTGCCAACGTCAGGCTGGCCCCGCGATAAGTCACAGCAGAGATCGAGAACAGGAACCCCGATGCGATACCAAGAGCGGCGGCACGCTTGTTCACCTGCCCCATATGCCAGCCCTGCGCGTCTTCGCCCCCCGACAACAACAGCAACCCGACAATACCCAGCGCAATCGCGGCAAAGCCAAGCAGGGTCACACCCTCACCCAGAACGACCCAGCCCATCAGCACCGTCTGGATCACTTCGGTTTTCTTGAAGGTGATCCCCACCGCGAAATTGCGTTGTTTGAACAGCAAGACCACGCAAACAGTTGCCATGATTTGGGCGGTGGCGCCAAACAGGCCGTACACCCAAAACTCAAGCTCCAGCGCAGGCATCGATTTGCCAGATAAGATCAAATATCCTGCAAGCAGCGCCAGAATAAACGGTGCCGAATACAGGAACCTTGAAAACGTCGCCCCTCCAGCCGACAGTGTCGCTGTCGCCAGATGCTTTTGCAGCATAAAACGCCCGGTCTGAAACACAGCGGCAGCGATAGTGACGATGATCCAAAGATCAGGAATGGGGATGCTCATGCCATCCCATACCGCTATTTTGCTGGCGGCTGCCAGAGCGGATGTGCAACCGGGTCTTTGCGGCGCCATAAAAACTGGCGAAACACCTGGCCATAAGACCGATAGACATAGCCATGATTGCGGCGCAAATATCGTGCCTTGTGCGCCCGGTATAAGGCGGGCAAGCGATACCACGAAACCGTCGGGTGCATGTGGTGGACAACGTGCAAATTGTTGTTCAGGAACAACAACGCCAAGACACCCCGGTCTTCAACAACCACGCTGCGCCCGGATGCGCGTTCATGGGCTTGATGCTCCAGAAACGTGCGGATCTTCAGGATCGACATCGCCGCATAGCAAGCGGCGAGATAGGTCCAGATCGACATCGGCGACAGCGATACCAGCCACAGGATCAGCATCACGCCGGGAATATGGGCGAGCCAATCCAACGCCACCTGCCGATTGCCTTTGGCAATCATTTTTAGATCACCACGGATAAATGCCACCATCCCGATCAGCGGCCCCACGATCATCCGCCCCAACAGCGTGTTGTTCACACTCAGGATCGTCTGCACCGACTGCGGCAACCGCTCCCAGACCTCGGGATCCAGATAATTGGTTTCGGGGTCATCATAAGGATCGGTCAGATTGGCATCATTATGATGCGCTAGATGCAGACGTTTGAACCGCAGATACGGCACAAACAGCCCCGGCTGGATCAATCCCAATGCCGTTGTTGCCACCTCTGATCGGAACGGATGGCCATGCAGAATTTCGTGGCTCAATGACGAATGCAGCGTCAGTGAAAAAACCAGCAGGACAAACCCGAGCCCGGCCCAGCCCTCAGGCAGACACAGCGCCAGCGTCCAAATGCTGATACAGCCACCAAGCAGACCCAGCGTCGGCCAATCCCATCCTGATATAACAGTCTTGAGTGGTAAGTTCTGAGTGCCGATGGTCGTTTGGGTCTTCATCAAGTGCCTTAAGGGGGACAGTAGTAACGGGTTTGTGATATCGCCCCTGCCGCATTCAAACCATTCCGATAACGATTAACAAAGCCCCCATTCCGTGATATTTATCACCATATGAATGATAAAATGAACAAACTCGAACGCGCCGAACACTTCCGCACCCGCCTTGCTGCCGCCATGACGCAGACCAATACCACTCAAAGCGCGCTCGCCCGTGCCATTCAGGCAGACCGTTCAACGCTCTCGCAAGTACTGACCGATACGGGCGCACGTCTGCCCAGCGCTCATGTGATCGGGGCCTGCGCCAGCGCCTTGGGCGTATCGTCGGATTGGTTGCTGGGTCTGTCGGATCGTCCCGAACAAGCCGCCGATCTGGTCTCCAACAGTTTTGAGGTCTCCCACGCCCCGCGCGCCCATGTGGACGAACAGATATTCAATTGGTATCGCGAGGCCGAGGGTTACAAAACCCGCCACGTCCCCGCGACCCTGCCTGATATGCTGAAAACCGACGCCATGCTGGAATGGGAATATGGCCCCCACCTTGGCCGCACCACGGAGCAAGCGATAAACGCAACCCATGATCGTCAGGACTGGCTGCACCGCGCGCGTTCTGAATTTGAAATTGCTATGCCGCTTTACGAGATCGACAGTTTCATCCGCGCCACCGGATATTACACGGGCCTGCCCGCCGCGATCCGGCTGGCCCAGACCGATCAGTTGATAAAATTGTCACGCCAACTCTACCCCCGCCTGCGCATCTACCAATTTGACGCCCGCCGCCTCTATTCCGCCCCGATCACCATCTTCGGCCCGCTGCTTGCGGTGCTCTATACCGGCGGGCATTACATGGCATTCCGCGACCGCAAACGCATTGAAACCTTCAGCAGCGACTTTGAC
>JBPOFE010000126.1:0-10433 GCA_051252035.1 Sulfitobacter sp.
GATATGGCGCGGGTGATGAACACCTACGATATGATCTGGTGTGCCGGGGCGGTGTATTTTCTGGGCGTGACCGAGGCGCTGACCAATTGGCGCAGGTCTTTGAACCCTGGCGGTGTTGTGGTGTTCTCCGAACCTTGCTGGTTCACCGATACGCCTTCACCGAGGTCAGTGAAAAACTGGATGGGGTATCCAGCAATGACCAATGCGGCTGGCATCACCGCTCGGGTTGAGGCGGCGGGCTACGAAGTGATCGCCACGCGTAAGTTATCCGATCAGGCGTGGGAAAATTATTACGGGCCAATAGATTCCCGTATCGAGGCGCTGCGCCCCGGTGCAGATGCGGCGCTGCTAGAGGTTCTGGATCAAGCCGCAGATGAGGCCACCGTGTGGCGGTCGCACCGCGATGAATTTGGCTATCTCCTGACCATCGCAAACCCGTTGTGAGATGTGGCCCAAATGAGCTTTGACGCCGATTTGAACGCCTGCGCGGCCTTGGTGGAAAGGGCGGATCCAGTGCGGTTTAGAGGTGCAATGGCTGCTCCGGTCGAAGCGCGCAAGCTGCTATTTCCGCTTTATGCCTTCAACACCGAAGTGGCACGCGCGCCGTGGGTGACGCAAGAGCCGATGATCGCGGAAATGCGCCTGCAATGGTGGCGGGACGTGTGCGAGGAAATTGCTGAGGGACGTCCGGTCCGACGGCATGAGGTCGCAACGCCTTTGGCGGGGGTGATCAATGCAGAAGATGCGTTGACATTGGATGAACTTATCGCGGCAAGGCGTTGGGATATTTACAAAGATGCTTTTGAGGACGTCTCGCATTTTGAGCGTTACATCAATCAAACCGCAGGTAATTTGACATGGGTCGCGGCGCGTAATCTAGGTGCGGCAGACGAGGATGTCGTGCGGGGAGCCGCATTCGCGGCGGGTGTTGCTGCGTGGTTGCACGCGATCCCTGATCTTGAGGCCAAGGGCCGTGTGCCACTGCTGGATGGCACATTACAAGGAGTGCATGATCTGGCGGCAAATGCGTTGGAACGGCTCAAGATTGCACGCACCGGGCGGCACAAAGTCTCGACCAAGGCCGGGCGCGCCCTTTTACATGTGGGACAGGCCGAGGTGACGCTGCGTGCCGCGATCAAACATCCGCAGACCGTTGCATCAGGCACCTTACCAGACCCGATCCGGTCCGATGGCATCCGATTGGCTTATCGTGCTCTTACGGGGCGTTGGTAGCCGTTTCCTGCCAGGCCTTGCGCAGCCAGCGCGCGGGCCGTTTCGACAAATAGGGTAGGGCTGCGTCCACCTCCAATCCGTGAAACCGAAGAAATGTTGCCAAAGCCACAGCCCTCGATGCTTGCGACATATAGCCAGACCAGCCTGCCTGTTCGTGAGCCTCAAGCTGAAAAACCCCAAATCCAGCGATGATACAGTGCAGATCGGTGGCCAACTCGTGCATCTCATCACCGCCGGGCAGATCGCTCACAACACCTGCAAGCCGGGCGTGCATCAGCTCATGGGCAAGCGTGTTGATCAGAACCAGCGGGCGGCGCAGCAGGGTCGGATCATAGGTGATTATCATCGCCGAACCGTCTGTCATAAATTGCCCTGCGGTATCAGCCAGTTGCCCATATTGATGGCGCAATTCATCGGGAAGCACCGCCAGTGGGTGTAAGTCAACCTGGCCCTCAAGTCCGATCAAGTCTTTGATATTGTGCATGATATGCAGGGCAGTTTCATGGTTGGCGCCAGCAGGGGCATCAAAGAATGCGCGGGTGGGCAGAATCAATTTGGCCATATCGTGCCACGTCGGATGGTGGGTGGACACGAAGTCAAAGTTATCGACGATCCATTCATAGAGAGTGTCGCCAACCATTGGTTTTTTCTTCCAGAACATCGTGTTAGGCCAGTGATTTTGGCCGCATCACCAGCCAGATCAGCGATCCGCCCGCCAGCGCCAGAAACGGTATCATCGCCATGTTCACGGCCGTCCAGCCTTCGACGGCGGTGCCGCCAGAGCAGTTCATCAACCCGCCAGACGCCAGCGACGCCAGCGTCACACCGCCAAACACCAATAGATCGTTGAGCCCCTGCATCCGTCCGCGCTCGTGCGGCTCATGTGCGCCAGTCAGCATCGTGGTGGCCCCGATAAATCCAAAATTCCAGCCGAGGCCAAGCAGGATCAGGGCGACATAGAAGTTGCCCAATTCGACACCCTGCATGGCGACAACGCCCGCCGCGGCCAAAATCGCAATGCCCAGCCCCATGATCTTTTCGACACCAAAGCGGGCGATCAGATGTCCAGTAAAGAACGATGGTGCGAACATAGCCAATACGTGGCCCGTGACGATGTTGGACGCGTCCACCACTCGAAAGCCACAACCCACCACGGCCAGCGGGGTCGAGGTCATCACAAGGTTCATCAAGGCATAAGACACCATCCCACAGATCACCGCGACGGCAATGCGCGGGGTGCGCAGCAATTCGGTGAGTGACCGCCCCCGCGGCGCGTCGATGGTCGGCACGGGTGGCTTTGGAATGTCGAGGAAAAAGAACAACGCCATGCCGAGGACGTTCAATGTCATTGCCGCCAGATAAACCGGGAAAAACCGCATCACGTCTGCAACGCCAGTGTTGGTCAGAATTCCAACCAATTGCGGACCAATGATCGCCGAGATCAGGCCGCCTGCCATGACATAGGAAATTGCCTTAGGACGAAATTCATCCGACGCTGTATCCGTCGCGGCAAAGCGGAAAAAACCCTGTGATGACATATAGATACCTGTCAGATAGCTGCCAACAAGGAATATCCAGAAGTTGGCGATCGTAAGCGCATAGGCACAGACCATTGCGCCGGCCAATCCACCCATGGCCCCGACCAGAAACCCGGCGCGGCGACCCCAACGCTGCATGACGGGGCTGAGCCAAGGTGCGGTGGTCATGGAGCCAAAGACAATCATCGAAATTGGCAGGGTGGCAAGGCAGACGTTGGGCGACAATTGTTGCCCCGCGAGGCCACCGATTACAAATATCATAGTGATCTGGCTGCCCAAGAAGGCTTGGGCGGCCACTAATACGGCCACATTGCGCTTGGCGCGGGTGTCGTCAATCATCACGTCTGTCCATCTGTTACCGCCAAGGCGTATCCCTGTGATCGGGCAGGGGCAACCCCTTGCACAATGCCAAATGCTGGCCTTAAGTCGGCAGGATGAAACCGGGCATGACATTGATGATCCTCGCAGGCAGTGCCGAGGCGCGGATATTGGGCGCAGCAGCGTTGCGTGCCGGGGTCAAGGTTCGTGCGTTAATCTCGGAAGCTCCGCGTGGGGCCAACCCGATGCCGATGGACTGTACCCTATTAAGGTTTGATGATGTGGATGCGGTGATGGCGCAGATGCGCGGCTGTGACGCCGTGCTGGATGCCAGCCACGGCTTTGACGCGGCGATGACCCATGTGGGATATGACGCTGCAACGCAATTGGGTTTGCCGTTTCTATCCTATGTGCGCCCACCATGGTCTTTGCCCAAAGACGCGCCATGGCATTCCGCAGCCGATGTTGCCGCTGCGATGCCCCTGATTGACCTGAACGCGCGGGTATTTTCGGCCACTGGATGGGCCAGCCTGCCAGATTTTGCCGACTTCCCGGGCAGCCGCCTTATGCTGCGTCAAACCCATGTTCACCCACGCAAACCGCCGTTTGAATTTGTCGACCTGATTTTTGGTGATCCGCCGTTTACTGTAGAAAGTGAGATTTCGCTGTTCCGCGATTTGGACGCCGATACCTTGATCTGCCGCAATCTAGGGGGGCAGGCGAGCAGGCCCAAGTTGGATGCCGCACATGCGCTCGATATGAAAGTCATCCTGATTGATCGTCCGGCAATGCCTCGTGGTGTCACCGTTGTGACCGACACAGGTGCGGCGCTTGCGTGGGTTGCCACGCTATGAAGACGCTTGGTCGGATCATCAAAAATCCTATTGATGTGCAACAAGGCGCGGCATGGCTGGTCAAAGCCGAGCCGCGCTTTGCCTGTGTATTGGAGCAAACTGGCCCGCTGCCCTTGCGTCTAAAACCGCAGGGCTTCAATGCGCTGCTTGAGATTATCATCAGCCAACAGGTCAGCGTCGCCTCTGCTGATGCGATCCGGGCGCGGATGGTCGAGGCCGGGTTAACCAGTGAGGCGTCGGTCCGCGCGGCAGGGGATGCGGGCTTGCGTGCGGCGGGTCTAAGCCGTCCCAAGGCGCGCTATGCGCTGGCGCTGGCGGGTGCAAAGATCGACTATAGCGCGCTACGTCAGATGACGGATGAGGCGGTGATCGCGCGACTTTGCGAGGTGCCGGGCATCGGTCCGTGGACGGCGCACATCTATATCATGTTTTGCATGGGCCGGGCGGACATGTTTCCGCCCGGTGATCTGGCATTGCAGGAGGCGGCGAAAGTGTTGTTTGATCTGCCCGAACGGCCCAGCCCGCAAGACCTTAGCGCCATGGCGCAAGCATGGTCGCCGTGGCGTTCAGTTGCAGCCCGCGCGCTCTTTGCCTACTACCGTATTGTAAAACAAAGGGAAGGTTTGGGATGACACGGGTATTGAATGCAGAGCGGCGTGCGCCGGTATCAGGGGAAACGCGGTCCGTTGTGGTGTTTCTGCATGGCTATGGGGCCAATGGTGCGGATTTGCTAGGCCTTGCTGATCCGCTGGGTGAACATCTGCCCGATACGCTTTTTGTCGCACCTGATGCACCCGAAGCCTGTGCTGGCGCACCCATGGGGTTTCAGTGGTTTCCGATTCCGTGGATTGATAATTCATCCGAGGAAGAATCCGAGCGCGGCATGATGCAGGCGGTGGATGATCTGAACGCATTTCTTGATGCGCTGATGGTGGACGAAGATGTGCTGCCTGAACAAGTGGTGCTGTTCGGCTTTTCCCAAGGCTCGATGATGGCGCTACACGTGGCACCGCGCCGCGAAGATGCTGTGGCGGGCGTGGTGGCGTTTTCGGGGCGCATGCTGACCCCTGAACTCTTGGCCGATCAGATGGTCAACAAACTGCCGATCCTGCTGGTGCACGGCGATCAGGACGATGTGGTTCCGCCTGCGTCACTGCCCGAAGCGGCACAAGCACTACAGGACGCCGGATTTCAGGATGTGTTTGCCCATATTATGAAGGGCACGGGCCATGGTATTGCACCGGATGGGCTTAGCGTGGCGCTGGCATTCATGCGCGACAAGCTGGGGTTATGAGGCGCGGCTGGCCCGTGGTGAAACTGTAACAATGTCACGCTACCACTACCGCGACATCTAGTGGTTCAGCTTTGTCTTGCCAGAGCCAAACCACGAGATATAGTCGTGGAAAAGGGCAGGGGACGTGAACGTGATCGAAGGCGATTTCAGAACCGAATTTACCAGAGTGCCGGGCGGGCTTAAGCATCGCCCCGCATTGGTGCTGAACGCGGACTATCGACCGCTGAGCTACTACCCGCTGTCGCTCTGGCCCTGGCAAGAAGCGATCAAGGCGAAATGGCTCGACCGCGTCGACATCGTTGCGGAATATGACGATGTGGTGCGCAGCCCTTCGACGGTGATCAAGATACCGTCGGTGGTCGTGCTGAAAGACTATGTAAAACCTCAAAAGCGCGTGGCCTTCACGCGCTTTAATTTATTCCTGCGTGATGAATTTTGTTGTCAATACTGCGGCGCGCGCGGGGACCTGACCTTTGATCATGTGGTGCCGCGTGCCAATGGTGGCGTGACCTCATGGCAAAACGTTGTGGCAGCCTGTAGCCCCTGCAATCTGCGCAAAGGCTCCAAGGCGTTACACCAGACGGGTTTGCATTTGCGTAAGCCCCCGCGCCAACCAGGTGCCGAGGAATTGCGCAACACCGGGCGCAAATTCCCGCCCAATCATTTGCACGAAAGCTGGATGGATTTCCTTTACTGGGACGCAGAACTTCAAGCGTGACATCCCTATTCATCTGGCCAACTGGGCTTGCGAGGTTGGGCTGAGGGCAAAGCCCCAGCGATCAGCCGCACGTGCAAGCGACTAAAACTCCAGATCAACCCAGACAGGCACGTGATCTGACGGTTTTTCACCTGCGCGCACGTCTTTGTCGATCTGACAATCGCGCAACATGTCCGCGCAGAGCGGCGATAGCAGGAAATGGTCGATCCGAATGCCGTTGTTTTTATTCCACGCGCCTGCCTGATAATCCCAAAAACTGTAATGACCCGGCCCTTGGGTGCGGGCGCGGAAGGCTTCCGTTAGCCCAAGGTTGAGCAGTTCGCGCCAAGCGGCCCGTGATGCCGGGCGAAACAATGCGTCTTCGCGCCACGCGTCCGGGGTGGCGGCATCCTCGGCCTGTGGAATGATGTTGTAATCGCCAGCCATCAGAAATGGGGTTTCATCGGTCAACAGTTTCTCGGCACGTTTCTTCAACCGCGCCATCCAGGCCAGTTTATAAGCGTACTTGCCGCCCTCTACCGGTGTGCCATCGTCATTCAATTCAACCGGGTTACCGTTAGGCAGGTACAGGCCACAAACCCGTACCGCGTCCTTTTCGCCTACCACAGTCGCTTCGATCCAGCGCGCCTGTTCGTCCGCGTCGTCACCGGGCAAGCCACGGGTGATGTCCTCAAGCGGGTGTTTAGACAAGATCGCGACGCCGTTGAACGATTTTTGACCATGGGTCTCGACGTTATAGCCGCGTTCTTCAAAAACTTCGGACGGAAAATTCTCATCCACAGATTTGATTTCCTGCAGCAGCACGACGTCAGGCTGTGCATCGTCCAACCATGCGGGCAGCGCCTCAATCCGGGCTTTGATGCCGTTGATGTTAAAAGTGGCGATTTTCATGTGGGTCCCCCGGATGATGGCTCAAGATATCGCTGAAAGTCAGGTGTGGGGCAAGGGTGGCTGATGTGCCCGTATGAGGTGATTCGATATACTAACTTTCCCGCATGGGGAGATTGATCAGCAATTGCCAGAGGTAAAACTGCCTAAATACCCCGTGTGGATAACAATTTTTTTCCCTGTGGACAGATCAAAAATCAAAAATGGTCAGAAATTATTAGATCAGGGACCCCTGTGGATAAGTGCCTCACGTTTACCGGTGGACAAAAAAATTCAATTGGCAGATCGCCTTAAACGAGCAAGCGTTGAGTTACTGCAACCTCAACTTGAAAAATGAAAAGTAGGACTTCAAAATGACAGCACTTGCTCGCATCCACAGCTTTGACACATCCACTGGCGAATTTGATCAATCCAGTACTCTGCACGGCGCCGGGGTTGAGATGTTCACAACCGGTCTGGCATCCCAATCAACAGACGTGTTGGCAGGTGATGGTATTGATATGTTCACCACAAGTTGTGTGTCCAGCCCCAATGCGATGTCGGTGTCGGCAGGTGAAGGCGTGGAGATGTTCACGACCAGTTGCATCACATCTGATAGCGCGTTGAACAGTGGCGACAAGATTGAAATGTTCACCACCAGCTGTGTCACTTCGGATAGCGCAGTGAGCGGTGGCGACAAGGTCGAGATGTTCACAACAAGCTGCTGAAGGCAAAACCCGAAAAACATTGAAAGCCCGGCAGGAATTGCTGGGCTTTTACATGACCAAGCCGATGCCGGAGCACGTACCCATCATGTCAAACATCATCACCCTGAAACGCCCAGAACGCAGCACGCTTTCCAGCCGTCAGGCAGGTCTGATTGCAGGTTTTGCAGATCACCGCCGTTTGCCGGATGATGTGTTTTGGCTCAAGGAAAATGCTGAGCTTTTAGGTATTTTAGCGGCGTCAGATGCTCAGCTTGCGCCAGATGCTTTGGCACCCTTTGACACATTTTATGCACAGATCGAAGAACGCTTGCGGTTTTTCCCGCAATATTATCGGTTCCTTTTGTCGATATGTCTGGATTTAGAAGACCTTGGACTATCGGGCGACAAGGGCCGCGCCCTATGTGTCTGGGCCGCAGATCAAGGGTTGGCTGATGCGGAGTTATCTGATCTGCAACGCGCGGAGGCCCGTCGGCTTCTGATGCGGCGTGGTGTGGGGATCACAGATACCGCGCTTGATGCCCGCTTGCATCAGTTCATCGACCGCTCCGACACCTTTACCATGCCCAACAAGAAGGCGGCCTATGAGCTGGCCCATATCGTATTCTACCTTTCTGAATACGGTGCATGCGACCCCGAGATTTCCGCCCGAGCTGTGCTGAGCCTCGAATATGCAGGATTGCTGGCATTTCTGGACCAAAATATCGACCTGCTGGCCGAAGTTTGCGCGGCGCTGCGTTTTGCGGGGCAAACACCAAGTTCGATTTGGGAAGATGCGGTAATTGCGGCCCATAAGGGCTGTAGGATTGTCGCCGATCAGGATGCAGGTTTGAACGACCCCTATCATGAATACCTTGTTACAGGCTGGGCGGCAGAAGTTGCGGGTGCATCTGCGTTTGAGGCAGAGGTGCCCATCGGCCCGGTACGTTTTGTGCGGCCCGTGATCCCTGTGGGGGCCTTGCGCACAATGTCAGAACGAATGTTTGATCTGGGCGAGACCCGTAGCGGCGATTGGCATCACATGCGCGGACAGGTGACGCCATATCTGGCACCGGACGGCCATGATGTATTGGAAAGCGCAGAGCAATCCTCGGACAAGTTCGAGGCGTTTTTTGAAGGATTTGCACGGGCAGGGCGGGTGTGAGTGCGCAACACAGGCGTTCCGTAGGTGGTCAACCCTGCGCAGAGGTATTTGTGAAAGGGTGAATTAGAAGAGCGATGCGCCCTACATCGAAAACGACGTGCCGCAGCCACAGGCGGATGTGGCATTGGGGTTTTCGATGACAAAGCGCGCGCCGATCAATTCTTCGGAAAAATCAATCACCGCATTGGCGAGGAAGGGCAGGGATACGCTGTCTACGACAACTTTTTGCCCGGACCCTTCAAGGATCAGATCGTCGTCTTTGGGCTCGTCCAGCGCGATTTCATATTGAAAGCCGGAACAGCCACCGCCTTCAACCGCGACGCGCAGAGCCTTTCCATCGCCCGCTGCACCAATTTCGGCGAGGCGTTCAAAGGCACGTGACGTCACTTTGGGTGGCAGGTTCATGTCTTGGCTCCGAGAGGTCGGTTTCAATCCGTCTGTGGTTACAATATAGAAACCCCAAGGACAGGCCACAAGGACCAGCCGCAATGCGCGCATCTTTTGCCTCTGATCCTGCGACCAGCAAGGGACGGCGGGTCGCGGAAGAGGAAAGCACGTTTCGCTCCGCGTTTCAGCGCGACCGGGACCGTATCATTCACGCCAGCGCCTTTCGGCGGCTCAAGCACAAGACGCAAGTGTTTGTGGAGCATGAGGGCGATTATTACCGCACCCGGCTGACCCATTCGATTGAGGTGGCTCAAGTGGCGCGCACGATTGCGGGCGCGTTGCACCTGAATGGTGAGCTGACAGAGGCCGTTGCTTTGGCACATGATTTGGGCCACACGCCCTTTGGTCACACGGGCGAGGATGCGCTGCATGCGCTGATGGAACCTTACGGCGGCTTTGATCACAACGCGCAGGCAATAAAGATAGTAACCTCGCTTGAGCGGCATTATGCGGAATTTGATGGGCTGAACCTGACGTGGGAGACGTTGGAGGGTATTGCCAAGCACAATGGCCCGGTGACAGGCGCGCTGCCGCACGCACTTGCGGAATATAACGCGCAACATGATTTGGAATTGCACACCCATGCGAGCGCTGAGGCGCAGGTGGCGGCACTGTCGGATGATATCGCCTATAACAACCACGATCTTCATGATGGGTTACGGGCGGGGCTGTTTACCGAAAATGAGATTGCTGATTTGCCCCTGATCGGCGACGCCTATGCGCGGGTTGATAAACTCTATCCCGATACGGATTGCTATCGCCGCCGTCACGAGGCGTTGCGCCGGGTGTTTGGCGTGATGGTAAGTGATGTGATTGAAACATCAGCTGCGATCCTTGCCGCATCCGGCGCAAACAGTGCCGCAGATGTTCGCCATCTTGGGCGCCCTGTGATCCGCTTTTCTGATCAGATGTGGCACAACCTGCGCGACATCCGCACGTTTCTTTTCCAGCGTATGTACCGCGCCGCTCCCGTGATGAGAAAACGCGCTGAGGTGACGCAAGTGGTGGAAGATCTGTTTCCATTGTTCATGCAAAATCCAGACCTGTTGCCGCGTCACTGGGCCAAACAGATTGGCGAGGCGGCGCAGGACCCGACAGCGCTGGCGCGTCTTGTCGCTGATTATATTGCTGGCATGACGGATCGGTATGCGCTTCAGGAACATGCGCGGTTAATCACAAAAGCGTAGAATACTTCTTCTTTGAGCTCCGCCGTGTTAACGAATTGTTAACAATTTCTGGTTCGTTCATTTGCCTTCAATCGCTTCAACTTCCGCCCGCACGGTTCTGATCCTGTC
>JBPOFE010000127.1:0-10409 GCA_051252035.1 Sulfitobacter sp.
ACCGAGGTCCGTATGGCCGAGTGGTATAGCTGATCTATCTCAGGGATGCTGGGTGGTGGCGCCATCACCCAGCACAATCTGTTGCATCGGAATATCCCAAGGCATCGGAAATATCGTGTCGATCCGGCAGAAATCATGGCCAACGCCGATGACCTGCGGCATCGGGTCCGCCTGTGCAAGCGTGCGGTCGTAATATCCACCGCCGTTGCCCAATCTGAACCCTGCCGCATCCACGCCCAAAAGCGGGCTGATCACGATGTCGGGGATCACCGGTTTGGCCGCTGCCGGGACCGGGATATTCCAAATCCCGCGTGTCATTTTGCAACCCGGCGACCACAGATGAAATGCGACGGGGGCGTCACGTTCAATCACCACGGGCAAGGCAATCTGCGCCCCCGCCGCATGGGCGGTTTTCATCCAGTCGCGCAGGTCAAGCTCACCCCGGATTGGCCAGTATCCCGCGATTGTCATACCGGGGCCGGGGGTGATCAGTTCATTCAACCGGGTCGAAACGCGCGTCGATTGCGCCCGCAGGTCATCTGGCGACAATGCCCGCCTGAGCGTCATCAACCGCGCCCGTTCGGCCCTCCGAAACTGTGCCACGTCTTTTTTGGTTTGCGGATCCACTGGCTGCCCGTTGATCAGGGTATGGGCAAAACAAGGCGTGTCGCCGCCGGTATTTTTATCCATATCCATCCTGCGCCACTTTAGCCTTTGTAGGGATCAAGCGAGGCGCGCAAGCCATCGCCCAGAAAGTTAAACGCCAGCACCACAACGATGATCGGCAGCATCGGGATCGCGGTCCACCAGTAAATCTCGATACTGGCAAGGTTCTGTGCATCGTTCAGCATCACACCCCAAGACACCGCCGGGGCGCGCAGGCCAAGGCCAAGGAACGACAGTGCGGTCTCGCCCAAGATCATCGCCGGGATCGACAGGGTCGCACTTGCGATCAGGTGCGACATGAAGTTCGGCAACAGGTGGCGGCGGATCACACGGGCGGGTTTCGCGCCCATCATTTCGGCGGCTTTGACGTATTCCTCTTCGCGCAAAGACAGGAATTTTGACCGCACCGCACGCGCCAGCCCCGGCCAATCGAGAATGCCGAGGATGATCGAGATGATAAAGAATACCGCCACTGGCCCCCAGTTTGACGGCACCGCCGCCGACAGTGCCAACCACAGCGGCAGTTCCGGCAGCGAGCGCAAAATCTCAATCGCGCGGTTGATGATCCAATCGGTTTTGCCGCCGAAATACCCCGCCATTGCGCCAAAGGTGATACCCAGCAGGAAAGACACCGTGATGCCGATGATGCCGACAGTCAACGAGAGTTGCGCGCCATAAAGAATACGACTGAACACATCGCGACCCAGACGGTCGGACCCCCAAAGGAATATCGTCGCCCCCTTGGGCGCACAGACCAGATGTGTGTCAGACGGGATGAACCCAAACAGGTTATAGCTGCGGCCCTCGCAAAAAAACTCAAGCGGGGCTGGCGTTGTCTCATCTGTGGTATAGGTCCAGCGGTATTGTTCCAGATCGGCCTTGGCGGTGATCGGATAGACATATGGGCCGATAAATTCGCCCTCATGCCACAGGTTGATGCTTTGTGGTGGCGCATAAAGATAATCGGCGCTGCGTTCATTCGGGGTGTAGGGTGCGATGAACCCGGCGATGGGCAAGATCAGATAACAGATCAGCAGGAATATCCCGGACACCAAAGCCAGCTTGTGCTTGCGAAACTTGCGCCACGTCAGCAACCACGCGGGCGCGTCCATCTCCGAGCGTTCCGGCGCGCTGATGTCTGTCTCATCCACCCATGGTTCTGTATCGACAAAGCGGTTGCTTGGTTGCGTGCTCATGCGCCGCGCCCTCCGTACCGGATGCGGGGGTCCAGAAGGACCAGCAGCATGTCAGAGATCATTGTGCCGATCAGGGTGAGCAGGGCCACGAACATCAGGACAAAGGCGGCAAGGAATTGATCCTGTGACTTTAGCGCCGCCAAAAGGTACGGCCCGATGGTTTGCAGGCCCAAGACCACAGACACCAGCACCGACCCTGACACCATCGCGGGCAACAGATTGCCGATGTCGGCGACAAACGGATTGAACGCCATGCGCAGCGGGTATTTCGCCAGCATTTTCGACGGCTTCATGCCCTTGGCAATCGCGGTCTCAACGTAGGGTTTGCTCAACTCATCCAGCATATTCGCGCGCAGGCGTTGCATCATTGCGGCGGCACCGGACGTGCCGATCACAAAGGTGGGAACGATCATGTGCAACAAAATGGATTTCACCTTGGGCCATGACATGTCCTCGCCCTCGAACTCGGGCGACATCAGCCCGCCAATCGGCAGGTCGAAATACTTATTGCCATAGTAAAACAGGATCAGCGCCAGCAGGAAGTTCGGCGTCGCCAGCCCCAGATAGCCGACAAAGCCAGCAGTATAATCCACCCAAGTCTCAGACTTGGCCGCTGCCAACACGCCCAAGGGCAGGGCGATCAGGTAGACAAACAAAACCGCCGCCAGATTGACCAGCACGGTGAGCCACAGGGCATCGCCGACGATCGCATCAACGGGGCGGTCAAATTCAAACGACCAGCCAAAGTCGCCTTGCAGCAACCCCGAAAACCCATTGGGGCCGGGCATCATGCCAACCCAAATGAAGTATTGCTCCCATAACGGACGATCCAGCGCATATTCGGTGCGCAGGAATTCGGCCTTGGCAACACCTGCGGCCTGACCTGTGGCGCGCAGTTCAGCGATCTGGTTGGACAGGTAGTCACCGGGCGGCAGATTGATGATGATAAAGATCAAAATCGACACGACCCACAGCGTCAGCAGCATCGTGAAAAAGCGATAAACGGCGTATTTGATGAACATCATTGCGTCACCTGCGTGTGCGGATCGGCATAGTAAAATTCATCTATGCGGTGGATGCCAAAATGTGCGCCGGGGTCAAAGGCCCAGATGCCGGTTTCTGGCACATTGCGCAGATCGTTGGACACAACAACAGGCTGCGGTGCTTCTGACAGGATGCCAATGCCGTATTGCTGTTTTGCATGGATGCGCAGCATCTCGCGCCAGAATATTCTGCGCGTTTTGTCGTCTTTTGCGTGGCTCCAGCCATCTGACATGGCCATCAGTCGGATCGCATCATTGTCATCAGGTGCTTCACCCAACTCGCCTTTGGTTTGATAATACTGCCCCCACTTTGGCCAGGCAAAAAATTCCTGATTGGTGGGGGCAAGGTAATTCGGTGAGGTGTCGACCGTCGGCAAGCCATTGTCCCAGCCATACCAGATCGCGGCCATGCTGACCCCAGCATAGACACGGTTGCGCAGGATGTTGCGGTCCAGCGGGCGCATGACCAGCTTGATTCCGATCTCGCGCCAGGTATCTGCAACGATGGCCAGCGCATTTTCGACTTCTTGGCGCTCACCCGCGGTTTCAATCACAAATTCCATCGGGCGCCCGTCGGGTAACAGCCGGATGCCCGCAGGGTTGCGGTCAGTCAGCCCCATTTCATCCAAAAGCGCGTTGGCCTTGGCTGGATAGTAGATCGCCCATGAATAGAGGTGTTTCAATTCATAAAACGGGCTTGAGGACAGCGCGGTCATGCCGCCTTCTTTTGCCAAGCCGAAATACAATGCGCGGTTGATCATCTGGCGGTCGATACCAAGGCTGAGCGCGCGGCGGAACCGCACGTCGCGCATCACATCGCGCCAAACGGGATCTGCAAAATTGAGGTTGGGATAGATTGCGATCTGGCTGGCAGCGCCATTACCCCAAAGCAAGGTGCGATAGTTACCGCCATCGGCTTCGCCTTTTTTCAAGATTGAGATGTCTGGAAAATCCAATCCACGAGCTTGCAGGTCGACTTCGCCAGCATTGGCCTTGGCGGCGATCAAACCGCCGCCCACAATCGTCATTTCCACAATATCGATATAGGGCAGTTGCACGCCGCGCGCATCAACACGGTGATAATAAGGATTGCGCACAAACAATTGCCGCGACGACCCGGTCGGGCTGGCGTTGATCCAAGGCTGCAACGTCGGCTCGTCCGGGTTGTCGAATTTGTACATGTTGTCGCGCTTGTTGTGCAGTGCGGCCCATGTTCTGACACGCGCCTTGCGCAGTTCCGCCTTCAACGCGTCAGGATCGGCAAATTCAGCGTGAAATTGTTTAAGGTAATGCGCCGGGCGGTAGATGAACGGCGGGCTGGCTTGCGCCAACAGTGACAGGAAATTCGGGTTCGCCGTGGGCCATTCGAATACAACCGTGTAGTCATCGGGAAAGGTGACGCGGCCCAAAGTGGCATCAACATACATGAATTCGGGCGGGCCTGCGGGGGTGATTTTGTCATTGTTGGCGACGTATTTCCACCAATACTCAAAATCGGCCGATGTGAATGGCGCGCCGTCTGACCATCTGTGACCGGGGCGCAGATGCATGGTGAATTTACGACCCTCTTCCACCTCTACATCGCGCAGGATATCGGGGTATAGCGTGTAATCAGGTGCGTATCCCACCAACCGGGCATAGCCATAGACCACCATCTGCCGCACGTCCTTGGACCGGGATACAAGCGTGCGCAGGGTGCCGCCCTGTGTGCCATAGGTGCGGCCCTTGGCGGGTAGATCGACGACCAAGGGTGTTTCGGGCAAGCGCTCAGTGATAGGGGGCAGGTCACCGCGCTGCACTTCCATGGCCCAGAATGAGGTTTCTTCCAGCGCGGGTTGGGCGGAGGCGCAGGTTGACCAAAAAATCATGAGGATCAGCAGCTTACGCATGACACCTCACCTTATGGCCGGGGTCAAGCTCGCGCAGAACAGGGGCTGTAGCGCCATCGAACTGGAACATTTCAGGCCAATCATCCGGTGCGCCCGCGCCCTTGGCCACCAGATCAAGGTCAATGGGCCGTGATACATCGGGTTCGGGTTGGGCGGCGATCAGGGCCTTTGTGTAGGGGTGTTGCGGGTTATAAAACAACGTATCCGGCGGGGCCTGTTCCACGATCAAGCCGCCACGCATCACCGCGACTTCATCAGAGATACGGGCGACCACGGCCAGATCATGGCTGATAAATAGATAGCTGAGCGCGGCGCGGTCGCGGATGTCTTCAAGCAGGGTCAAAATCTGGTCCTGCACTGACACATCCAAGGCCGAGGTTGGCTCATCACAGATCAACAGTTTCGGGTCCAGCGTCAGCGCACGTGCAATCGACAGCCGTTGCCGTTGCCCCCCCGAAAACGCATGTGGATAGCGGCGCAGCATATCAGGATCGAGCCCAACCCATTTGAGCATTTCCGCCGCCTTGTCGCGGCGGTCTGATTTGGTGCCCAGCCCATGAATATCCATCGGTTCGGTCAGCGCCTCGCGTACCCGCATGCGCGGGCTGAGCGATGAATAAGGGTCTTGGAACACCATCTGTGCCTGGCGTTGAAAATCGCGGCGTTGCTCATTGGTCATGTCATGCACGGGCACGCCATCCGCACCAATTGACGGGCGAAAGATCACCTCGCCGCCCTGATCGGGGCGTTCGGCGCCCAAGGCCACGCGTGCGCAGGTCGATTTGCCTGACCCGCTTTCGCCGACAATCGCCAAGGTTTTTCCGCGCTCGACCTGCAAATTTATTTCGCGGCAGGCGGTGATGACCTGTGGTTTGCGCCATCCGCCCGCGCGCATCGTATAGGTTTTGGTCACGTTTTTAAGATCAAGGATCACATCGTCATGGGCCATGGGCCGCGCGGGGGCGGCGACCTCTGGGATCATCGGGGCGGCGGCGAACAGCTTCTTGGTATAGCCATGTTCTGGCGCGCCCAACACGTCCTCGGCGCTGCCGCTTTCCATCACCCGACCTTTGTTCATCACCACGACATGTTCGGCCATATTGGCCACCACACCCAGATCATGGGTGACCAGAATAACCGCCATCCCAGTTTCCGCCTGCAAGGTGTTGATCAAGCCCAGAACCTGCGCTTGTGTGGTAACGTCAAGCGCTGTCGTCGGTTCATCCGCGATCAGCAGATCGGGTTTTGCCACCATCGCCATTGCGATCATTGCGCGTTGCCGCATACCACCTGACATCTCAAACGGATAGCTTGACCATGTGCGCTCTGGGTCAGGAAAACCGACCTGTTCGAACTGTTCCAACACGCATTTCTTGGCCTCGGCTCGGCCCATGTCACGGTGCAGCCACAGAACCTCGGCAACCTGATTGCCCAGTTTATGCAGCGGTGACAGCGATCGCATCGGTTCCTGAAAGATCATCGAAATGCGATCACCGCGAATTTGGCGCATCGCCTTTTCGGGGAGTTTCAGCAGGTCGGCGGGCCCGTTTTGCCCGGAAAAGGAAATCGAGCCGCTGCGCAGTTGCGCCGCCCCCGGCAAGATGCGCAGCACTGAACGACAGGTCAACGTCTTGCCCGATCCGCTTTCGCCAACCAAGGCCAGAGTTTGTCCCGCATCAATGGAAAAGCTGACGTTGTCGACCACGGGCGGGGCGTCGCCAAACCCAATCGTCAGATCATTCACGTCCAGTAAAGGGCTCATCTTGGTCCTGTCATCGGGAAAACCAGCTTTGTTCAAAGTTAGTCAAACCGATTTATGCCGCAGCGTCTAGGGCGCGGCCCTATGAATCCCGTGTCACTTACCCCATGTAAGGCATAACATGTACGTCACAGGAGCAACGCCATGAGCCGATTGGATATTTTTATCAACCGAATGGTGTCGCAACGCGCCTGCCTGAACCATGCCGCCGCGCGGACCGCAGACATGGCTGGCCCGGTTTTCGAACTGGGGTTGGGCAATGGCCGGACGTATCACCACATGGTTGAAATCATGCCGGGGCGGGATATTTTCGTATTTGAGCGCGCAGTGGCGTCTAACCCGGACAGCACACCGCCGGATGACATGCTGATCTTGGGCGATGTATATGATACTTTGCCTGCCGCGTTAGCGCGTTTTGGCCCGACGGCATCGCTGATCCATGCCGATCTGGGCGGGCACGATCTGGCGAAGAACGACGCCTTTGCGCGTGCGATTTCGCCTTTGGTTGAGCCACTGTTGGCTAAGGGTGGCCTGATGGTATCAAGCGACAAGATGTATTTCGATGGCTTGCGCGAGGTGGATTTGCCCGACGACGCGGTGCCGGGGCGCTGTTTTATTTATGGTCATTGAACGCGTCCTAGGTTCGGCAATAAATTTCCTGCAAACGGCTTAGGCAGGCTTTTATCTCTGAACGGGATCGCCCATGCTGACGCCAAACGAAAAAGGGATCAGCATGGCCAATTCACCCCAAGACAAAATCGCCTACGCGCGTCATGGCGACATCGCGGTACTGCGCATTCAGAACCCGCCCGTCAACGCCTTGTCCCACGCGGTACGCCAAGGATTGATGGCCGGAATGGACCGCGCCGAAGCTGACGCAGGCGTGCGCGCGGTGCTGATCGTGGGCGAAGGCCGGGCGTTTATCGCGGGTGCCGATATCACCGAATTTGGCAAAACCCCGTTGGAGCCGTGGTTGCCCGATGTCTGTAACCGGATTGAAGCATCGCCGCTGCTGGTCGTCGCCTCTATGCATGGTGTGTCCTTGGGCGGCGGTTTGGAAGTCGCATTGTCGGCCCATTACCGGGTCGCCCAGCCTTCCGCCCGCGTGGGCTTGCCCGAAGTGCATCTGGGGCTGATACCGGGTGCCGGGGGCACGCAACGTCTGCCGCGTTTGATCGGGGTGGACCATGCGTTGGATGCGATCACCACGGGGCGTCATATTCAAGCGGCGGAAGCGCTTGAGATGGGCATTATCGACAAGATCGAAGAAGGCGATCCCGAAGCCGTCGGACTGGGGTATGCGCAGACTTTGCTGGATACCGATACGCCGCGCCGACCTGTCAGCGAGATGCCCAAACCAGACCCTATTGATTGGGATGCACGCTATGACGCGGTGCTGAAAAAAGGCCGTGGCCAGATCAGCCCGGCACAGGCGGTGCGCGCGGTACAGGCCAGCACAGAGTTGCCATTTGATCAGGGTATGAAGGCCGAACGGCAGATGTTCATGGTCCTGATGGAAACGGATCAACGGCAGGGCATGATCCATGCATTTTTCTCGGAACGTAAGGTGAGCAATCTGCCCGAACTCAAAGGGGTTGAGCCGCGTGCCTTGCAGGTCATCGGTGTGATTGGCGGCGGTACCATGGGCGCGGGCATTGCCACAGCCGCGCTGCTCGCGGGGTTCGAAGTTGTGCTGATTGAAATGAAGGATGAAGCGGCTGCGGCGGCGCGTGACCGGATTGCGGGCAACCTCTCTGGCGCATTGAAACGGGGGAAGATCGACCAGAGGAAATATGATGCGCTGATGACGACGGCGCTCACCGTTTCGACCAACTACGATAGCCTGTCTCAAGCCGATCTGGTGATTGAAGCCGTGTTCGAGGACATGAACGTCAAGAAGCAAGTCTTTGGCAAATTGGATGAAATTTGCAAACCGGGTGCGGTGCTGGCGACCAATACATCCTATCTTGATATCAACGAAATCGCGGTCAGCACATCGCGGCCGACGGATGTGATCGGGCTGCATTTCTTTTCGCCCGCGCATGTGATGAAATTGCTTGAAGTGGTGGTTGCCGACCAGACCGCGCCTGAGGTTGTGGCAACGGGATTTGCGCTGGGCAAGGCGCTGGGCAAGATTGCGGTGCGGGCGGGTGTCTGCGATGGCTTCATCGGCAACCGCCTTTTGATGGCGTACCGCACGGCGGCCGATCACATGGTGCTCGATGGCGCCTCGCCCTATCAGATCGATAAAGCGCTCACCGACTTTGGCTTTGCCATGGGGCCGTTTGCGATGGGCGATCTTGCAGGGCTTGATATCGGCTGGGCTTCGCGCAAACGCAAAGCGCCGCACCGTCACCCTGACGAACGTGTGCCGACCTATATTGATCGGCTTTGTGAGCAAGGGCATTTTGGCCAAAAGACCGGGCGCGGGTACTATGTCTATGAAAAAGGCCAGCGCGGCGGCGTGCCGAACCCGGATGTTGCCAAGCTGATCGCGGCAGAGCAAGCCGAGCGTGGCATCACCCCGCGCGACTTTACCGACGCTGAGATTGTGAACCGCTACATGTGTGCGATGGTGAACGAAGGCAGCAAGGTCGTGGAAGAGGGGATCGCGGGCCGACCGCTGGATGTCGATATGACACTGCTGTTTGGCTATGGCTTTCCACGTTATCACGGTGGCCCGATGAAATGGGCAGACCTTCAGGCGCTGCCCGGGGTTCTGGCCAGCATCGAAAGCTATGCCAAGGAAGACCCACACTTCTGGAAACCCTCATCGCTGTTGCGCGATCTGGTTGCCAAAGATCTCAATTTTGACTCGATGAATTAAGGACGCCCTGCCCATGAAACAAGCTGTCATTGTCTCTGCCGCCCGCACGGGCCTCGCCAAGTCATTCCGGGGATCATTCAACATGACCCACGGTGCCACGATGGGAGGGCATGTTGTGGAGCATGCGGTTGCGCGCGCGGGTGTGGACCCGGACCAGATTGAGGACGTGATGATCGGCTGCGGTTTTCCCGAACATGCCACGGGCCAGAACATCGCACGTCAGATTGCGCTGCGCGCGGGGCTGCCGATCACGGCGTCCGGGTTGACGGTGAACCGGTTCTGTTCAAGCGGGTTGCAGACCATTGCCATGGCCGCGAATGCAATCTGTCAGGAAGGCGCCGGGCCGATGGTCGCGGGCGGGGTTGAAAGTATATCCTTGGTGCAGCCTCAAACCCAGATGATCAAAGAGGCGTGGTTGGCTGAACATAAGCCGGACGTTTACATGAGCATGATCGAGACCGCTGATATTGTCGCCGCGCGGTATGATGTATCGCGGGAATATCAAGATGAATACGCCCTGCGCAGCCAACAGTTGATCGCCGCGGCCCAAGAGGCAGGCAAGTTTGACGATGAGATTGTGCCGATGCAAACCACCATGGGTGTGCAGGACAAAGAGACCAAAGAAATCTCGACCCACACCGTCACCGTGGACCGCGATGAATGCAACCGCCCCGGCACGACGTTGGAAGGATTGGCGGGTCTCGCACCTGTCCGCGAAGGTGGGGCCGTGACAGCAGGCAATGCCAGCCAGCTTAGCGATGGCGCGGCAGCGGTCGTGGTGATGGACAGTCTAGCGGCGGAAAAAGCCGGGCTGGAGCCGATGGGGGCGTTCAAGGGCTTTGCCGTGGCAGGGTGCGAACCGGACGAAATGGGCATCGGCCCGATCTATGCGGTGCCACGATTGCTGGAACGGCATGGGTTGAAAATCGACGATATTGATCTGTGGGAATTGAATGAGGCCTTCGCCTCGCAAGCGCTGTATGCGCGTGATTTCCTCAAGATTGATCCCGAGAAATACAACGTCAACGG
>JBPOFE010000128.1:0-10324 GCA_051252035.1 Sulfitobacter sp.
GTGGCTGGGGTGGAAGGATTCGAACCTTCGATCTCCTGTACCAAAAACAGTTGCCCTACCGCTAGGCCACACCCCAATACTGAGCCGCTAATTAGTGGGCTGCGGCGCGGGACGCAAGACCCGTTTTGCGTAAAATTCCTATTCCTCGTTTGCGTGCGCACTGAGCAGATCATCACGCTGCGGATCGGCGCGTTCCTGATCGACGATTTTTTCCAGTTCTTTGTCCGCGGTTGCATCCACATCCTGCACCGGGGCAGGGGTTTGAGGCACCGCGGTTTTAGTGGGTTCCTTCGGTTTCTTGGATTTGTCATCCACCGCACTCAGGTTTTCAATCCGGTAACTTGGCACTGGAGCTGACATTTCGGCAGTATCAAAGGCCGCTTGTGTCAGGCGGATGGCTTCACTGCGGGCCAACACGATACTGGTTTCGTTCTGATCAATCCACGCGGCCATGTTCAGGGTGACCCAAAAGTCATCAACCGATTCAATCCATACAGAGGATTCAGGTGATTTGAGAACAAAAGGCAGGGCGTTAAGCGTGTCTTCGGCTAAATGGCGCGCGCGGTCCAGATCGGCGTCCGGGGCCACGGATAAAGCAAAGGTAAACCGCCGTTCGGCATTGCGAGAAAAGTTGACGATGCGGCTTTTGAACACGGTCGCGTTGGGGATCCTGATGTGGTTGCCATCAAAGCTGAGCAAGATGGTCGCGCGACTGGTCAGGCGGATCACTTTGCCACAATCGCCTTCAATTTCGACTGTGTCATTGGGGCGAAACGGTTGCCGGATCGACAGCATGATTGACGCGATGAAATTCTCGACCGTGTCGCGAACCGCGAAACCAATCGCAAGGCCGACGATCCCCGCAGCGCCCAAGATACCCGAGAGCAGGGCGGAAGCGCCAACGATGTCCAAGGCAATCACCAGCCCGCCTATGATAAACAACAGGCGAATGATCTGGCGGTAAATGTCAGCAATAAACGCATTTGGCGCCAGACGTTCCCACGGCTGGCGCAGACGGGCGATAAGGAAGCCCAACAAGATAACAGCAATAAACACGCCAAAAGCGATCAAAGCCAAGGGCAGGAAAGCGATCAATTGCATCAGTCGCGCCTTGAACCGCGCGACGGCAGGGTTCAGCCGCTCCACCACATCCGTGGTCTCAAACACTTCGTTTTCGATCGCGACGACGCCCTCGACCCGGCCCACCAATTCGGTCAGGCGGTTGGCGGCGGCTGTATCAAGTGTTGTCCCGCGCAGTGTGATGATGCCCGAGGATACCGTGACGCTGATATCCTCATAGCCGTCGAGTTCGCCCAAGATATCGCGGATGCGGTTGGCAATGGCGGCGTCCGAAGTGGCGCTGTCTTCAATACCGATTGTGCCGGTGGGTTGCGTGGTTGTCGTCTGTGCAAGAGCGGCCAGGGGGAGTGCAAGGCAAAGAAGAGCAGCGAGAATGCGCATAAAGAAATCCGGTAGCAATAAATCAATGCGTTAGTTTAGGCAGCCTTTGGCAGCTTGGCAATTCTCGGTCTTTGGGTGCTGATTTGAGTTTCTGCAAGAAAACCAGAACCGCACTCAAGTTTGGCAATCAATCAGGATGGCACCATTGCGGGCGCCCGCCTCAACCGCTTCATGGGCTTGCGCTGTATCAGCCAACGCAAACACAGTCTCTACCGGGCAATCAAGCGCGCCATCCTGCAGCGCATGATGCAGCCGGGTGATTGCCGCGTCGCGTTGTGCGCCGGGCAGCAGGTAGATCAACATAATGTCGATGGTCACGGCCTTGAACAGTAGTGGATAGAAAGGCAGCGCAGGCTGCATTTGTTTGGCAGAACCATAGGCGGCGATGCGACCGTTGGGGGCGACCACCGCCGTGTCCGTTTCGATGTTTGCGCCAAACTCCACTTCAACAATCGTATCGATCAGTTTGCCGTCGTTGGCCGCAAGGATTTGGTCAGGTAAATCAGATGTATCATAGGCGAATGCCACATCGGCCCCAGCGGCCATGACATGCGCGCGGTCTTTTTCGCTACAGGTCGTAATCACCCGTGCGCCGCCCCATTTTGCAAGTTGTACTGCCAACAAGCCCACCGTGCCAGCGCCACCTTGGATCAGCACGGTTTCACCTGCGACGCCACCGGCGCCGAACACAGCATGACAGGCGGTCAGACCCGGAATGCCAAGGCTGGCACCGACCTCAAAGCTCACCTCTTTTGGCAAGGGAACCGCCTGATGCGCGGGCAGGGTGATGTGGCTGGCGGCAGTGCCATGGCTGCGCTGCCATTGACCGTTCCAGATCCAGACCCGTTGCCCGACCCGGGCCTTGTCCACGCCAGCACCAACGGCCTCGATCTCGCCTGCGCCATCGCTGTGCGGGATGATAAAGGGAAACGGGGGTTTTGTTACGCCGGGGCGCGTTCCGGCGCGGGCTTTGACGTCTGATGGATTTACCCCGGATAATGCCAGTTTGACCCGAACCTCGCCCGCTTTCGGCTCTGTGCTGGGGATGTCCTGCAGGCGCAGTACATCTCGGGCGTTGCCGAAGGTATCATAGGTGATGGCATGCATGGAGCGTGTCCTTGACTGGCAAACGGTTCAACCTCTGCTTAACGGCAAAGACATGTTCAGCATAGATGCTGAGTGGCAAGACACCAAACTCTAAGGATCAGTCGCGCAATTCGTTTGCCGCAACGCCCCACATGCGCGCTTTTGGTGCCCAGCCCTTGAACCCGCCAGAGCGCAGTTCACACCATTCAAGATCGCAATCACCCAGACGTGCAACAACGCCCAATTCAAGGCGTGCCGATACCGGTGCATTTGCATCAGGGCGTGCGTGCAGAGCCAGCATATCTTGTTCGATCAACACGGTACGCGTGCCAGAGAGCAGCGAATAATGCACCCAACCGCCCATGCCATCGCGGTCTTCGACCCGGCGCCAGTGACCATGTTCGGCGGTAATGCGCAGCGGCATATCGCGACGTTTAAAAACCCAATCAATGCGGTGTGATAGTGATGGGCCGCGCCGGACATTGCCTTCGGAGGCTTTCATCGAGACAAAGCGCGGTACAGGCAAGTTGGTCACAGGCCCCACACCCTCAGCGGCGGCGGGTACAGCCACCTGAAGCGTGATCATCATAACGGACGCCATAATAGCGCTGGTGAAGGTTCGGGTTTTCATGGTGCTGCCTGCACTGTCTTATTGATTTGTTTTTGCTCTTTTACAACGCAGGGTTCTTGTGCCTTGTCGCTGCTTGAGACACCATGCCTGTCAAAGAGATGTGCGCCAAGGGCGGGGAGAGCAAAGATGACGAAGAATCGGCTGAGTGTTGTAGTCACGCGACGGTTGCCTGAAGTGGTGGAAACCCGCCTGAGCGAACTCTTCAACGTGAAGTTACGTGAAGATGACACGCCGATGACCCGTGCTGAATTGGGCGAGGCGATGAAATCGGCTGACATTCTGGTGCCGACGGTCACGGACGATATCGACGCCGCTTTGATCACGCAGGCCGGAGAACGCTTGAAACTGATTGCCAATTATGGGGCAGGGGTTGACCATATTGATGTCGCCACTGCCCGGCAGCGCGGTGTTTTGGTCAGCAACACACCCGGTGTGCTGACTGATGATACCGCAGATATGACCATGGCGCTGATTCTCGCCGTGACGCGGCGCATGTCAGAGGGCATGAACGTCATGCAAAAAGGTGATTGGCAAGGCTGGGCACCCAACGCATTGCTGGGTGGGCGCATCGGCGGGCGCCGTTTGGGTATTCTGGGCATGGGCCGGATCGGTCAAGCGGTCGCGCGTCGCGCGCAGGCATTTGGCATGCAGGTGCATTATCACAACCGCAAACGCCTGCATGAGCAGACAGAACAAGCGCTGGAGGCGACCTATTGGGAGAGCCTTGACCAGATGGTCGCGCGTATGGATGTGATCAGCATCAATTGCCCGCACACGCCCAGCACCTTTCACTTGATGAACGCACGGCGGTTAAAATTGATGAAGCCTGAGGCGGTGATTGTGAACACCTCAAGAGGTGAGGTGATTGACGAAAATGCGCTGACCCGGATGCTGCGGGCTGGTGAGATCAAAGGCGCGGGGCTGGATGTCTATGAACACGGCACGCAGATCAATCCGCGCCTGCGCGAGTTGGAAAATGTCGTGTTGCTGCCGCACATGGGGTCGGCGACGCTAGAAGGCCGTATTGAGATGGGTGAAAAGGTGATCATCAATATCAAAACCTTTGATGATGGACATCGTCCTCCAGATCAGGTTGTGCCGTCGATGCTGTAAAGGAATTTCTAAAGGAAGAATGTAGGGGCTTTGCCGCCTCAAACTCCCCCGGATATTTTGCCAGAAAGAAAAGGAGAAGACGATGCGTTTGGTACTTTCTTTGATTGGAATGATGAGTGCGGGGGCTGTCTTTGCTCAGCAGGCGGCGGATGCAGTTGAGCCGGAAGCGGCAGGTGTCGGGGTGTTTGAAGGTATGTCGCCCGGAGTTGTGGCGGCGTTGGATACAAAGGCAACAGGGCGCCCCGTGGTGGCGCAAAACTATATGGTGGCGGCGGCAAATCCTTGGGCTGTGCAAGCAGGTGCGGATGTTTTGGCGCGCGGTGGCACGGCGGCGGATGCTTTGGTGGCGGTGCAGGCGGTTTTGGGGCTGGTTGAGCCGCAATCATCGGGCTTGGGCGGCGGTGCGTTTCTGGTTTGGTATGATGCGGCATCTGGGCAAGTGACAACATTGGATGGGCGTGAAACGGCGCCATTAGCGGCGACGCCGCGCTTGTTTCAGGATGCAGATG
Organism: Sulfitobacter sp.; assembly: GCA_051252035.1. Classification (GTDB taxonomy): domain Bacteria; phylum Pseudomonadota; class Alphaproteobacteria; order Rhodobacterales; family Rhodobacteraceae; genus Sulfitobacter. The sequence goes on from JBPOFE010000128.1 coordinate 4,801, forward strand.
GAGAACCGCTAAAGTTCTTTGACGCGGTTGTTGGGGGGCGGTCGGTTGGGACGCCGGGCACACCCGCGTTGCTGGGTGAAGCGCATGCGCGCTGGGGCACGGCGGATTGGGCGGAATTGTTGACCCCCGCGATTGATCTCGCGGAGGCGGGGTTTGTTGTGTCGCCACGATTGGCAGGGCTGGTGGTGAGTGATGCGGAACGGCTGGCAAGCTCTGATACCACGGCGGCGTATTTCATGCCGGGGGGGCAGGCGGTTCAGGCCGGAGATGTGTTGGTTAACCAACCCTATGCAGACACATTGCGTTTGATTGCGGAGGCTGGTGCGGAGGCATTTTATACCGGGGACATGGCGCGCGATATTGTGGGCACCGTCCAGAATGCGGCCAATCCTGGCGTGTTGTCCGAAGTTGATTTGTCCATCTATCAGGTCAAGGAACGTGCGGCGGTTTGTGCGCCGTATCATGGCTTCGATGTATGCGGTATGGGACCACCATCGTCGGGGGCCGTTGCGGTGGGGCAAATTCTGGGATTGCTTGAAGGCTACGACCTGAGCGCCGGGCCGAACGATATCGAAGTGCGTCGCCTGATTGGCGATGCGTCACGCTTGGCTTTTGCGGACCGGGGGCGGTATCTGGCGGACAGTGACTTTGTCCCTGTGCCAGTCACCGGATTGTTGGACCCTAAGTATATGGAAGATCGTGCAAAATTACTCGGGGGCGATGATGCGTTGCCTGAGGTGACACCGGGCAATCCGGCCTTTGATCATGCGCTGAACTGGGCCGATGACATGGCGATCGAATTGCCCTCGACATCACATATTTCTATCGTTGACGCCCAAGGCAATGTGGCCAGCATGACCACAACCATTGAGAACGGCTTTGGCTCGCGGCTGATGGTCGGTGGCTTCCTGCTCAACAACGAATTGACCGATTTTTCATTCCGAAGCCATGCGGACGGTGTGCCGATTGCCAATCGGGTGGAGCCGGGCAAGCGTCCGCGCTCATCCATGGCCCCAACGATTGTGTTGAAAGACGGGCAACCTGTGCTGGCTGTGGGCAGCCCTGGGGGCAGTCGGATCATCGGCTATGTCGCGGGCGCAATTATTGCGCATCTGGATTGGGGCATGGATGTGCAGGCATCCGTCAGTACACCGCATGCGGTCAATCGCTTTGGCACATATGATTTGGAAGAAGGTACAGCTGTCGCTGATTTGGCTGAAGGTCTTGGCGCACTTGGGTTCGAAGTTGGAACCCGCGCGTTGACATCCGGCATTCACATGATTGCGATTGGCGATGACTTGCAGGGCGGTGCCGACCCGCGCCGTGAAGGCATTGCATTGGGGGAATAGGTTATGGTCCAGGCAACAGAATTGCCGCGCAATGACGTCGGTATCGCGTCGGTATTGGGTCTGTTGAAACAGCAGTTTGGTGAACGATTTCAGACCGGCGACGCGATCCGCGAACAGCATGGCCATACGACCACGTGGATCAACAACCAAATACCTGATGGCGTGGTCTTTGCACAATCCACGGCAGAGGTGTCAGAGATTGTCAAAACCTGCGCATTTTACAAAGTACCTGTGATTGCCTTTGGCACGGGCACTTCGCTGGAGGGGCAGGTGAATGCCCCTGCGGGCGGTATTTCCATCGACCTGATGCAGATGGACAAGGTGCTGGCCGTCAATGCGGGCGATCTGGATTGCCGGGTGCAGCCGGGCGTGACCCGCGAAGCGCTCAACACGCATTTGCGGGATCAGGGATTGTTTTTCCCGATCGATCCGGGGGCCAATGCTTCACTGGGCGGAATGACCGCAACCCGCGCATCGGGGACAAATGCGGTGCGCTATGGCACGATGAAGGACAATGTGCTGAGCGTCGAAGCGGTGATGGCCGATGGCAGCATCATCCGCACCGCATCACGGGCGCGGAAATCCTCGGCGGGCTACGATCTGACGCGGCTGATGGTTGGTTCTGAAGGCACATTGGGTTTGATCACCGAGATTACCTTGCGGCTGCAGGGCATTCCCGAAGCAATCTCAGCGGCCAGTTGTTCGTTTCCATCTGTTGAGGCTGCCTGTCAGACAGTGATGGCGGTTATCCAATATGGATTACCGGTCGCGCGCATTGAATTGCTGGATGCCTTGGTGGTGAAAGCCGTCAATGGCTATTCCAAACTTGGTCTGCCGGAAACTCCTCTGTTGCTATTGGAATTTCACGGCTCAGAGGCTGGTGTTGCAGAACAGGCAGAGGCATTTGGCATGTTGGCCGAAGAATACGGCGGCACAGGATATGCCGCGACAACCACCACGGAAGAACGCAATAAGCTGTGGCAGGCGCGCCATGATGCCTATTGGGCAATGCTGGCGCTGCGTCCGGGGTGCAAGGCGGTCGCGACAGATGTCTGTGTGCCGATTTCCAAACTGGCCGAGGCAGTGACAGCGGCAGAGGCTAAGGCGACTGAGCTTGGATTGAGCGCCCCCGTTGTTGGCCATGCGGGGGACGGTAATTTTCATGCTTCCGTATTGATTGATATGCAGGATGCGGATGAGGTCGCCCGCGCGGAGAGCTTTGTCAGCTGGCTGAATGACATGGCGATTGCGATGGATGGCACCTGTACCGGGGAACATGGCATCGGGCAGGGCAAGCGGCCCTATTTGGTCAAAGAGTTGGGCGGCGCGGTGGATGTCATGGGGGCGATCAAACGGGCGCTGGACCCGGACAACATCATGAATCCGGGTAAGATCCTGCCGAGATGATATGGCGGATAGAGAAGCGGCCCCACCATCGTCGTTTCCATGCCTCAAAAATTCCCCAATGCTCTGTTGATTTGCACCACAGCAATGAGGAGCAGGTAGAATGAGTAAAATACTATTGACCCTTGGGTTGGCAATGACGATTGGCTCTGGCGGCGTGATGTATGATTTCAGCGCTCAATCAGCCAAAAACCCCGGTGAAATTACCAGTCTGACGCACTATGCTCAGAACCTGCAATCTCGCGTCGTGAATTTGATGGAACGTGATCCCGGTCCACGCATTGCGTCCCTGCCACAGATCAGCCGACCGATGGCCACGACCACCGCTTCGTTTTCGTCGCCACCGCGCAGCACGGAGCAGGACATAGATGACTTTGTCAAAGACAGCCCGCAGTTGCAGGCGATGGTGAAAGCGGATCGCGCTATGCAAAAGCAGAGCTTTTGGGCGCGGATACGGCAAAAAGTGACCGGGTCAGATGATGCGCAAAGTGGCAACAGGCTTGCCGCTATCCAAGAGCGCAACAAACCGCGCGAGCTCAGCGGGGGAATTGATCCGGCGGACCTTGCGAATATGAGCGCGGCCGAGATTATGGCAAACCGCCAAAATATTGCGCAGCAGGCCAGAAACGCATTGTCGCAGGACTATTCTGATTTCTAGAACCTGCTGTCGCTAATCCAAAATTGATACTGCGACATGACCAAGTGCCATAAGGTCGGTTTTTTGCCATGTCTTGTCGTCTGGTGCGTGCGATTATGCACGGCGGCGATTAAAACGGTTCCAAATCTGTCCAAGGGAATCGAGATATGAAAACTCAGGTCAAAGCATTGGTTGTGGGCGGCGGTGCCGTGGGAACGTCGATTGCCTATCATCTGGCACGTGCCGGATGGGATGATGTCATGTTGCTGGAACGTGACGAATTGACGTCCGGCTCGACCTGGCACGCGGCAGGCTTGCTGCCGTATTTCAACATGTCGTTCGCCACGACCCACATCCACGATTATTCTATCAAGTTCTACAAAACCCTTGAGGAAGAAACCGGGCTGAACGCGGGCTTTGCCGTGGTCGGCAATCTGCGCATGGCACAGACCAAAGAGCGTATGGACGAATACATGCTCTATGCCTCGACTGCGGAAACCTGCGGCGTGCCCTATGAGTTTTTGACGCCGGATGAGGTCAAGGCCAAATGGCCTTTGATCCGTACCGAGGATTTGGAAGGTGCGCTGTATCACCAGACCGATGGCTATATTAACCCGGCGGATGTGACCATGGCGATGGCCAAGGGCGCACGTCAACGCGGCGTGATGATTGAACGCAAATGGCAGGCGGATGCGTTTCACTGGAACGGCACCCATTGGGAAGTCACCGCCACCAAGATGGTGGAAAAGGGTGGCAACCTTGTGCCGTCTGACGAACAGATTGTCATTACTGCAGAACATGTCGTCACCGCATCGGGCAACCACGCGCAGCGCACGGCGAAAATGCTGGGCATCAAAATGCCAGCGATCCCGGTTGAGCATCAGTTTATTGTCATGGACAAGGACGACGAGCTGGTAAAATGGCGTGGCGAAGGCAATGCGGAACACCCGGTTGTGCGTGACGCCGATGCGCAGTCATATGTGCGTGAGGAACGTGGCGGTTGGATCCTGGGTGTCTACGAGAAAAACGCGCCTGCGCGGTTTGAATACGGGGTGCCGGACAGCTTCCGCGCCGACCTGTTCCAGTTGGATCTGGAGCGGATTGAATCGCAGTACGAGGCGATGATCCACCGGGTGCCGTCTTGTGAAAACTCCGGCCTCAAGGACGATTTCAACGGCCCGATTTGTTACACGCCGGATGGCAACCCCTTGGTGGGGCCGGCACCGGGTCTGCGCAACATGTGGCTGGCCGAAGGGTTCTCCTTCGGGATCACGGCAGCGGGCGGCACGGGGTATTATCTGGCACAGTTGATGGTCGAAGGTGAAGCAGAGATCGACATGGCATCGCTTGACCCAAAGCGTTACGGCGACTGGATGACCACCGAATTTGCCGCGCGCAAGAACGAGGAATGCTACGACCACGTCTATATCCTGCACCACCCGGATGAAGAACGTCCCGCCTGCCGCCCGCTGCGGACATCGCCAGCCTATGATCGTCAGGCGGCACGGGGTGCACAATTTGGCTGGGTCAACGGTTGGGAACGCCCGAACTATTTTGCCCCCGCAGGGTTCAATGACCACGACGCACGGTCTTTCCGGCGCGGGGGATGGTGGCAACATGCGGTGGATGAAGCAAAAGCAATCCGTGAGGGCGTTGGCCTGATCGACGCGACCGCTTTCACCAAACATGTCGTCAAAGGCCCCGGTGCCACGGCATTCCTTGACTGGTTCACCTGCAACAAATTGCCCTCCGTCGGTCGCATCAACCTGACTTACGCGCTGACAGGTGCGGGGACCACGCGCACGGAATACACAATTGTGCGGATCGCGCAGGATGAATATTACCTCGTGTCCGCAGGGGCTTGGACCGCCTATGACAGCGATTATCTGCGCAAGGCGATTGAAGATAAAGCGCCCGAATTTGGCTATATCGAATGCCATGATGTGACAACGCAGTGGGGTGTTTTCGCCATTGCAGGGCCAAAGTCGCGGGACGTGCTGAACGAGATCGTCAAAGATGCCGATCCATCGACAGTGCTGTCGAACAAGCGGTTCCCGTGGCTGACCATGCGCAATATCGAATTGGGCATGTGCCCGGTGCGTGCGATCCGCGTGGCCTATACCGGCGAATTGGG
>JBPOFE010000129.1:0-10175 GCA_051252035.1 Sulfitobacter sp.
TAAGATGCCGACCAATCATATCGATCGGTCGGCATGCCTCATTTGATCAGATCAGCATTTTCCAAAAGATTGGCTGACAACGGTGACCCCAGCGACAGTCACAGTGACTTTAACGCCCGTTGGAATACCGAATGTCGTACAGATATGGATGCACGCCTGCGCCGCGGTCCCGTTCGGTATTGATGATGGAATCGGCAAACAAATTTTCCCAATCCCGAGTGGCAAGCTCAAACAAATCTTTCCGTTTTCAACAGTGACTGAGATACAGCCGCCGGCAATCTGCATGTGGGTGTTGCCGGTGATATCCGTTGCTGCACTGACGCTATCCAACGTCATGTCGGAATGATGATCACGTACTGTTTGGAGGGCTTCGTTGATCTTCTTTTCGTCAAATGAATGATATGTGGCCATGGTAAGGCTCCCTAAATTAAATTTTGTGTAGGTTGTTAACGGGTCAAAAAATTACTCGTTATCCGAGTATCAAGCCATTTTTTTGCCAAAATTTCAACCTGTAATACCCAAATTTCCAAAAATCACTACCATTAAGGGAGTTTTCTCCAAGGGATCAGGAGGTTCCTCCGGGGCGTTTAGACCATCACAGGTCCAGATCAGAATGCGGATTTTTTAATGATGCCGTTCTTTGATTCTGGAATATCCTTGCAAATGTTCCCCCTATGTTCTATATATTAACCAAATCTGAACAAGGAACGCTGCCATGTCCTTTCAACCTCAGTTTCCCGGCATCTTTACCCCCGCCCAAGGGGCCTCACCTGTGCAGCACGATCTGCCGCTGACCCAACCGCTGGCCGCGACGGAAAAGCAGATCGCCTATGCCCGCGTTCTTGCCGCGAAATCTGGCACCGCGCTGCCGCCGGGGATTGAGCAAGACCGCGCAAAACTCTCCGCTTGGATCGACACGCACAAGGCCCCCGCGCCCAAGGGGAAGTTCGACAATTATCCGTCGTCCAAGCAGGTCGCCTTTGCCGAACGTATTGCCCGGCTCAAACGTCGCGAGGTGCCGCGTGAGTGTTTTCACGACAAGACCCTGATGTCGCGCTGGATTGACGGGAACAAGCCGCGCTGACCTCGGCGCCTCTATAATACCGACGCGATACCGACGTGATACTGACGCAAAGTCATCATGGTTCGTTCATGTTCCGGTGCTAGCATTGGGTCATGCCCTATCCTACGTCCCCTTCTGAAACTCTTGCCGACGGTCTTGTGCATTTTGCCGGGCTTGCCTTTGCCATTCCCGCCAGCATTATTTTGCTACAGCAAACCGCCATCACGGACGGCCCCATGACTGCTACGGCAATCTATGCGGGCTGCATGATTTTGGCTTTTGCCGCTTCGGCGATCTATCACCTTGCCCCGTTTGACCAAACCCGCGCGCTACTGGGCCGCATCGATCATGCTGCAATTTACTTCAAGATCGCAGGGACTTACGCGCCACTTGTGATGGTCATCGGCACCGGGTTTGCCTATGGCATCCTTGGCCTCGTCTGGGCGCTCGCCGTGGTCGGAGCCATCGCCAAATTGTTCTTTTGGCGCATCGACGGGCGCGGATCCTTGGCACTTTATCTTGGCATGGGCTGGCTGTCGGCCTTGTTGATCTGGCCGATGCTCAAAACACTACCGGGTCTGGCCGTGGCGCTGATCGGCGTTGGTGGATTGATCTATTCTCTCGGCACCATCATCTATAAGCGCGACGGTATGCCCTACCAGAACGCGATCTGGCATGTCTTTGTTCTCATGGCCTCAATCTGCTTTTTCATTGCCATATCCTTAAGCGTTCAAGCGCCCTGATCCAGATACATCCGCACGCAGGTCTGAACATGGCGAAACCGATCTCCGCCCAGGTGTTTGCCGCCAAACCAACGGGTTACAATGATCAGATGGTCGTGCAGCCCCTCTCTTTCCAGCATGCGCACGATCACCATGCCTGCACCCGCCTCGCCATCGTCACCTTTGAGCGCGCCACCCTCGGTCAACAGCACCGCCCATGTATTATGGGTGGCCTTGGCGTAAGATTTCCCACGCTTCAAATCTTTCAGTGCAGCATCAACACCAGCGCGGTCCGCAACCGGGCACCCCGAAACCGCGTATTTTGATCCGCGATCGCTCAGCACGTTTCCCAGTTTGATCAAGCCCACCATCTGTTGCCCCCTGTTCTCAACGCCCGGACCATAGGTAAGGAATACCGCCATATGCGGCTACCCAACAACAAGCTAGCGTTCAGACATATTCACCAAGTTTTTTACACAATTGATTCTGCCAACTCTTATATTTCTGGATTTTAATAATGATGTTAGTACCTCTGTCCCCGCACCTGATCGAATATGTCGGCGTCCTCGGTTTCGGGCTTTATGTGATGAATTATACTTTGTTGACCACGCGGGTGATCAGCGGCGGATCGTTGATATTTTTCGCGCTCAACCTCACCGCCGCCCTATGTGTCCTGATCGGCCTCACCGTCAGCTTTAACCTTGCCTCGGCACTGATCCAGATGTTTTGGGTCTGCATGTCGCTGATTGGCATTGCGCTTTACCTGATCCGCCCGCCCGTCGAGAGGGTTTAAAGCCCGGCAACCGTCCGGCGCACAACGTCAAGCCGCGATGCGTTGGGCGGGTGTGTGCCAAGGAACTTGTCACCCGGATCAGGGATGCGCGCGAAAAACTGCGCGCCGCGCAATGCGTCGTATCCGGCGCGTTGGGTGATTATCGCGCCCAAGGCGTCGGCCTCAAGCTCAAAGTTTTTGGAATAACTGCGCGCGCCGACTTGCGCGCCTGTGCGCTGTGCGGCTTCAATCGCATTGCTGTCGCCCCCCAGCAGAACCGCCAATCCGCCTGCCACCACGGCACCGGCGACCGCGTTTTGCTGTTGCCGCCCGATGTGGCCCGCGATGTGGTGCGCGGTTTCGTGGCCCAGAACAAAGGCCAATTCGTCTTCGTTGCGCGCCTCAGCGATCAGCGCCAGTGTAAACGCAACAATTGGCCGGCCCTGTTTGTCCAATGTCTGGAACGCATTCGCGGGCTGGCCGGGGCGGTCATCAACGACGATATTGAAATTACAATTGACCCCGGTTGTTCGCGCGCGGCATTCGCGTTCCGCCACGGGTTCAACCGTGTTGACCACCCGGACAAAGCTACGCGCCGCTTGCGATGCGGAAAATGTCGCACCACTTGATCGCGGTGCCGTGACAGGTGTTTCCGGACCAGTGGGGCCGGGCGAAACTGTGGTGACCTCGCAAGCCGCCAAAAGGGCTGCGGCAATGATCACGCCAAAGGCCTTGGTGATTTTCATATTTGTTCCTTTTGGCGGTGCCTGCTTTGTAGTTGTTTTAGCACGCCTGCGTGCGGGGACCACCCCGATCACATCACTTTGAATCACTCTCTTGCAATGATCCGCCGAAACGATCAGGTTTGGGGCATGTTTACCATCGAACACGAATTTGACGCGACCGTAATCACGCTGATCGACGAGGGTGCAACGCCCCTGCGCGAGGATGTGACCGTGCAGGCATTTGCCAGCGAGATCACCTTTGAACAATGGGACCCCCGCACCGATAAGATCAGCAAGATTACCCTGTCACCCGACCAATTGCGCGATCTGACGGCGGCACTAAACCTGCCCGAAGGTATCTACCGCAGCGCACCATAAAGGAAATCCAAATGGCCACCGGCACCCATATTAAAACCTATTTTGACGGCACGTGGCATGATGGTGATCTGTCTATTATCAAGGCCGCTGACCATGGCGCGTGGCTGGGCACAACTGTGTTTGACGGGGCGCGGTTGTTTGACGGGCTGTCCCCGGATCTTGAGGCGCATTGTGCGCGCATCAACAGGTCCGCACGCGCACTGATGATCACTCCGACCGTCGAGACTGCCGATATGGTCGCAATGGTCCGCGAGGGATTGGCGAGCTATCCGCGTGATGCGGCCGTCTATATCCGTCCGATGTATTGGGCGCTTGCGGGCGATGAATTGGGCATTGTGCCGCGTGAAGGGGCCACAGGTTTTGCCATCTCGCTTGAACAAATCCCCATGGCCCCGCCAGAAGCAACCACAACTTTAACGCGGACCCGTTTCCGCCGCCCCGTTCTGGAAGACAATGTGGTCAACGCCAAGGCCGGGTGCCTTTACCCCAACAATGCCCGGATGATGGTAGAGGCGCGCAGCAAGGGTTTTAACAACGCATTGGTCGCCGATGCCATGGGCAATGTTGCGGAATCGGCGTCTGCCAATGTATTTATGGTCAAGGATGGCGAAATCTTTACCCCCATCCCAAACGGCACGTTTCTGGCCGGGATCACCCGCGCGCGGCACATGAAAAACATGATCGCGGATGGCATGAAAGTGCATGAGGCTGTGCTGTCATTTGACGATTTTCATGCGGCGGACGAGGTCTTCCTTTCCGGTAACATGATGAAAGTCACCCCGGTCAAGGCGTTTGACGACACGTCTTATGGCATTGGCCCAAACGCCAATCCTGTCACCCGGCGCGTTCGCGAGATGTATTGGGATTGGGCCGCGTCCGAGCGGTAAGACCTGTCCAGTCTCCCGCCCATGACCGATCCAGACGCAGATTGCGATTGCGCGGACCGTGTTCAAGCGCCATGATCTGCGCCCAAAGGGAGACCCCAAATGCGTAAGTTCCTTGTTGTGCTGGATGACAGCACCGAATGTCTGAATGCGATGCGATTTGCCGCCCTGCGTGCGGGCCATACCGGGGGTGGCGTGACGGTTCTGTCTGTTATTCCACCAGATGAATTCAACCACTGGATCGGTGTTGGTGACCTCATGCGCGAAGAAGCGCGTGAACGCATCGAAGTACATTTCGAAGTCTTTGCGAAATGGATGCGCGACAAACAAAACGTCGATCCAGAATTGGTGATCCGCGAGGGCGTGCCCGCAGACGAGATCATTCAATATGTGATTGAAGACCCAGAGGTTGGCGTGCTGGTGTTGGGCGCCAGCGCTGACAAGAAAAAAGGCCCCGGCCCGCTGGTGACGCAATTGTCACGCAGCGCGGGCACCTTGCCTGTTCCGATCACAATTGTGCCGGGCGATTTAAGCAAGGAACGCCTTGAGGCCATCACATAAAGCTAGTCAGGGCAGGATATGATTATCCTGCCCTTTCGCATTTTAAGCTGCGATTGCAGCATCTTGGACTGGCGCAACGTTGCGGTTGTCAGCAACTGGACGCCCCACAGCCACCGCCTTACGCCGCGCAGGCTGGATCAGGATCGGGCTGGCCAGTACCGCCACCGCAACCAAAGCAGCGGTTACTGTCATGGAAACGGCGCTCAAACTGGCAAGCTCTTGCCCCGGTGTAATTGCCGCCTTGATCAGGAAACCAAGTCCGACCGGTCCCATCAATGTCAGGGTCACGCAGGTCAGCATGCTTAACCCCGGAATACGGGTCCATTTCGCCGGGGTTGGGCGGCGATGCGCGCCATATGCGAAAGACAGCAAAAGACCAGTCGCAGCCAACGTGCCGAGACCAAGCAGTATATCCATTTTCTTCTCCATGGAGGGGTGCAGCGCAGTCGATACGGGGTTCCGGCCCGGCGACTCATGCACCAATAAAACGCCATATACGCCTGAAATTTGATTTCGCTAAGCGGTATTTTTGAGCGGGCAAAAAATAGCCATCTACCCCGATTTCGCTCAAGCTGGGCCATGATTTAGAATCATTCCAAACCTTGACTTCACCGCCCCCAAGTCTCATATAAAAACTGCGCCAAACCAAGGAAACCGCCATGTTTATTCAAACAGAATCCACACCAAACCCAGCGACCCTAAAATTCCTGCCGGGACAGTCGGTTCTGGAGGTGGGCACCGCGGATTTCCCGACGCCCGACGCTGCGGGTGGCTCGCCACTTGCCACACGCTTGTTTGGCGTTGAGGGCGTAACCGGGGTATTTTTCGGTACGGATTTCGTAACCATTACCAAGGCCGACGCTGTAGATTGGGATCACATCAAGCCTGCTCTGCTTGGTGCGATCATGGAGCATTTCCAGTCTGGTCAATCCGTCATGGCCGCTGATCACGAGGCCACATCCGGCCACGCCGCCCATGATGGCGAAGACGGTGAAATCGTGAACCAGATCAAAGAGTTGCTCGACAGTCGCGTGCGCCCTGCTGTGGCCCAAGACGGCGGCGACATCACCTTTCATGGCTTTGATCGCGGCGTTGTTTATCTCCATATGCAAGGGGCCTGCGCAGGCTGCCCGTCCTCTACACTGACCTTGAAAATGGGCATTGAAAACTTGCTGCGCCATTATATCCCCGAGGTGACAGAGGTACGTCCGGTTGCCTGAAGCACCGCTTATTCTGGCATTTGACACATCGGCCGCGCATTGTGCGGCCGCTTTGCTGTCAGGCGACCAAATCCTGCAAAGCGCCGTTGAATCAATGGCCAAGGGTCAGGCAGAGCGGTTGCTGGTTTTGTGTCAGGAGTTGATGACAAAAGCTGGTATTGCGGTCACCGATCTGACCGCGATTGGCGTCGGCATTGGGCCCGGCAATTTCACGGGTATCCGTATTTCGGTCTCCGCCGCGCGCGGGCTCGCACTTGGCCTTGGCGTGCCTGCTGTTGGGGTGTCGAGTTTTGATGCGATGCGGCTTGGCACGGATGGTCCCTGTGCGATTGCGGTGAACGCACCGCGCGACATGGTGTACCTGCAAGGCTTTGAGAACCCTGAACTCTCTGAGCCAAAGCAAATTCCTGCAACAGACCTGCCCACCTTTGATGGCCCGCTCATCGGTACGGGCGGGCGCGCACCCGCGCATCCCATCGCCGAAGCCATCGCACGGCTTGCCGCCGCCCGTTACCAGACCGAAACCAAACGCCCTGCCCCGCTTTATCTGCGCGCCGCAGATGCGGCACCGGGTCGTGATGCCGCACCAGTGATGTTGCCGTGACACCGGAAACCATGGCGGACCTGCATCGCTTGGCATTCGACGATGAGCGGCCTTGGTCGGTTGAAGAATTCAGAACCTTTATCAAAGACCCGCTGATCCAAGTGTATCATGCTGAGCAGGGCTATGCCCTCACCCGGACGGTTGCTGGCGAATCTGAACTGCTGAGCCTTGCGGTGCATCCAGATCACCGCAGACAGGGCACGGCACACCAGCTTATGAAACAATGGTTTAACACCTTGGGAACAACCGCCGAAGTCGCATATCTGGAGGTCGCCGCAGATAATTTACCTGCCCTCACCCTCTACACGAGATTCGGTTTTGCTATCCAAGGCACACGCGTCGCCTATTACACCCGCACCTCGGGCAAATCGGTCGATGCGATTTTGATGTCTTGCACCGATTTCACCCCGGCAAGCTACGATTAACCTGCTTTCCCTTAAGAAAGCAGTTGACCCTTCCCCCCTGTCCGCCCAAATTTGCACCTGATCATATGATCGCGGGCTTGGGGCCAAGCTGGCCCCGCCCCAATTAGAAACCTGGGAGACATCTATGACCCTTATGACAAAATTTATGGGCGCTGCTGCCGCCGTCGCACTCAGTGCTGGTGCCGCATTGGCAGAACCTGCGCTGATCTTTGACCTTGGTGGCAAGTTCGACAAATCCTTCAACGAAGCCGCCTTTGCTGGCGCAACCCGTTGGGCCGAAGAAACTGGCGAAACCTTCCGCGAAATCGAATTGCAGTCTGAAGCTCAGCGTGAGCAGGCACTGCGCCGTTTCGCAGAAGCCGGCGCAAACCCGATCATCATGACTGGTTTTGCTTTTGGTGACATCCTGAACCAAGTTGCGCCTGACTATCCGGAAACCGACTTTGCCATCATCGACATGGTTGTGGATCAGCCCAACGTGCGTTCGGTTGTGTTCAACGAGCACGAAGGATCATATCTGGTTGGTATGATGGCCGCGATGGCGTCTGAATCGAATACCGTTGGCTTTATCGGCGGTATGGATATCCCGCTCATCCGCAAATTCGCCTGTGGCTATGCCCAGGGCGTCAAAGCAGTGAACGCGGATGCAACTGTGATTGCCAATATGACAGGCACAACACCTGCCGCGTGGAATGATCCGGTAAAGGGTTCTGAGTTGACCAAAGCGCAGATCAGCCAAGGCGCTGATGTGGTGTATGCCGCCGCTGGTGGCACGGGCGTTGGCGTTCTGCAGACCGCAGCGGATGAGGGCATCTTGTCTGTGGGTGTGGACAGCAACCAAAACCACCTGCATCCGGGCAAGGTTCTGACATCGATGATGAAGCGTGTTGATAATGCCGTGTATCAGGCGATGACAGACGGGCCCGGCATGGAAAAGGGCTTTAACGTCATGGGCATCGCCAATGGCGGCGTTGGCTATGCGATGGATGAAAACAACGCTGATCTGGTCAGCGCCGAGATGCAGGCTGCTGTTGACGCGGCCTCGGCCAAAATCGCGGACGGCTCGTTGCAGGTTCACGATTATATGTCTGACGACAGCTGCCCAGACCTGAGCTTCTGAGCGTGACGACCATCAAAACATCGGGGCAGCCGGAAACGGCTGCCTCAACAACAGCCCCCGCGATTGAGCTCAAAGGCATTTCCAAAGCCTTTGGCCCGGTGCAGGCCAACAAAGACATTTCCATCCGCGTCATGCCGGGCACGATCCATGGGATCATTGGCGAAAACGGCGCGGGCAAATCAACGCTGATGTCGATCCTGTACGGTTTTTACAAAGCCGACAAAGGCGAGGTGTTCATTAGCGGACAAAAAACTGACATCCCCGACAGTCAGGCTGCGATTGCAGCAGGCATCGGCATGGTGTTCCAGCATTTCAAGCTGGTTGAGAATTTTACGGTGCTTGAGAATATCATTCTGGGTGCCGAAGACGGATGGAGCCTGAAACCTTCGCTTGCCAAAGCGCGCCGATCATTGGTGGAACTGGCAGAGGATTACGGGCTGAACGTCGATCCCGACGCATTGATCCAAGACATCGGCGTCGGTATGCAGCAGCGGGTGGAAATCCTCAAAGCGCTGTACCGTCAAGCGGATATTCTGATCCTTGATGAACCCACGGGCGTCTTGACCCCGGCGGAAGCGGATCAATTGTTCCGCATTCTGGGGCGGCTGCGCTCTGAGGGCAAAACCATCATTCTGATCACTCACAAGCTGCGCGAAATCATGGAAATTACCGACACGGTTTCCGTAATGCGCCGCGGTGAAATGACCGCGACAGTGAAAACCTCCGAGACTTCTCCCGCCGAGCTGGCAGAGCTGATGGTCGGCCGTAAAGTATTGCTGCGCGTCGATAAAACGCCCGCGACACCCGGTGACGTCATCTTGGACGTCAAAGGCCTGAAGGTCGTGGACGACAAGGGAGTTGAACGCCTGCGCGGTATTGATCTGCAAGTGCGCGCAGGTGAAATTCTCGGCATCGCCGGGGTTGCCGGAAATGGCCAGTCAGAACTGCTTGAGGTGCTTGGCGGTTACGAGGACGGCACTGGTGAAATTACCGTAAATGGTCAGAAGCTTGACCTCACCGGCAAATACTCAGACGGTAAATCCCGGCGCGCCCGTGGGATTGCACATGTCCCCGAAGACCGCCAACGCGAAGGTCTGATCATGGACTTCCACGCCTGGGAAAACACCGCCTTTGGCTATCATGACGACCCCAGCTATCGCAGTGGTGTGTTGATGAACAACAACGCCATTCGCGCGGATACCGTTGAAAAAATGGCGCGCTTTGACGTGCGGCCACCGGATCCGAAACTAGAAGCCAAGAATTTTTCAGGCGGCAATCAGCAGAAGATCGTGCTGGCGCGTGAGATTGAACGCAACCCTGATCTGCTGCTGATCGGCCAGCCGACGCGCGGCGTGGATATTGGTGCGATTGAATTCATCCACCAGCAAATTGTCGCCCTGCGTGATCAGGGCAAAGCGATCTTGCTGGTCTCGGTTGAACTCGAAGAAATCCTCGCCCTGTCTGACCGTATCGCAGTGATGTTCGATGGCCGCGTCATGGGCATGCGCGACCCGGCTGAGACCAATGAAAAAGAGCTGGGCCTGCTGATGGCGGGGATCACCGACACCGATACGCCGCATTCTGTCGCTGAAATTGAAGAAAACCTCGCCCATGTCAGCGGCGACGCGAGCAAGGAGGTCTGAGATGGACGTGATGCCAAAATGGGCCGAAGTGGTCCTTGTCCCGCTGATCTCGCTCTTG
>JBPOFE010000013.1:0-35767 GCA_051252035.1 Sulfitobacter sp.
CCAAAGCGCAACTGCTTGATCTGCCCTGAAGGGTCGACAGTCGGCGCGAACTTCGCTAGATCAGGACACATAGAGATGGAGGAATGCAAAATGTATCGCGGGATCTGGTTCAGCTAAGCCTGAAGTAACCACACCCCCTTGTTGGGCCTGCCGCTGCAGCGCCTGATCATTTTGCGCTATCTATCCTAAGGTTTCCCGCCATGTTTCGTTTCTTTGAAAACCTCATTAATCCCTATGTGGGATACGTTGAGAATGACCAACCACCCCAAACGTTGTGGCCGTTCTTGCGTGAATATTCCAAGCCCTTTATCTGGGTGTTTGCCCTTACGGCATTCATGTCGATTGTGGTCGCCGCGATTGAGATTGGCCTGATTTATTACATGGGCCGGATCGTTGATCTGTTGGGCACTGACCCCGCACAGATGTGGAATGACTACGGCACAGAGTTGATTATCGTCGCGCTGTTCGTGATCTTCATTCGGCCGATTTTGCAAGGTCTGGATGTGGCATTGCTCAACAACACCATCCTGCCGAATTTTGGCACGCTGATCCGCTGGCGCGCGCATCGGCAGGTGTTAAGGCAATCCGTGGGCTGGTTTGAAAATGACTTTGCCGGGCGCATTGCCAACCGGATTATGCAGACCCCCCCGGCAGCGGGTGAGGTTGTGTTTCAGGTGTTCGATGCGATTTCCTATTCGCTGGCCTACATGATCGGCGCGGCGATTTTATTGTCGACGTCGGATCTTCGATTGCTGATGCCGCTCGTCGGGTGGTTCGCGCTTTATGCCTGTTTGGTGGCATGGACGGTGAAACGTGTGGGCCCGGCGTCCAAGGCGGCATCGGATGCGCGGTCACAAGTGACGGGCCGGGTGGTCGATGCCTATACCAATATTCATTCGGTCAAGATGTTTGCGCATCATGATCTTGAGGTGGATTTTGCCAAGGAAGCCATCGAAGAGGCGCGGCAGACCTTTCAGAAAGAGATGCGAATTTTCACCATCATGGACATGACCTTGGTGGCGCTGAATGGTTTGCTGATTGTCGGTGTCGTCGGCTGGGCTCTGGCCTTATGGATGTCGGGCGAAGCAAGCGTTGGCGTCGTTGCCGCCGCCGCTGCGCTGACCTTGCGGCTCAATTCGATGACCGGCTGGATTATGTGGGCGCTATCGTCGTTCTTCCGTGAATTGGGCGTGGTGTCCGAGGGCATGGAAACCATCGCGCAACCGATCAATCTGGTGGATGATCCGTCGGCACCAGTGTTGAACTTGCATCAAGGCAAGATCGAGATGAAGGGGCTGACACACCATTACGGACGGTCATCTGGTGGCTTGCAATCTATTGATATGACGGTCCAACCGGGCGAAAAAATCGGTTTAGTGGGGCGGTCTGGTGCGGGGAAATCGACCCTCGTGAAGCTGTTGTTGCGGTTTTATGATCCCGAAGGCGGACGCATTGAAATCGACGGTCAAGACATCACATCGGTGCGGCAAGACAGTCTACGGCGACATGTCGGCATGGTGCAGCAGGACAGCTCGCTTCTGCACCGTTCTGTCCGTGACAACATTCTATATGGTCGCCCGGATGCATCCGAGGAACAGATGATTGCGGCAGCCAAGCAGGCGCAGGCGCATGAGTTTATCCTTGATTTGTCAGACCCCGAAGGGCGGCACGGATATGATGCGCGTGTTGGTGAACGTGGTGTGAAACTGTCCGGTGGTCAACGCCAACGGATCACGTTGGCGCGGGTGATCCTCAAGGACGCGCCGATCCTGTTGCTGGACGAAGCGACCAGCGCGCTTGATAGTGAGGTAGAGGCCGCGATCCAAGAAACGCTGTATGGAATGATGGAGGGCAAGACCGTGATCGCGATTGCGCACCGCCTTTCCACCATCGCCGAAATGGACCGTATTCTGGTGATGGATGAGGGCCGGATTGTCGAAGAAGGCAGCCATGACGCGCTTTTGGCGCGTGGTGGGCTATATGCAGATTTCTGGGCGCGCCAAAGTGGCGGGTTTCTGAAAATGGATGATGACGCGTGAAGATTGAAGACTGGATCAGACCGTTTGCCAAGGCCAATGGTGCGCCGCCACAAACGTTGGGAGCGTTCATGCGTTGGTGTCTGTCCGGCGCTTGGCCAGTGTTGTGTTTGGCTGCGTTGATTTCCGCCTTCGCCGGCGCGATGGAGGCGGGGACTGCGTGGATATTGGGCAAGGTCATTGATGCGACTGTTACGGCGGGTCCGGAGCAGTTTTTCGATGGATCCAATATCGCACTGATCCTTGGGGCGATTACTTTTTTCCTGCTGGTGCGCCCCTTGCTGTTTGGCCTATCGGCGGCATCAAACTCAATCATGGTGGGGCCAAATGTGAACCCCATGGTGCTGTCGAGGTTGCACCGCTGGACCCTGGGTCAGAACGTCACATTTTTTGATGATGATTTTGCGGGGCGCATCGCACAGAAACAGATGCAGGCGGCGCGCGCTGTAACCGATGTTGCTGTCGAGATGATCAATGTCGTGGCTTTTGCGCTGGCGTCCCTGCTGGGGTCGGTGGCGTTGCTGATCGCGATCGACTGGCGCGTGGCGGTCGGGTTCTCAGTTTGGCTGCTTTTGTATTTTGCGCTGATCAACTGGTTTCTGCCGCGTGTACGCAAACGATCCGCTGGACGGGCAGGCGCGCGTGCGATGGTTTCGGGGCAAGTGGTCGATACCATCACCAATATTAAGACCGTCAAACTGTTTGCCCATGCCGATCACGAAGATCGCGCAGCGCTGGGCGCCATGCAGGTCTTTCGGGCGCGGGCAATTGAGTTTGGCTATCTCGCTGCGGGCTTTCGTTTGGCGTTGATGAGCCTTGCGGGGTTGCTGCCTGTCTTGCTGCTGGGTGGCACCTTGTTGTTGTGGCAACGCGGATTGGCATCCGAGGGCGACATCGTTGCGGCGGGTGCGATTGCGATCCGTATTGCGCAAATGACCGGGTGGGTCAGTTTTACGCTGATGGCGATCTATTCCAACCTTGGTGAGATTGAAGATGGCATGCGCACGCTCACCCCGCGCGCACGACTTGAGGATACGCCTGACGCACATGACTTTGCCGTTTCGAAAGGCCAGATCGACATTACCAATCTTGGCTTTGCTTACGGGCGTAAAACTGGGGGAATTGATGGCATCACACTAACGATTAAGCCGGGTGAAAAGCTAGGTATCGTTGGTGCATCCGGTGCTGGGAAATCAACTTTGGTTGCGTTGCTATTGCGGCTCTATGAGGCGGAAAAAGGTAACATTTCGATTGATGGTCATGATCTGCGCGATGTGACCCAAGAAAGCCTGCGTCGCAATATCGGCATGGTCACGCAAGAGACCGCGATGTTCAATCGCTCTGCGTTGGATAACATTCTTTATGGCCGTCCTGATGCGACGCGAGAAGAGGTGATCGATGCCGCCAAACGCGCCGAAGCGGATACGTTTATCCATGACCTACAGGATCACAAAGGTCGACAAGGATATGACGCGCATTTGGGTGAGCGGGGGGTAAAGCTGTCCGGTGGCCAGCGCCAGCGTATTGCGTTGGCGCGCGCCATCTTGAAGGACGCACCGATTCTTGTTCTGGACGAGGCGACGTCGGCGCTCGATAGCGAAGTTGAAGCATCCATTCAGGCGGCGTTGGTGCGTGTGATGGAGGGTAAGACTGTGTTGGCCATTGCGCACCGTCTCTCCACGTTAACCGAAATGGATCGGATCGTTGTGATGGATGAAGGTCGTATTGTCGAGATCGGTACACATGAGGCTTTGCTGGCGCAATCGGGGCTTTACGCACGCTATTGGAATCGGCAGTCCGGCGGATTTCTAAATGCGCAGGCTGCCGAATAGGGCTTTAGCAACGTCGCAGGCACCTGTATGGCCGGGGCATGACGACATATACAATCATCCGATTAGGTCACCATGGCGATGGCATTGCTGATGGTCCGCTCTATGCTCCGATCACATTGCCGGGCGAGGTCGTGACCGGAGTGGCGGATGGGCAATCATTGCGTGACGTTCGTATCGTCACACCCAGCGACAACAGGGTGTCGGCACCATGCCGACATTTCAAATCCTGCGGCGGGTGCCAGTTACAACATGCGTCAGATGAATTTGTTGCAAATTGGAAGCTTGAGGTGGTGCGCAGCGCACTTAATGCGCATGGGTTGGAAACTGTTTTTCGGCCCATCATTACCTCACCTGCGCAATCGCGCCGACGCGCGACTTTTGCTGCCAAACGTACAAAAAGCGGTGCGATGGCCGGGTTTCACGGACGTGCCTCTGATGTTGTGATCGAAGTACCTGATTGCCAGCTGGTGCAGCCTGAAGTGCTGGCGGCATTGCCGATTGCGCAACAGCTTGCGATTGTCGGAACCAGCCGCAAAGCAGCGCTTGCTGTGACAGTAACATCATCGAAATATGGTTTGGATGTTGCGGTGCAAAACGGCAAACCGCTGGACGGTCCGCTGCAACAGGAACTGGCGCAGCTTTGTGATCAATTGGGGCTTGCCCGGCTAAGCTGGGACGGCGATGTGATCGCGATGCGCAATCCGCCGCATCAACAATTTGGCAAGGCACAGGTCACCCCGCCACCCGGCGCGTTTTTGCAAGCAACCCATCATGGTGAGGCGGCGTTGCTGGCGGCAGTCAAAGAAGCCGTCGGCGATGCGGATAGCGTTGCTGATCTGTTTGCCGGGTGCGGCACGTTCGCTTTGCCTTTGGCGGAAAAGGCCCGTGTACATGCAGTTGAGAGCGAAGCAGAAATGTTGTCCGCGCTGGATCATGGTTGGCGGATGGCAGCGGGTTTGAAGCCTATCACAACCGAGGCGCGGGATTTGTTCAGGCGTCCGATGTTGCCGGATGAATTGGCCAAGACAGATGCCGTCGTTCTGGACCCGCCGCGCGCCGGGGCGGAACGGCAAGTCGCGGAATTGATCAAGGCATCTGTGCCGCGCATTGCCTATGTGTCGTGCAGTCCGGTCACATTTGCACGTGATGCGCATGCGATGGTTGAAGCTGGGTATACCTTGGATTGGGTACAGGTCGTGGATCAATTTCGGTGGTCATCACATGTGGAATTGGCGGCCTGTCTGACCAAAGCACCCTAAGCGCAAGCCATTGCCGAGCGGCCACATGGATTACTGAATTTTGGCACATCACCACTTTTTGACTGCGAAATAATGGGCTATATGCTACTGCACTTTCAAAAGGGCCGGAACGGCTTGGGCATTGGGACAACAGGACATGAAACGCAGAAATCTGATTCTAGGTGGCACGGCGCTTGTGGCGCTGGGGGCGTGTGCTGATAGCAAGTTCAAGCGGTACAATGGCCCGGAAGTCACTTATGTGATCGTCAACAAAGAAGAGCGTCGCATGATGTTGCTGCACCATGACAAGGTGCTGAAAGATTATAAGATTAAGCTGGGCTTCGCGCCGATTGGGCACAAGACCTTTGAGGGTGACGGGCGTACGCCCGAAGGATTGTACCGGATTGATCGGCGCAATCCGAACAGCAAATTCCATCTGTCGCTGGGTATTTCCTATCCAAATGAACAAGATCGCGAAGTGGCCAAGGCGTTGGGCAAACCACCGGGTGGCGACATCTTTATCCATGGGCAAAAAGACCCAAGGAAAAAAGATAAAGGCGATTGGACCTGGGGCTGTATTTCAGTGACCAACAGGCAGATCGAAGACGTTTATGCGATGGTGCGCGATGGCACGCCAATTGCGATTAACGCTTAAATCCGTTTGATGTTGTGAGGTTTGGGGCTGACCTGAAGGCTCAGTTACCCATCACCAAGGTCCACCAGATTTTACCGCCACTTTCCTGATGCCAGGAAAAGCCCATGTTACGGGCGTCGGGCGACATGATCACACGCCGTGTGTCTGTCTGATCCATCCAAGCGGCAAGTGTTTCAAGCTCAGTCTCGTAGGTTTCCGAAATGGTTTCGCCGACAAGGCGGCCTGAATATCCAACACGCTGAATGCGATCAACAGGGGACGACCCGTCAGAGCCAAAGTGCCAAGGGCGGTTTTGAACCGACATATCCCGCGAATGCGTCGCCGCGGCGGCATTCAATTGTGGGTTAAGCTGAACAGGGGCAACACCAGCAGAGCCGCGCAGTGCATTAACAGAATCAAGCATACGAAACTGAATTTTGCCTGCGTCCAAGCGGCTGATTTTGTAGGCTCTTGGCACTGCCTTGCCGTCTGAACCGATTGTGGCAGGCGCTGGCACACAGGCTGATATGGCAATCGTTAACGAGAGTAGGATGGAAAGGATACGGATCATGGCGCAGCTCCACGCAAATTGGTTTGGCCTCACTTACAGTGGGATGCGTTGCAGTTCAAACGCACATCGGCGTTACTCTGCCAGATGACGGTGGTTTGATTTGATACTGCGTCTTTCGGGCCATATATAAGCCACAAATACCAAACGCTCACTTATGGAGACATCAAATGTCTGAAAAGCGATTTAATTTAAGCAGCCGCCGGGGATTCTTGGCTGGCTCTGCGGCGATGTTGGCCGCACCCGCAATTGCGCAAGACACGTCTGCGGTAAACTCCACAGCCACCACCGAGAACGAGCGCGATCTGACTGAAAGCGTCCGGCGTAACATCTCGAGCTTTCGCACACTGAATTGGCAGCCTTATTTTTCCAATACAAAGAATGGCGCAATTCTTGTCGATATCGACAGCCGGGCAGTGCATTTCTGGTCTGAAGATCAAAGTGTGTACAAGCTTTACCCATCAAGTGTGCCGCTTACAGAGGATTTGACGCGCCGTGGTCGGACGTCTGTGGTGCAAAAGGTTGATGGGCCAAGCTGGCGACCGACGCCTTCCATGCTCAAGCGGAACCCAGAGTGGCCCGCTTTTGTTGGTCCAGGCCCGGACAATCCGCTTGGTACGCACGCATTGTATCTAAGTTGGACATATTACCGTATTCACGGCACGCATGACACACGTAAAATTGGTCGCCGCTCGTCAAATGGCTGCATTGGCCTTTATAATGAACACATTGCCGAACTGTTTGCGATGACCAAGGTAGGCACACAAGTGTTGCTTATTTGACGACATTCGGTTGATTCTGGGGCTTAAAATCGGAATCCGGGTTTGCATTCACCCAGCTATGATGTTTAGAAAGTCCTACGAGGTAAGTCTTGGGTGCGTGTATGTGCTTTTGTGCAGCACGCCTTTTCTGGAGATAAAGATATGAAAAAACTAGTACTCGCCGCTGCTTTGTCAGCTGCTGCATCGACTGCATTTGCCGGTTCTTTGGCAGATCCAATCATCGAAGCGCCTGTTATCGTTGAAGAAGCATCTTCTTCTTCTTCCGGCGTCCTGATCCCACTTCTGTTGTTGGTCGTGGTTGCTGCTGCTATTGCTTCCGACTAATCGCTAGCGGTTTCTAAAACGAAAAAGGCGGTGTTATGCACCGCCTTTTTTGCGTTTTAGAGGCAAGAAGTTTGGCGGGTTAGTCCAGCCATCCTTGCAGATTTTCTTCGATAACATTCGATAGCGCCGCGATATGTGTATCCTCGTCGTTGAGACAGGGGATATAGGTAAACTGTTCACCGCCTGCATGCTCGAAGCTCTCTTTGATCTCTTCGTTGATCTCTTCGAGTGTCTCAATACAATCCGCGGAAAACGCTGGCGCACAGACCGCGATGTTCTTTTTTCCGGCTTCTGCCTGTCGGGCAACTTCTTCGACGGTATAGGGTTGTAACCATTCCTCGGGACCAAACTTTGACTGAAACGTGGTCATGATCTCGGTGTCATCCCAGCCAAGGCGCTCTTTCAGCAGTCTCGTGGTTTTTTGGCATTGGCAGTGATACGGATCGCCCTCTGTCAAATAGCGAATCGGTACGCCGTGATATGAACAAATCAGGATATCTGGCTTAGTTTCCGCCGCTGCATAGGCCGTTTCAATAGATTTCGCCAAAGCATCAATATAATCCGGCCGATCAAAATATGCCGGGACCGTGCGCGCGGCGGGTTGCCATTTTTCTTTGGCAAGTGCTGCGAAAAACGCGTCGTTTGCTGTGGCTGATGTGGCCCCTGCGTATTGTGGATAGAGCGGGAAAAACAGGATTTTCTGACATCCGGCAGCAGTCATCGCAGCTACCTTGGACTGCGTTGATGGGTTGCCGTAGCGCATGCAGAAATCCACCATGACATCATTGCCGTATCGAGTTTGCATCACGTTTGTAATCTTAGCGGTTTGTGCCTTGGTGATCGTCATCAGCGGGCTTTCATTTTCCGCTTCGTTCCAAATGGATTTATAGGCGGCACCGCTGGTAAAAGGGCGCTTGCTGAGGATCACCAGTTGCAACAGGGGTTGCCAAAGCCACGGGCTGTAATCAATGACCCGGCGGTCCGACAGAAATTCACTAAGGTAGCGACGCATGGACCAATAATCATAATGATCAGGCGTGCCGAGGTTCGCGAGCAACACACCGACCTTTGGGCGGGGTAGGGTTGGGTGGTCGGCTTGGGCGTGTTCCGGGCGCATGGGCTGCATTCAGGTATCCTTAGTAAAGCGGCTCATTGTTGAAATAGCCGCTATGCCTCTGGGGTCAATTGGGCAGTTTAGTCTCATCGGTGCGCAAAGCATCGGCAAGACGTTGTTTGGCGGAGCCGGGGCGCAGTGGTTTTGGCTGGCTTTCATCGGGTGCCCAGCCAGTGAGAAATATCAGATCAAAGCTTGCGATGATGCGCCCTTGGTCGGTAGCGAAGTGTCTCTGATAAAGATCCGCGGCATGTTCCAGCATCTTGCGCGCGGTTGGACGGCGCAGGCGGGCCTCCAGCGCATTAGTTTCTCCCATGGTCCGCAGATCGCGCATCAAATGCCACGCATCATCATATTCAACCCGCAAGGACAACACATCGGCCACGGGGAGGGCAAACCCCGCCCGTTGCAGCAATGCTCCCATGTCGCGCAGTTCGGCCATAGGGGCCACGCGCGGGGATATGCCGCCGGACACCGCCGCCTCAGCTTGACCCAGGCAGGCACGCAATTCGTGCAATGTCTGACCACCAAAGGCCGCCGAGAGGAACAACCCATCACCGCGCAGCGCGCGTTTGCATTGGATTAATTGCCCTACCGGATCATTGGCCCAATGCAGGGCCATTGCGTGAACCACCAGATCGTATGCGCCTTGATCGAGGTTCAAGACCTCATCCGCAGGTGTTGTCACCGCATCGGGCAGGTGCGCCACCCAAAATTCGGGAAATCCGGTGACAATCGCCGTTGCCTTAAACGACTTGTTAACCAATTCCAGCCGATCCTGAATTTCATCTGCGGCGGCTTTGTGCAGGAACATGCCCTTTGACGTTGCGCGCGCACGGCGGCGGGCAAGGGTTGCAAGATCGGTCATGATGGGCTGCGTGGTCATTGAGGATCAATATGACTTTGTTGCAAGGATTTCAAACGGCGTTGAACTTTATCTACCCGGCGCGATGTTTGACTTGTGGTTCGATGGTCGACAGCGATTTTGGCCTGTGTGGACCGTGTTGGCGAGACACCGCATTTGTGGGTGGCACGGCCTGTGACAGTTGCGGTGTTCCCCTACCAGGGGTCGATGTCAGCGGGTCACTACAATGTGATACCTGTCTCACGAAACCCCGGCTCTGGCTTCAGGGGCGTGCGGCGCTGGTGTACCGAGATACGGGTCGCAAGTTGGTTCTTGCATTGAAACACGGAGACCGACAGGAAATTGCACAGCCCGCATCGCTTTGGATGGCAAATGCCGTTCGCGAAATCCTGCCTGAAAATACGTTGATTGCGCCAGTGCCATTGCATCGATTCAGGCTCATCAAACGGCGCTATAATCAATCAGCATTGCTCGCCAAAGCGTTGTCTGAGCGCGTTGGACATGCGTGGTGCCCGGACCTGCTGCAAAGGTATCGGCGCACAAAGCCATTGGATGGGCTGGGCAGCAATGCGCGGTATGAGATGTTGCAAGATACGATTCGTGCCCATCCTGCGCGACAGAGTGAAATTGCGGGCCGTCCGGTCCTGTTGGTCGATGATGTGATGACTTCAGGCGCCACGCTGACTGCCGCGACCAAGGCGTGTCTTGACGCAGGATCAGGACCAGTGCGCGTGGTAACACTGGCGCGTGTGGCAAAAGATACCTAAATCTGGCATCAACGAAGTGTCAAAAGGGTCTGGGCCATGAAACCTGTCGAAATCTATACCTCACCGCTTTGCGGTTTTTGCCATGCAGCCAAGCGGTTGCTGAATCAAAAAGGCGTCAGCTTTTCCGAAGTAAATGTCTTGGCGCAACCGGAGCGTAAGGCCGAGATGGTTCAGCGTGCCAATGGCGGACGTACTGT
This sequence comes from Sulfitobacter sp., assembly GCA_051252035.1. Classification (GTDB taxonomy): domain Bacteria; phylum Pseudomonadota; class Alphaproteobacteria; order Rhodobacterales; family Rhodobacteraceae; genus Sulfitobacter. The sequence continues at coordinate 10,358 of JBPOFE010000013.1, forward strand.
GCCGCAGATTTTCATTGGTGACACGCATGTGGGTGGTTCAGATGAGTTGCATGAGCTGGAACGCGCGGGCAAGCTCGACGCGCTTTTGGCGGCGTGATGAAAGCGGCGTTGCTGCAACTCAACGTATCGGATGATCCGGTGGTGAACCTACCCGTGACCATCCAGATGGTGCGTGATGCAGCGGCGCAAGGTGCGGAATTTGTCCTGACTCCAGAGGTTACAAATTGCGTGTCGACCAGTCGTGAGCATCAACGTAGTGTTTTGCAGCCAGAGGCCGACGACATCACGTTGGCCGCTTTGCGAGAAGTCGCAACCGACACTGGTATCTGGCTGCTGATCGGTTCGCTAGGGTTAAAGACGACAGATGCCGATGGCAGATTTGCCAACCGATCCTTCCTGATTGCACCAGATGGGTCAATTGTCGCGCGATATGACAAAATTCATATGTTCGATGTGCAGATCAACGAGGCCGAGACTTTTCGCGAATCGGCTGGCTATCGTCCGGGTGCGCAAGCGGTGGTGGGCCAAACTTCGTTTGCCAAAATCGGCATGAGCATTTGTTACGACATGCGGTTTCCGCTGCTATATCATGCGCTGGCAACGGCGGGAGCGCAGATTTTAACGGCACCCGCCGCGTTTTCGCCCGTGACAGGTGCCGCGCATTGGCATGCTTTGTTGCGCGCACGTGCGATTGAAACGGGGTGTTTTGTGCTGGCTCCTGCTCAGGTCGGGACACACGCCAGCAAAGACCACAAGACGCGTGATACCTATGGCCATTCCTTGGTCGTCGATCCGTGGGGAGAGGTCATTTTAGACGCCAATACCGACCCCGGCGTTTACATCTTTGATCTGAATATGGAAAAGGTAGAGGTAGCGCGAAAAAAGGTGCCAAGCCTTGCCAACAGACGTGCGTTTTCAGACCCCTGATCGGGCCAATTGATGACAGAAGATAAAAATACCCTTGCGATTCTGCTGTTCAGCGAACTGCTGGCGGCCGATCAATCTGTGCGAAGCCGTCTGACCCGCGTGCTGCCCAAGGGTATGGAAATTTCGCATTTTTCGGTTTTGAACAGTCTGGCGTGGCACGGCAGCGAACGCTCACCTGCAAAGCTGGCCGAGACTTTTAATGTCACGCGCGGTGCGATGACCAACACGCTGAACAAACTCGAATGGGCCGGATACGTTCACATCCGCCCCGATTGGGATGATGCCCGCCGCAAGATGGTCGGGATCAGCCCGGCAGGACGCCTTGCTCATGTGAACGCAATTTCCGCCATTACGCCGATGATCAACAAAGTGGTTGATGAACTGGGTGAAGATCAAGCGCGTGCCGCGCTGCCAATCCTGCGCGAAATCCGTAATCAGTTGGGCTAAGCCGGCTTTACGCTTGCGGTAACGTAATTCACGCTCAAATCGCGATCAGACAGTTTCCATGACCACGCAACGGGGTTAAACACAAAACCTTTGCGGTCCACCGGATCAAGCCCCGCCTTTTGAAGCAGATCAAATAGCTCATCCGGGGTGATGAATTTTGACCATTCATGCGTGCCTTTGGGCAGCCAGCGCATCACATGTTCAGCCCCGACAATTGCCATCATAAATGATTTGGGGTTGCGGTTGATGGTTGAACAAATGTGCAGTCCGCTTGGTTTCAGCAACTGCCGGCAGGCAGTGAGGTACTCAATGGGGGACGCGACGTGCTCAACAACTTCCATGTTCAGAACCACATCAAATTGTTCGCCCGCCTCAGCCATCGCTTCGGCGGTGGTATGCCGATAATCTATTTTGAGGCCTGATTGTTCGGCATGTACCTGTGCCACGGGAATGTTCCGCTCTGCCGCGTCAGCGCCAACCACATCGGCACCCAATCGAGCCATTGGTTCGGCCAGCAATCCGCCACCGCAGCCAATATCTAAGATTCGCAGACCTTTGAAAGGTGCGGGGGATTTCAGATCGCGGTCAAATTCACCCGCTATTTGGCTTGTGATATAGTCCAGCCGACAAGGGTTCAGCATATGCAGCGGCTTGAATTTGCCGTTCAAATCCCACCACTCTGCTGCCATCGCCTCAAACTTGGCGATCTCTGCGGGGTCAACGGTTGTTTGATGCGCTTGCATTTTGCGCTCCCTATGCTCTTTTATCCTGATTGACTATATAGGGCCTCAATGGACAAGTTTCCCGATCAAAAACGCGCGGTGCAGTATCTTTATCCGCCGATTGACCCATTTGACCAACGCACGTTGGCCGTTGGGCAGGGCCATAGCGTCTATATCGAACAGTGCGGCAATCCTGATGGAATCCCCGTTGTGGTGTTGCATGGTGGCCCCGGCGGTGGATGCAGCCCGTCAATGCGGCGATATTTTGACCCTGAGGTTTACCGGGTGATCTTGTTTGATCAGCGTGGGTGCGGGCGCTCAAAGCCTCATGCATCCGTCAAGGATAATACGACTTGGCATTTAATTGCGGATATCGAATTGATTCGCACCACGCTGGGCATCGAAAAATGGATTGTCTTTGGTGGGTCTTGGGGTGCCACGCTTGCCTTGATCTATGCGCAAAGCCACCCGGAAGCGGTGTGCCAAATAGTATTGCGCGGTGTATTTTTGATGACGCAAGCCGAACTTGATTGGTTCTATGGCGGCGGCGCGGGCAAATTCTGGCCTGAAGTTTGGGCGCGGTTTGTTGCCTTGATCCCTGAAGACGAACGCGGGGATATGATTGGGGCTTATCACCGACGCCTGTTTTCCGGTGATATTCCGATTGAACAGAAATACGGCAAGGCGTGGGCGGCGTGGGAAAACGCGCTGGCATCGATCCATTCGTCCGGGGCGTCGCATGAGGGGCCGGCAGAATACGCACGCGCCTTTTCACGGCTGGAGAATCATTATTTCACCAATGCGGGGTTTTTGGAATTTGATGGTCAGATTTTGGCGCATATGGATCGGATTGCACATATTCCTGGCATCATTGTTCAGGGTCGTTATGACATGATCTGTCCGCCGACCAGCGCCTATGCGTTGTCAGAGCGGTGGCCGAACTGCGACCTCAAAATGGTTCGTAATGCCGGTCATGCCCTGTCTGAACCGGGAATCAGCGCAGAACTTGTCCGTGCCATGGACCGGATTGCGGCAACATGACCCGGCGCAATTCCCTTATGGATCGGCGTGCGCTTTTCGCGTCGGGTGCCGCCGCCGCTTTGCTTGCGGCATCTGGTGTATCGGCTAGCGGCATTCCGCGTTCGGGCGGTCGATTGCGGTTGGCGTTGTCTGGTGCAGCGCGGGACGATACGTGGACGACTGGCGACGGATTGTTCATGCAGGTTGCCCGCCAAGGGTTGGTTTTTGACACGCTGACGGAAGTGGCCGCTGACGGCACTTTGCGCGCGGAATTGGCAGCCGGATGGCAGTCATCCGATGGCGGCCGCACCTGGATATTTGATCTGCGTCATGACGTAAATTTTCATGATGGCGCTGCGTTTGCGGCTCGAGATGTGGTGCGCAGCCTTGCGCCCTTGTTTGGCGACAGTGTCATGGTCAGCGGCTTGAGCAAACATGCAGTTAGCATCACGCTCAATGATCCGAACCCCGGTTTGCCGCTGCTCCTGTCGCAGCCTGAGTTTGTGATCCGCCCCGCACATGCTCCAGCATCTGGCATCGGGACGGGCCTTTATTGTGTCACCCGTTTTAGCGCAGGCCAACAACTACTGACCGAACGTGTGGCAAGTCATTACAAAGACGGTGACGCGGGCTGGTTTGATGAGGTTGAATTGGTGTCGATACCCTCTGAAGTCGTGCGCATGCAGGCGCTGGGCGAATATCTGGTGGACGCGGTGGATGTTGCGGATGCGAGCGGTCTGGCTCAGTTGCCCGACATTACCGTGACGCCCTATCGCCGCATGCCAGCAACGGCTTCCTCTCGCGACCTCGCGCACCCCGCGCAGATCAGCCATCTGCGCCCCCTTGATAACTTGCGCGCGGCTGAACGCTGGTGGTTTGCCTGAGCGGCTCACAGACTCCGCTTGCAGTCACCGCCCATCCCCCTTATATCCCCTTTCAACAGCGGCGCGTTCGGGTCCACACCAAACGCTCCACCGATCTTGAACACGGGCCGCGCGCCCGTTTTTTTGTGCCTAAGGACAACATGAATAACGATCTAATCGCCAAAGCCGCCATTGACCGCCGCATGGCCGAAATCATTACACCAGTGATTGAGGATATGGGGTTTGAGCTGGTGCGCGTGCGTCTGATGTCGGGCAAGTCCACTATATTGCAGATCATGGCGGACAGACCTGAGGCTGGGATTGAAGTCGATGAGCTTGCGCTGATTTCACAGGCGGTGGGGGCGACATTGGATGTCGAAGATCCGATTGTTGAAGAATATGCCTTAGAGGTGTCCAGCCCCGGCATTGACCGTCCGCTGACACGTCTCAAGGATTTTGAGATGTTCGAGGGCTATGAGGCCAAGATCGAGACCGAAGAATTGATCGACGGCCGCCGCCGTTTTAAAGGTGAGCTGGCTGGCGTTGAAGGTGACGAAGTCCTGATCAATGTCGAGGAAGGCACAATTGGCCTGAAATTCGATTGGCTGTCAGATGCCAAATTGGTGCTGACCGACGAGTTGATCAAAGAAATGCTGCGCCAGCGCAAAGCGTCGGGTGCAATTGATGAAACCAAGTTTGACGAAATTCAGGAAGAATCCTCCGAGGGAGAAGACTAATGGCCATTACATCTGCAAACCAGCTTGAATTGTTGCAAACCGCCGAAGCGGTTGCGCGTGAAAAGATGATCGATCCCGGTCTGGTGATCGAAGCGATGGAAGAATCGCTCGCCCGTGCGGCCAAGTCCCGCTATGGCGCGGAAATGGACATTCGTGTGGCGATTGACCGCAAAACAGGCCGCGCAACATTTACCCGCGTGCGCACCGTGGTCGAGGATGAAGAGCTTGAGAATTATCAGGCCGAGTTCACCGTTGAGCAGGCCAAGCAATATATGGACGCGCCGGAAGTTGGTCAGCAGTTCATCGAAGAAGTGCCACCAGTTGAGATGGGCCGCATTGCCGCACAATCTGCCAAGCAAGTGATTTTGCAAAAGGTGCGTGAAGCCGAGCGGGATCGTCAGTTTGAGGAATTCAAGGACCGCGCCGGCACGATCATCAATGGTCTGGTCAAGCGTGAGGAATATGGCAACGTCATCGTCGATGTGGGTGCTGGTGAAGCCATACTGCGCCGTAATGAAAAGATTGGCCGCGAATCGTACCGCCCCAACGACCGTATCCGCGTGTACATCAAAGAAGTGCGCCGCGAGCAGCGCGGGCCACAGATTTTCCTAAGCCGGACAGCGCCGGAATTCATGGCCGAATTGTTCAAGATGGAAGTGCCTGAGATTTATGATGGCATCATTGATATCAAAGCCGTTGCCCGCGATCCCGGTTCACGTGCCAAGATTGCTGTGATCAGCTATGATAACTCCATCGACCCTGTGGGTGCTTGTGTGGGGATGCGCGGCAGCCGGGTTCAGGCGGTTGTGAACGAGCTTCAGGGCGAGAAAATCGACATCATTCCATGGAATGAAGATCAGCCGACGTTCCTTGTGAACGCATTGCAGCCTGCTGAAGTCAGCAAAGTTGTTCTGGACGAAGAGGCGGGCAAGATCGAAGTTGTTGTGCCGGAAGAACAGTTGAGCCTCGCGATTGGCCGCCGTGGCCAAAACGTGCGTCTGGCGTCACAGCTCACCGGGCTTGATATCGACATCATGACCGAAGAACAGGAAAGCGCGCGTCGTCAGGCCGAGTTTGAACTGCGTACCAAGCTGTTCATGGACAATCTTGATCTGGATGAATTCTTTGCGCAACTGCTGGTGTCCGAAGGGTTCACCAACCTTGAAGAAGTCGCTTATGTCGAAGTCGAAGAATTGCTGGTCATTGACGGAGTTGACGAAGACACCGCTGGTGAATTGCAGGCCCGTGCGCGTGATGTGCTTGAAGCGCAGAACAAGGCGGCGATGGACAAGGCCCGCGAATTGGGTGTCGAAGACAGTCTGGTTGAATTCGAGGGTCTGACACCCCAGATGCTAGAGGCACTGGCCAAAGATGATGTGAAAACGCTGGAAGACTTCGCAACCTGCGCCGATTGGGAGTTGGCAGGTGGTTGGACCACAGTTGATGGTGAGCGCGTCAAAGACGATGGTACGCTTGAACCGTTCGAGGTGTCATTGGAAGACGCACAGGCGATGATCATGACAGCACGTGTTATGTTGGGTTGGGTCGATCCAGCCGATCTTGAGGCCGACACCGAAGAAGATGATGACGCAGCAACCGAGGAGGCCGAGGCCTGATCGCAGGCCTCGGAAGAACCTGATGGGTCGCGGTGGCGTTCCAAATGACCGGGAAAACGGTCCTGATCGCAAGTGCATTGCCACGGGTGACGTGCAGCCTAAGTATGGGTTGATACGTTTTGTTGTCGGGCCGGACGATCAGGTGTTCGCCGATATCCTTGGCAAACTGCCGGGGCGCGGCATGTATGTGGCGGCGGATCGGGATGCGATTGAGTTGGCGGTCAAAAAGAACCTGTTCTCGCGTGCTGCGAAACAATCGGTGAAAGTGCCAGAAGGTTTGGTTGATGAGGTCGAAAAACAACTCGCACGGCGTGTGGTCGATCTGATCTCACTGCAACGCAAAGCGGGGAAAGCTGTCGCTGGCTATGAGAAAGTCAAAAGCTGGCTGCAAATGGAAGAAGCCGAAGTGCTGGTTCAGGCATCTGATGGATCAGGGCGCGGCAAATCGAAACTAAGCACGCCGCATTACGGTCATTATATTGGCTGGTTGACGGCAGATGAATTGGGTTTGGCATTCGGACGCCAAACTGTGATACATGGGGCGCTCGCCTCTGGTGGACTCACGCAACGTGTTGTAGAGGAAGCCGGAAGACTAAAAGGCGTGCGCGTAATTGAGACTGGCAGCGGCCAGTCGAAAGGATAGACAATCGTAATGAGCGATAGTGACGGCAGAAAAACATTGGGTCTGGGCGGTTCGCGTCCCAGCAACGTAAAGCAGAGCTTTAGCCACGGACGCACCAAGAACGTCGTGGTAGAAACCAAGCGCAAGCGTGTTATGGTGCCAAAGCCGGGTGGCCAAAAGCCATCAGGGCCCGGTGCTGGGCCCGTGAGCGACCCAGCCAAGCGTCCAGCCGGTATCACCGATGCGGAAATGGATCGTCGTTTGAAGGCGGTTCAGGCTGCTAAAGCACGCGAATCTGAAGAAGCAGAGGCCCGCGAAGCGGAAGAAGCCGCGCGCGCAGAAGAACGCGAGCGCCGCCGTGCTGAGATTGAGGCCAAAGAGGCCGAAGATCGCCAGCGCGAAGAAAGCCTCAAGGCGAAAGCTGATGAAGAGGAACAGGCCAAACGCGACGCAGAGGCTGCAGCCCAAGCTGCTGCCGCCGCGCCATCTGAGCCTGCCGTTGCACGCCAGACCCCGAATAAACAGGCCCCCGGCCCTGCCGTTCGAAAAACCGAACGCGATCGCGAGGAAACCGACAAGCGGAACAAGCAGAATGACGACAGTCGCCGTTCTGGCAAGCTGACGCTGAACCAAGCGCTTGCCGGTGGTGAAGGTGGGCGGCATCGCTCTATGGCGCAGATGAAGCGCAAGCAAGAGCGCGCGCGTCAAAAGGCCATGGGTGGTACAGTTGAGCGCGAAAAGATCATTCGCAATGTCAATTTGCCTCCGGCGATTGTTGTGTCCGAATTGGCCGCGCGTATGGCCGAAAAAACCGGCGCTGTCGTCAAGGCGTTGATGAACAACGGCATGATGGTGACGCAGAACGAAACAATTGATGCGGACACAGCTGAACTGATCATCGAGGAATTTGGTCACAAGGTTGTAAGGGTTTCCGATGCTGACGTTGAGGACGTGATCAAGATTGAAGAAGACGATCCAAAAGATCTGGTTGATCGTCCTCCGGTCATCACGATCATGGGCCATGTTGACCACGGCAAAACATCATTGCTGGACGCGATCCGCAACGCCAAGGTTGTTGCGGGCGAAGCCGGCGGCATCACTCAGCACATCGGCGCCTATCAGGTGACAACCGATGGCGGTCAAGTGTTGTCATTCCTTGATACACCAGGTCACGCAGCGTTTACGTCCATGCGGTCACGCGGGGCGCAGGTTACGGATATTGTTGTACTGGTTGTTGCGGCGGATGACGCTGTGATGCCACAAACGATTGAAGCGATTGCGCACGCGAAAGCGGCCAAAGTACCGATGATCGTAGCGATCAATAAGATCGACAAACCTGCAGCGAATGCTGACAAGGTGCGGACAGACTTGTTGCAGCACGAAGTTATCGTTGAGAAGATGTCAGGCGAAGTGCAGGACGTCGAAGTGTCCGCGACCACGGGTCAAGGGCTTGACCAGTTGCTTGAGGCGATTGCGCTTCAGTCGGAAATCCTTGAACTCAAAGCCAACCCAAATCGTTCCGCCGTTGGTGCAGTGATCGAAGCGCAGCTTGACGTGGGCCGTGGCCCTGTTGCGACTGTTCTGGTTCAGAACGGCACGTTGCGCCAAGGCGATATCTTTGTTGTGGGTGAGCAGTACGGTAAGGTTCGTGCGCTGATCAATGATCAAGGTGAGCGTGTGAAAGAAGCCGGGCCATCCGTGCCGGTCGAAGTCTTGGGTCTGAACGGCACACCCGAAGCGGGCGATGTGTTGAACGTGACAGACACCGAAGCGCAGGCGCGTGAGATTGCAACTTATCGTGAGAAAGCTGCAAAAGAAAAACGTGCGGCTGCTGGTGCGGCGACGACGCTGGAACAGTTGATGGCGAACGCCAAGGCCGACGAAGACGTCAGTGAATTGCCCATTCTGGTCAAAGCCGATGTGCAAGGTTCTGCGGAAGCGATCGTTCAGGCGATGGAAAAAATCGGCAACGAAGAAGTACGCGTGCGCGTTCTGCATTCCGGTGTGGGGGCGATTACGGAAACCGATGTTGGCCTTGCCGAAGCATCTGGCGCGCCGATCATGGGCTTTAATGTCCGTGCCAATGCATCTGCACGCAACACAGCGAACCAAAAGGGTGTCGAGATACGGTATTATTCTGTGATCTATGACCTTGTGGATGATGTGAAAGCGGCCGCATCGGGCCTGCTCAGCAACGAGATCAAAGAGAACTTCATTGGATATGCGAATATCAAAGAGGTCTTTAAGGTCACGGGTGTTGGCAAGGTTGCTGGGTGTCTGGTGACCGAGGGTGTTGCCCGCCGCTCTGCTGGTGTGCGTCTGCTGCGCGATAACGTGGTGATCCATGAAGGCACACTGAAAACACTCAAGCGCTTCAAGGATGAAGTACCAGAAGTGCAGTCAGGTCAGGAATGTGGCATGGCGTTTGAGAATTACGAGGATATTCGCCCCGACGATGTGATCGAGATTTTCACACGCGAGGAAGTGACCCGCACGCTGAGCTAAATCAGAGGCGTCATAATACAGAAAAGGGGGCTGCGGTAACGCGGCCCCCTTTTTTAGTTTTTGCGGATTACTGGCGTTCCGGCATAGACGGTGTCATCAACCTTCACTGCAATTCGCCCATCTGGCATATCTTTGACGAAGATGCCCTGAACGGACACGCAGCTTCCGATAGTAATAGTACGTAGCATTTACTTCCCCCCAAGAAAGATATGCCTACCTTAGTTAACAATAACGTGATTGCTACTATATTGTTTCAAATTTGCGAAAAATTCTTAGTGGGTTGCTTGTTAGGGCGTCATAGCCAATCCCTGAGGATCGGAATAAGCGGCACGTCGGCGGCTGGCATCGGGTAATTTCGCATGTCATTTGCCTTAACCCACTTCAATGCTTGCCCTTCGCCTGACATTGGTGTGCCTTCCCATTTGCGGCAGGCAAATAGCGGCATCAGAAGATGAAAGTCATCATAGGAATGGCTGGCGAATGTCAGTGGAGCGAGACATGAAGCCCAAGTGTTGATGCCAAGCTCTTCTTGTAATTCTCTGATTAACGCGATTTCGGGCGTTTCACCCGGCTCAACTTTACCGCCGGGAAATTCCCACAGGCCCGCCATGGATTTCCCCGGCGGGCGTTGGGCCAACAGAACCCGACCATCGACATCAATCAGCGCAACGGCAGAGACCAAGATAACTTTCATGCCGCGATCAGGACCGATAGTCAGCGTTGATGTCGATATAGCCGTGAGTCAGATCACAGGTCCAAACCGTTGCGGTGCCTGTCCCGATCCCAAGATCGACACCGATGACGATGTTCTGACCTTTCATATGTGCGGCTGTGGCTTCTTCGGAATAATTCGGGCTTCGCCAACCGTCCTTGGCCACCTGAATATCACCAAACCGGATCGACAAACGATCACGATCCGCCTTTGCACCGGATTTGCCAATCGCCATTACGATACGGCCCCAATTTGCATCCTGTCCCGCGATGGCGGTTTTGACCAAGGGTGAATTGGCAACCGACATCGCATGCACCTTGGCATCGGCGTCGTTGGCAGCGCCTGTGACGGTGATTTCCACGAACCTGGTTGCACCTTCGCCGTCCTTGACGACTTGATGGGCAAGGTCGAGCATCAGTTCATGCAGCGCGGCTTTGAATGCATCGCTGTTTGTTGCGTCGACACCAGATGCGCCCGTTGCGGCAATGATTACACTGTCAGATGTCGATGTATCGCTGTCCACAGTGATGCAGTTGAACGTCTTGTCTGTGTGTTCCGATGCCATTGCCTGTAGCGCTGATTGCTCAACCACTGCATCGGTAAAGATGTAAACCAACATTGTCGCCATATCGGGGGCGATCATGCCTGAACCTTTGGCGATACCCGCAATCTTAACGGTTTTATCACCTATGCTGACGTCGGTGGTTGCACCTTTGGGGAATGTATCCGTTGTCATGATGGCCTTGGCGGCATCAGCAATTTTGTCGGCCTCAAGCGATGATGCCAGATCAGTCAAAACTGCGGTAATACGGTCGTGCGGAAGCGGCTCACCAATCACACCTGTGGATGACGTAAATACCCGTGCTTGCGGTATCTTGCAGACGTCCGCGACGGCCTGGGTTATCGCCTCAACCGAGGCGACCCCGCTGCGCCCAGTAAATGCGTTGGCGTTTCCAGAATTCACCAAAATCGCGGCACCTTGATCGGGTGCGCCTCCGATTTTTGCCTCACAATCCAGCACAGGCGCGGCACGCGTCGTCGAACGTGTAAACGTCCCCGCAACTGCTGTCCCCGGAGCCAATTTCGCCAGCATAACATCGGTGCGACCCTGATAGCGGACACCAGCCGCGTGGGTTGCAAAACGCACACCCTCAATGACGGGAAGATCGGGAAACTTGGCAGGGGCCAAAGGTGATACGGATGTAATTTTTGCCATATCTTATTGCAGCCACTCTGTATTTTTGGTGACAGATGGGTCAATCGCCTCTGCTGCGGACCGGTCTACGTCGGCTTCTTCAGTAACCTTTTCAATCGTTGCCTGAACCAAAACCTGACGAACTTGCAAGTCTAGCTCCTCGCGTACAGATTCCAGTGTCGGTGCCTCGGCGGTCCGCTTTTCGTTCAATTTGATGACATGCCAGCCAAATTGGGTTTTTACGGGCGCTGACACGGCACCGGTTTCCATATCAACAACTGCCGCTTCAAAGTCTGGCACCATCATGCCAGCGCCAAACCACCCCAACGATCCGCCGCTTGGGCCCGACGGGCCGGTTGATTTCTCTTTAGCAAGTTTTGCAAAATCGGCACCACCAGCAAGCTCTTCTACAATCGCCTTTGCCTCTTCTTCGGTCTCTACCAAGATGTGCGCAGCATTGTATTCTTCGCCCAGATTTGCATCTGCGTATTCTTCATCATAGGCCGCCTGAATGGCGTCTTCGGAAATTTGCTCGGCCATCACGCGCTCAATCACTTCACCCGCAGTCAGGGATCGGGTCTCGTTTTCGATCGACAGCGTCACACGAGCGGGCAATTCTTCGGTAAAAGTATCGGACAAGGCCGTCTGTTGGATCAGTTGATCGAGGATACCCTTAAACAGAACTTCATCCGGTAGCTGCTGATATTGCTCAGGCAAGCTGGCCCGCGCGACGATCATATGCCCGACAGTGATGTCTTTGCCGTTAACCGTTGCGACCACTGTGTCGATCGTTGTCTCGTCTTGTGCCGCCACGGGGAGGGCAAGTACGCAAGACATCGCCACTGATGCCAGAAAAGTGAGGGTTTTGTGCATGGAATGTCCTATCGTTTCCCGGTGAACGGGGCTGCTACATTGACAGTGTTTGGTGCGGCCCTTACATCGCCCTATGGGCGCCGCTCGGGTGCTTTGTTCACCTGACTATCTATGGGTTGATGCAGACCTGAGCAAGCAGATCGGCGCATTATCGCAACTTCGGCTGGAGAACACATGCTGGGTATCGGAACAATCGCCAAAAAGGTCTTTGGCACCCCCAACGACCGTAAAGTCAAGGCGACGCGCCCGCTGGTTGAAAAGATCAACGCGCTGGAACCAGAGTTTGAAAAGCTGAGCGATGAGGGTCTGAAAGACAAGACCGAAGAATTGGCTAAGCGTGCGATGGGTGGTGAGAGCCTTGATGATCTTCTGCCCGAGGCATTTGCCAACTGCCGCGAGGCGGGTCGCCGAACCTTGGGTCTGCGCGCCTTTGATACGCAATTGATGGCCGCGATATTCCTGCATCAAGGAAACATTTCCGAACAGAAAACGGGTGAGGGTAAAACCCTGACTGCATCGCTTGCCGCGTATTTGAATGCGTTGACGGGCAAAGGCGTACACATCGTTACAGTTAACGAATATCTGGTGCAGCGTGACGCCGATTGGATGGGCAAGGTGTTTGCCGCCCTTGGCCTGACCACCGGTGCCGCCGTGTCGAACATGCCCGAAGATGAAAAACGCGCGGCTTATGCGTGTGACATTACCTATGCGACCAACAACGAATTGGGCTTTGATTATCTGCGCGACAATATGAAGTCGAATCTCGCCGATATTTTTCAAAAGAACCATCACTATGCGATCGTTGATGAGGTGGACAGTATTCTGATCGATGAGGCGCGGACGCCGTTGATCATATCCGGTCCGTCGCAAGACCGTTCAGAGATGTATCAGGTTGTAGACAAACTGATACCGTCCCTTAGGGATGAACATTTTGAGCTGGACGAAAAAACCCGCAACGTGACCTTTACCGATGAAGGTAACGAGTTCCTTGAAGAACAACTGCGTGCTCATGGCCTGCTTGAAGAAGATCACACCATGTATGATCCAGAAAGCACCACGGTCGTGCACCACGTCAATCAGGGTTTGCGCGCGCACAAGCTGTTTACCCGTGACAAAGATTATATTGTCAGCGAAGTGACGCGGCAGAATGGTCCAGAAACCGTGACGCGCAAGGAAGTCGTGCTGGTTGATGAATTCACTGGTCGTATGATGCAGGGTCGGCGTTTGTCCGATGGCCTGCACCAAGCGATTGAAGCCAAGGAAGGCGTGGAAATTCAGCCAGAGAACGTGACATTGGCGTCCGTCACATTCCAGAACTACTTCCGGCTTTATGACAAGCTGGCAGGGATGACCGGCACGGCCCTGACTGAAGCCGAGGAATTTGCTGAAATTTACGGCTTGGGTGTGGTCGAAGTGCCGACAAACCTGCCGATTGCTCGTGTGGACGAGGACGATGCGGTTTACCGCACCGCGCGCGAAAAATACGAGGCGATGATCGAAAAGGTCAAAGAGGCCAACGCCAAAGGGCAACCTTGTCTTGTCGGCACCACGTCGATTGAAAAATCCGAGCAGCTAAGTCAGATGCTGACCGCTGCGGGGGTCAAACATAACGTTCTGAACGCGCGCCAGCATGAGCAGGAAGCACAAATTATTGCCGATGCGGGTAAATATGGCGCTGTGACGATTGCCACAAACATGGCGGGTCGCGGTACCGATATTCAGTTGGGCGGTAACGTCGAATTGAAGGTGCTGGAGGCGCTGGATGCCGATCCTGACGCTGATCCGGTTGCCGTGCGCGCCAAGATTGAAGCCGAACACGCTGACGAAAAGAAAAAGGTGATCGAGGCGGGTGGTCTGTATGTGCTCGCGTCTGAGCGTCACGAAAGCCGTCGGATTGATAACCAGTTGCGCGGTCGTTCCGGTCGTCAGGGTGATCCGGGCCGCACGTCGTTTTTCCTGTCTCTCGAAGACGATCTGATGCGCATCTTTGGCTCTGAACGGTTGGAAAAGGTACTGACCACGCTGGGCCTGAAAGAAGGCGAGGCGATCATTCACCCGTGGGTCAACAAATCGCTGGAACGGGCGCAGGCCAAGGTTGAAGGCCGCAACTTTGACATCCGTAAGCAATTGCTCAAGTTCGATGATGTTATGAACGAACAGCGCAAGGTTATCTTTGGTCAGCGTCGCGATATCATGGAAGCGCAGGATCTTAACGAAATCACAACCGATATGCGCCATCAGGTGATTGACGATCTGATCGACACCTATATGCCACCCAAAACCTATGCGGACCAATGGGACACTCAAGGGTTCTACGCAGCTGTGATCGAACAGTTGAACATGGACCTGCCAGTCATCGCCTGGTGCGAAGAAGAAGGCGTGGATGATGAAGTCATTCGCGAACGCCTGATTGAAGCCACCGATAAGCAGATGGCAGAAAAGGCCGAAATCTTTGGTGACGAGAATATGCGCAACATTGAAAAGCAGTTGTTGTTGCAATCCATCGACGGCAAATGGCGCGATCACTTGATGACGCTCGAACATCTACGTTCTGTTGTCGGGTTCCGCGGCTATGCGCAGCGCGATCCGTTGAACGAATACAAAAACGAATCCTTCCAGTTGTTTGAAAGCATGTTGGACAGTCTGCGGCAGGACGTGACGCAAAAGCTGGGCCAAATTCAACCAATGACTGCCGAAGAACAGCGTGCAATGATCGAAGAAATGACAGCACGACAGGCGGCAATGCAAGCGCCAACCACAGATGATACGCCCGATAATGCACCTGCCCCGATTGTTGAAGGCTTTGACGAAGGCGACCCCGCAACATGGGGTAATCCGGGCCGCAATGACGTGTGTCCATGTGGGTCCGGTAAGAAATTCAAGCACTGCCACGGTCGGCTTGCCTAACGCTATTTTTCGGCATCTGCCACTATTTTGCCTAAAACTCCCCTTTTCAGGGCCATAACACGGCCCTGATCCTGCGAGATATCTATTCCCGAACGATTCCGTTGAAAGGGAATGGGCAGATGTCACGTATGAAGGAAATTCTGACCGCGGTTGGTACATTGGGGTGCGCCGTAGGTATTGGTTTTGTGATGCAAAGCTCCGATACAGCGGAAAAGCGGTATGGCGGCAAAAACGTGATTGATCATACGGTCCCGATCGAAGTCAGCGTTTCTGGGCTTGGTGCCAACACTGCTTTGTTGGACGTTCAAGAGATCACGTTGACCTCTGCAGAGTTTGAAACAACCGTTGATGTACCTGCGGTGGACAGTCAGGTCACAACCGCTTCTGCGCCGCAAAGTGTTCTGCCAGAACCAGAATTCCCTGACCCGGCTGTAAAGCCTGCCTGCGAAATCACAGCAGAAGCGCGCGCGGTTGCGGCGGCGATGGTTAATCTGAGCATGAAATCACTTTGCCTGCCCGGCGAACGCGTGACCGTTCATCACAATGGAATGATTTTTACGGAAACAACGTCAGACACCGGAAAACTGGACATCATGGTGCCTGCATTGACTGAAGAGGCCGTATTTATCGTGGCATTTTCAAATGGTGATGGTGCTGTTGCGCAGACCAAAGTTGAAGAATTGGCCGATTTTGATCGGGTTGTGCTGCAATGGAAGGGTGAAACCGGGTTCCAAATCCACGCGCGTGAATTTGGTGCGGATTATGGTGCCAAGGGTCATATTTGGGCCGATGTTCCCGGTGACGTGGCGGATGCCGTGACGGGCAATGGCGGCTTGATGATTAAACTCGGCGATAGCGAAGTGTCGGATGCGCTGTTTGCTGAGGTCTATAGTTTCCCCAAGGTGGCAACATCGCTTAGCGGTGATATCGCATTGAGTGTTGAAACAGAGATCAGCCAAGCGAATTGTGGGCAGGAAATTGAGGCACAATCGCTGGAAATGGGCGAAGATGGACAGATCAAAACACAGAATTTGACGCTGTCTGTTCCGGAATGCGATGCGATTGGCAACTTTCTAGTGTTGAATAATCTGCTCCAAGACCTGAAAGTCGCGCGTAACTAACGCAACACTTGAGGTCTTATGATCATCCTGAAACGTGCGGCGGTTCTCGCCGCACTTTTTCTATGTACCGGACTGCCGCTTTTGGCGCAGGACATCACGCTGACATCGCGTGATGGCAAGGTCGAACTCAGCGGCACGCTGCTTGGCTTTGATGGTGAATTTTATCGTCTTTCGACAGATTACGGCGAATTGACAGTTGATGGATCCGGTGTGTCCTGTGAGGGCCCTGGATGCCCGAACTTGCAAGACTTTGTCGCAGAAATTCAGATGTCCGGGTCTGCGACGATGGGGGCAGTTCTGATGCCAGCGCTGATTGACGCATTCGCGCAGCGTAATGGCTATAGCGTGGCCCGCGATGAGATTGATTCGACGCGCTTTACCTATCTGCTGACGCAGACTGAAACGCAGAAACTGGCCGCCCGGTTCGGGTTTCGCGCGACCAACACTGACGAAGGATTTGCCGATCTGCTGGCAGATGAAGCTGACGTGGTTATGGCCCTGCGTGAGATTCGTAAGGAGGAGCGGATCAATGCCCGTGAGGCGGGGATGGGCGACCTGACTGGCGCGAACCGCAGCCGGGTTTTGTCGCTTGATGCGGTTGTGCCGATCACATCGCTTTCCAATCCGGTCAAGCGCATTTCGCCCTCTGATCTGGCGCAGGTCTTTGGCGGCAAGATCACGAATTGGAAAGCGCTGGGCGGTGTGGATGCGCCGATTGACCTGCATTTACCAAGCGATGCCAGTGGCTTAAGTCAGGCAATTGTTGATCAGGTGATGACTCCTGCGAAAATTCCGCTGGCAACAAATATCATCCGGCACGCGCTGCCTGCAGATCTGACCAAGGCTGTTGCCAAGGATAGTTTTGCGCTGGGAATTACCAGTTACGCCGAACGCAGCAACACGCAGGTTCTGACGTTAAGTGGCGAATGTGGTTTTGCATTGGATGCCTCGCGGCGGACGATAAAGACCGAAGATTATCCGCTCACCGCGCCGATGTTTCTTTATTTTCCAGCCCGCAGATTGCCACTAATTGCGCGCGAGTTTTTGGCTTTTACCCGCAGCCCTAATGCACAGAATGTCATCCGTCGTGCTGGGTTTGTGGATCAAACGCCAGAAGAAATCGCGATCGAAGATCAGGGTAACCGTTTCGCCAATGCGATCACGGTGGCAGGGCCAGAAACGCCGTTGCAGGAAATTCAACGTATGACAGCAACGCTGACCCCTATGGCGCGTTTGACGACATCGTTTCGGTTTGAGGCTGGTTCGATCCGGCTGGATGCGCAATCACGATCAAACGTTCAGCAATTGGCGCGTGCGTTGGAACAGGGCACATATGATGCCCGGCAGCTGTTATTTGTTGGGTTCAGTGATGGCGATGGTGCCGCGAAGGCGAACCGAGATATCGCCCTGCGCCGCGCTGAGGCCGTGCAGCGGGCGGTCAGTGCTGCGGCAGTGACCGCAAATCTGGAGCGGGTGAATATCGGCGTGGATGCCTTTGGCGAAGCCATGCCAATGGCCTGTGATGACAGTGATTGGGGTCGTCAGGTGAACCGCCGGGTTGAGGTTTGGGTGCGCTGAATTCGATGTCTGTATAACGTCGGTATTACATCGGTATTGCGTCGGTGCGGATCGCTACAGATATCCCTCAGACCGAAAACTGAGTTCGCGAGATTTTCCGATGATCAGATGGTCGTGCAGTTCAAGTCCCAGCGCGTCACAGGCGGTGGCAATTTGTTTGGTCATGTCGATGTCAGCGGTGGACGGGGTGGTATCGCCCGAGGGGTGATTGTGAACAAGTATAAGTGCGCTGGCATTGAGCTCTAGCGCCCGCTTCGCCACCTCGCGGGGATACACGGGCACATGATCAACGGTGCCTTTGGCCTGTTCTTCGTCGGCGATCAAGACGTTCTTGCGATCAAGATAGAGTACGCGAAACTGCTCGGTCTCACGATGTGCCATTGTGGTGTGGCAATAATCGAGCAGGGCATCCCAACTGGAGACAACATGCTGTTGCAGCACGCGGGAGCGGGCCATGCGTTGGGCCGCCGCCTCGACGATTTTGAATTCAATAACCACGGCATCCCCGACGCCAGCGATATCGCGCAGCCTTGCTTCTGGCGCGGTGATCACACGGTTAAAATCACCAAAGCGGTCCATCAAAGAGCGGGCGAGCGGTTTCACGTCACGACGTGGGATGGCGCGAAAAAGCACCAACTCCAGCAACTCGTAATCCGGCATCGCGGCAGATCCGCCTTGCATGAAGCGCGCCCGCAAGCGTTGACGGTGATCGGCGATGTAGGAGGGTTGTTTGCCCGAAACGGGCGTGACCGCGGGTGCTTCGTCCAAGAGAAAGGGCAGCGGTTTTTCAGCGAATTTATTCATCTGATTACCGTTGCGTGCAGATAATTAGGATATGGTTAATTTTTGCCACTTGGTTGGGTTAGACATCCAATGTGTAGAGCGAACGTAAAAAGTAATGACTTGAACCACATTCGGATTAGGTTTGTTTGGGGTGACTAAGAGCAATGCGGGTATTTCGTCCGCTTGATTTGGAAAAGTGGATTTGGATGCAGAGCGATATACTTAATTGGCGGCGTTGGGATGAGCGTATCACTTTGTCCGGCCAACCAACGGAAAAACAGCTTGGGGACATTCACGACCTCGGCGTGGCGCGGATCATTAACCTTGGTCCGCATTCCAACAAAGGTGCCTTAATAGATGAAACCCGAACGGTCGCCAATCTAGGCATGGAGTATGTTTATATACCTGTCGATTTCGAGAACCCCACAGAAGCGGATTATGCGGCGTTTTGTGAGGCTGTGGTGGATGCCCCTCAATCGCTTTTGCATGTGCATTGCATTTACAATGCACGGGTGTCGGCGTTTTTCTATCGCTATGCGATGGAGGGGCATGGAGGCGATCCAGGTGCCGCGTTTGTCTTGATGGATGGTATCTGGCGGCCCGGTGGCGTGTGGGCGCATTTCATATCCAAATCACAGGATACAGCGCTACCAAACAGATATGCTGGCTATGACTACGAAGTATGAGAGGGGCGTGTTGCCCTCACTCAACTTAGCCCTTCATCGAATCCCAGAACGTTTTCACGCTTGAGAAAAAGCTACTGCTTTCCGGGTTGTTGTTTTGTGCTTCACCTTCGAATTCTTTCAGCAGCTCTTTTTGTTTGGCTGTTAGATTCACAGGTGTTTCCACGGCCAGTTCGATGATCATGTCGCCCGTGCCGCCGCCACGCAGAGGTGGCATGCCTTTGCCGCGCAGACGCATTTGACGGCCAGATTGGCTACCCGCCGGGATTTGCACACGACCACGGCCCCCGTCGATGGTGGGGACTTCGATGTTGCCGCCAAGGGCTGCGGTGCTCATGGATACGGGGACACGGCAGAACAGGTTTGGCCCGTCACGTTCAAAGAGTTCATGATCGGACACTTCGATAAAGATATAAAGATCGCCAGAGGGACCGCCGCGCATGCCAGCTTCGCCTTCACCGGCGAGGCGGATGCGTGTGCCGGTTTCAACGCCTGCTGGAATGTTGACAGACAAGGAGCGGTCTTTTTCCACGCGGCCTGCACCACGGCAGGACTTACAGGGGTTCTTGACAATTTGGCCCATGCCCGAACAGGTGGGGCAAGTGCGTTCGACAGTGAAAAAGCCCTGTTGTGCACGGACTTTACCCATGCCCGAACAGGTGGGACATGTGGTGGGTTCAGCCCCGCCTTCTGCGCCTGAGCCATCGCAGCTGTCGCATTGGACCGAGGTTGGGACGTTGATGGATTTTTGCAGGCCCGCAAAGGCGTCCTCAAGCGAAATGCGCAGGTTATAGCGCAGATCGGCACCACGCGCAGCCCGCCGCCCGCCGCCCTGACCACCGCGTTGTCCGCCCATGAAATCGCCAAACAGGTCGTCAAACACATCCGAGAATGCAGATGAAAAATCACCTTGGCCGCCGCCTCCAAAGCCGCCGCCGGGTCGGCCACCACCGCCGCCCATACCGCCTTCGAATGCGGCGTGGCCAAACCGATCATATGCGGCCTTTTTTTCGGCATTTTTCAGAACATCATAGGCTTCATTTGCCTCTTTGAACTGCGCTTCTGCCTTTGGATTGTCAGAGTTCCGATCTGGATGCAGTTCCTTGGCTTTTTTACGATAGCCCTTTTTAATTTCGTCAGGGGAGGCCCCTTTGGCAACGCCAAGCACCTCGTAATAATCACGTTTTGCCATGGGAAAGCTCCTGCTTTACGGAACGTGATGGGCCGGCCCGTCTGACGGACCGGCCCAAACATTGGTTCCTACTGCACAATTACTTGCGCTTGTCGTCGTCCAGATCTTCGAATTCGGCATCAACGATGTCGTCTTCACCATGCGCCGCGTCTGCAGCGGCGGCCAGATCGTCATCATCGCCATCTTCCTGTGCGGCCTTGTAGATGGCTTCGCCCAGTTTCATTGCCGCTTCGGTCACGTTCTGGATGCCGGATTTGATTTTCTCAGCGTTGTCGTTTTCCAGCTCGTCCTTAAGTGCCGCAATTGCCAATTCGATGGCTTCAACCGTGGTCGGATCAACCTTGTCGGAATGCTCTTCCACAGATTTCTCTGTTGAGTGGATGAGGCTTTCCGCTTGGTTGCGGGCGTCGACGAGTGTGCGGCGTTCCTTGTCCGATTCCGCGTTCTCTTCGGCATCCTTGACCATTTTTTCGATGTCGTCATCCGACAGACCGCCAGAAGCTTGGATCGTGATCTTCTGTTCCTTGCCAGTGCCTTTGTCGAGCGCACCCACGGACACGATGCCGTTGGCGTCGATGTCAAAGGTCACTTCGATCTGAGGCATGCCACGGGGGGCAGGCGGGATGTTCTCAAGGTTAAAGGCACCGAGGATCTTGTTATCGGCGGCCATCTCGCGTTCACCTTGGAATACCCGGATTGTCACAGCGTTCTGGTTATCTTCGGCGGTTGAAAACACCTGAGACTTTTTCGTCGGGATGGTGGTGTTGCGGTCGATCAGGCGTGTGAACACACCGCCGAGGGTTTCGATACCCAAGGACAGCGGCGTCACATCGAGCAGAACCACGTCTTTGACGTCGCCTTGCAGAACACCAGCTTGAATGGCGGCACCGAGGGCCACAACTTCGTCCGGGTTCACACCCTTGTGCGGCTCTTTGCCAAAGAATTTGGTCACTTCTTCGACCACTTTCGGCATGCGGGTCATACCACCGACCAGAACGACTTCGTCGATGTCTTTTGCGGTCAGACCAGCGTCTTTCAACGCGGCGGCGCAAGGCTTCATCGAGGCTTTGATCAGATCACCAACGAGGCTTTCCAGTTTGGCGCGGGTCAGCTTCATCACCATGTGCAATGGTGAGCCATCTTTGCCCATGGAAATAAATGGCTGGTTGATTTCGGTCTGTGACGACGAGGACAGTTCGATCTTGGCTTTCTCGGCGGCTTCTTTCAGACGCTGCAGCGCCATCTTGTCTTTGGTCAGGTCGACGCCATTGGTCTTTTTGAACTCTTCCGCAAGGTAGTTGACGATGCGCATGTCAAAGTCTTCACCACCCAAGAAGGTGTCGCCGTTTGTTGATTTCACTTCGAACAGGCCGTCGTCGATTTCGAGGATGGTCACGTCGAATGTACCACCACCAAGGTCATAGACCGCGATGGTATGTGTGTTTTCTTTGTCGAGACCGTAAGCCAATGCGGCGGCTGTTGGTTCGTTGATGATCCGCAGCACTTCGAGGCCCGCGATTTTACCGGCGTCTTTGGTGGCCTGCCGCTGTGCGTCGTTGAAATAGGCAGGTACGGTGATCACGGCCTGAGTGACTTCTTCACCCAGATAGGATTCAGCGGTTTCTTTCATCTTGCCCAGAATGAAGGCGGAGATTTGTGAAGGGGAGTATTTCTCACCCTTGGCTTCGACCCATGCGTCGCCGTTGCCGCCATCAATCACGTTGAAGGGCAGGTTTTTCTTGTCCTTGGCCAGATCAGCGTCGTCGTTGCGGCGACCGATCAGGCGCTTGACGCCAAAGATCGTGTTGTCGGGGTTGGTGACGGCCTGCCGCTTGGCGGATTGGCCGACAAGGCGTTCGTCGTCGGTGAAGGCGACGATCGAGGGGGTTGTGCGTGCGCCTTCGGCATTCTCGACGACGCGCGGTTGGCTGCCGTCCATAATGGCGACGCAGCTGTTTGTAGTTCCAAGGTCAATACCAATTACTTTGGCCATTTTTTCGATCCCTTTTTGAGTTCAAGGCGATGACACGAGACGCAGGCCCGTTACGGCACCATTGTCCCGATCTGTTGATGCTTTGGGCATAGTGCCCGCCGCGGTTCGGAGGGTATATAAGGAGCGGAAATCGACCCTGCAACCACCGCAAGGGCTTCGATGACGGGAATCTATGATGATTTTTGCGAAACTGTGACTGGAAGGGTAAAAATATGACGGTTTTGCGGGTCAGGGGCTTTGAAATTCATAAGGGGTTTCTGGACGAGGCGGCGCAAGAGCGGTTGGTCGCGTCGATCCGGGGCGTCGTTGCGGTGGCCCCATTGTTCCGCCCGGACACGCCTTATGGCAAGCAGATGTCGGTCCGGATGTCGGCGGCGGGTAAATATGGCTGGTTTTCGGATCGATCGGGGTATCGATATGTGGCTGAGCATCCAAATGGCACAGCTTGGCCTGCGATCCCGGACGATGTGATGCAGGTCTGGGATGTGCTGACAGGGTTAGAGCGGCGGCCAGAATGTTGTTTGATTAATTACTATGATGCAGATGCGCGGATGGGGTTGCATCAGGACAAGGACGAGGCAGATTTCAGGTGGCCTGTTGTGTCGATTTCGTTGGGTGATGAGGGGTTATTTCGCATTGGCAATACGGTGCGTGGCGGCAAGACAGAATCGATTTGGCTGCAATCAGGGGATGTTGTCGTCATGGGTGGCGATGCGCGGTTGACCTATCATGGTGTGGACCGGATCAAGGCGGGGTCATCGACATTGTTAACGCGCGGCGGGCGGATCAACCTGACGCTGCGCGTGGTCGAATAATCGCCTCTTACCGACGCGCATTCCAGCTGAGTGAGGCGTACTTGCGGGTATAAAATTCGCCCATCAGCCCGATCATCAACAAGACCAAGCCGACCCATAACGGGTATTCATAATTGCTGTAGCGCGGGTTGTAATTGATGAAGGCGAAACCGCGTGCCTGATCAATGGCGTGAAACAATGGATTCCAATCGAACATGGCGAGCATGGAGCTGGGCAAGGTGTTTGCCACGAACATTTTGCCGGAGGCGATCATATTGGCCCGCTGATAGACCATTGAGAAAATGCTGACAAAAGATGGAAACCACGGTTTCATCGCAAGCAATACCATGCCGATGGCGCAGCCAGTAAACCAAGCGATGAGCAACATACCAAAAGCCGCAATCGGTTGTTCAATCTGCAAGGGGGCAAAGGCAACGTGGTAGGCAAATAGAATGACAAAAAGCGACAACACCTGAATATAGAGCGCGCCCATTGCGGCAGATGCGATTGCAATGATTGTCGTCATAGGCGCGTGTTGCATCATTGGGCTTGCGGGCCCCTCTGACCCGGCGACGGCGCCCACGGCTTTGGTATGGGTCAGGTAAAGGAAAATACCGGACATAATATAGACCAGAAAATCACCTCTGATCGCGGCACCTTTCAGACCAAGAATGGTGAACATGATATAGAAAGCCGCGACAAACATCACCGACTGCATCATGTTCATAAAAACAGCGACAAACGCATTGTTATGCTGTTTGCGGACGCTGCGCACGACAGAGTGATAGACCAGTTCGGCCATCGCCATAGATGACGCAAAGCTGCCCTTTGGCTTACGTGTGGATTGAAACATGCGTCGCTGCTTTCATATGCCTTAGTTTTGCACGGAATTCTTGCTGTTCCGTTAGCTCGGCATCATAAGGACAATTGAGTTACTAATCAACGAAAGCCGAAGGAGCGCGTACAGATGGATTACGACAGGTTGATGAGAGTAATGCGCAAGCTGTCTTTGGAAGCTGGTGATAAAATCATGGAGATCTACGGTCAGGACGATTTTGACGTTAAATCAAAGTCAGATGACAGCCCGGTGACAGCCGCAGATGAGGCAGCGGATGCCATTATCTCGGCAGGCCTGCGTGCAGCATTTCCTGATATGATGTTGGTGACAGAGGAACAGGCCGCGACCCATACCGCACAGGGCGATACGTTTTTGATTGTCGATCCCTTGGATGGCACCAAAGAATTCATCCATCGCCGTGGTGATTTTACCGTCAACATCGCATTGGTCGAGGGCGGTGTGCCGACCCGTGGTGTGGTCTATGCACCCGCAAAATCGCGGATGTTCTTTACACAGGCGGATGGACAATCAGTTGAAGAAACAGGTGCTTTTGACAAAGAAAAAATAGGCTCTGTTCAAGCGATATCAGTCTCTAACTCGGATAATGACGCACTGATGGTGGTTGCGTCGAAATCGCATCGGGATCAGGCCACGGATGAGTATATCGGTAAATATGCTGTGCAAGATATGAAGAGTGCGGGATCCTCGCTCAAATTCTGCTTGGTGGCCACGGGCGAGGCGGATTTGTATCCGCGTTTGGGCCGCACGATGGAGTGGGATACGGCTGCGGGCCACGCAGTATTGAACGGTGCCGGAGGTGCGGTTGTCAGGTTTGATGATCTGACCCCACTGACATATGGCAAGGCTGATTTTGCCAATCCGTTCTTTATCGCGCATGCTCCCGATGTTTCATTAAAGGTCGCCTGATGTCAGTTTTGATTGTAATTCCCGCCCGCTTTGCGTCGACCCGGTATCCGGGCAAACCTTTGGCCGCCCTCAAAGGTGCCAGCGGTGTTTCGCGCAGCTTGATTGAACGGTCATGGCGTGCAGCATGCGAGGTGCAGGGTGTTGACCGGGTCGTGGTTGCCACGGATGACGACCAGATCAAGGATGCGGCACAGACTTTTGGTGCTGAGGTTGTGATGACTTCAACAACCTGCGCAAACGGGACTGAGCGCTGTGCGGAGGCACATTCAGTGCTGGGCGGTGGTTTTGATATTGTTGTGAACTTGCAGGGCGATGCGCCGTTGACTCCACATTGGTTCGTCGAGGGTTTGGTTGA
>JBPOFE010000130.1:0-10127 GCA_051252035.1 Sulfitobacter sp.
GCTGTCGCCTCAACCGCGGGTCTCAAAGGCTACCCCTATGTCGCGGGCTACGTCGCGGCGAAACACGGGGTCGTCGGCCTGACCCGCGCGCTGGCTTTGGAACTGGCGCGCACCGAGATTACAGTCAATGCGATCTGTCCGGGGTTCATTGACACGCCATTGCTGGACAAATCCGTTGAGAACATCACCAAGAGCACAGGAAAAACCGCGGATGAGGCGCGCGCAATTCTAAAACGCGCCAGCCCGCAAAATCGTTTTGTGAACTCCGATGAAGTCGCTGCCGCCGTCCTCTACTTGTTGTCTGACGCCGCCGGTGCGGTAAACGGCCATGCCTTATCATTATCCGGAGGTGAGATATGAGTGGTTCAAAAGAGCGCCTGCGCCTTTGGCTGCGTCTGCTCAAGGTCGTGCGTGGCATCGAAGGGCAACTGCGTGACAATCTGCGCCAGGATTTTGCAACGACCCTGCCACGTTTTGACATGCTCGCCGCCCTGTCACGCCACCCTGAAGGGTTGAAGATGAGCCAGCTCTCCGGCGTGTTGCGCGTATCCAATGGCAATGTCACAGGCATCGCGGATCGGTTGGCCGAGGAAGGATTGGTCAAACGCGTGCCCGTACCGGGCGACCGCCGGGC
This sequence comes from Sulfitobacter sp., assembly GCA_051252035.1. Taxonomy (GTDB): domain Bacteria; phylum Pseudomonadota; class Alphaproteobacteria; order Rhodobacterales; family Rhodobacteraceae; genus Sulfitobacter. The sequence continues at coordinate 635 of JBPOFE010000130.1, forward strand.
CATGATCCTGCGATTAACGGATGCGGGGCAAGCCGAATTTCTCACGCAAGCGGCAGCGCATGAGGGCTGGATCAACCAAATGCTCGATGGTGTCAGCGCCGAGGATGCCCGTGCCATGGCTGCGCGGCTCAGCGCCTTTGCCGCGTCGATTGAAAAAAAGGAAAAAGCCGATGCGCAGTGACGTAAAACATTTCTCCTGTGAGATTGAGAGCGGCATCGCAACCGTGCGACTGGACCGTCCGGACCGCAAAAATCCTTTGACCTTTGACAGCTATGCCGAGTTGCGCGACTGGTTTCGCGATCTGATCTATGCCGATGACGTGGATGTAGTGATCTTTGGTTCCAACGGTGGTAACTTTAGCTCCGGCGGCGATGTCCATGATATCATTGGACCTTTGACGCGCATGAATATGAAGGAATTGTTGCGGTTTACCCGCATGACCGGTGATCTGGTCAAAGCGATTGTGAACTGCGGCAAGCCAGTGATTGCGGCCGTTGATGGCATCTGTGTCGGTGCCGGTGCGATCATCGCGATGGCGTCGGACTTGCGGGTTGCCACGCCCGAGGCCAAGACCGCCTTTCTGTTCACCCGTGTCGGGCTTGCGGGATGTGACATGGGGGCCTGCGCGATCTTACCGCGAATCATCGGCCAAACACGGGCGGCGGAACTGCTGTATACGGGGCGGTCGATGTCAGCGGAAGAAGGCGAAAGATGGGGCTTTTTCAACCGCTTGGTGGACGCGGGTGATCTGGATGTAAATGCGATGAAATTGGCGCAACAAATTCAGGCGGGCCCGAATTTCGCGCATATGATGACCAAAACCATGTTGGCGCAGGAATGGTCGATGTCGATCGAACAGGCGATTGAGGCCGAGGCGCAGGCGCAAGCAATCTGTATGCAAACTGGGGATTTTGAGCGGGCGTATAATGCGTTTGTGGCAAAACAGCGCCCGGTTTTTGAGGGGGATTGAACGTGGCAAGGGCGGATTTGCATATTTCAGGAACAATGAAGCGGGAGAACGCGACCCATGTCTGACCGCAGTTTTCTGGAGTGGCCGTTTTTTGGCGCGCAGCACCGTGAGTTGGCTGAGGCGCTGGACAGCTGGGCTGCAACTGAATTGTCAAATGTCGATCATGGTGACACCGATGCGGCCTGTCGCTCATTGGTTACAATGTTGGGGGCCGGCGGCTGGTTGCAGTACACGGGCGCAGAGGGCGATGAAAAGCTGGATGTGCGCAGCCTGTGTCTGATCCGCGAAACACTGGCGCGCCATGATGGGCTGGCGGATTTTTCCTTTGCGATGCAGGGGCTTGGCACAGGGGCGATATCACTTTTTGGGACTGCGGAACAGCAATCGACGTGGTTACCAAAGACACGTTCAGGGGCGGCCATATCGGCCTTTGCCTTGACCGAACCGCAATCGGGATCGGACGTGGCCAATTCCACGATGACCGCCACCTTGGAAGGCGACCATTATGTTCTGAACGGTGAAAAGACCTGGATTTCCAATGGCGGCATTGCAGATGTCTATACCGTGTTTGCGCGCACTGGTGAGGCACCCGGCGCACGTGGGTTAAGCGCGTTTATCGTACCTGCAGGCGTGTCGGGGTTCGACGTGGTTGAGCGCTTGCAAGTGATGGCACCACATCCATTGGCACGGCTCAAATTCACTGATTGCCGCCTGCCTGTTGCCGCGATGTTGGGTGATCCGGGCAAGGGGTTTGGCATTGCGATGTCGGTACTGGATGTGTTCCGCTCCACTGTCGCGGCTGCGGCGCTTGGGTTTGCACGCCGTGCGTTGGATGAAGCCGTGGCTCGGGTGAGCACGCGTCAGGTACAGGGTGCACCGCTCGCTGATTTGCAGATGGTGCAGGGGCGAATAGCCGATATGGCGGTCGATGTGGATGCCAGCGCGTTGCTGGTCTACCGCGCCGCATGGGCGAAGGATATGGGGGCGATGCGTGTGACGCGCGAGGCCGCGATGGCCAAGCTCTTTGCCACCGATCATGCGCAAAAGGTCATTGATATGGCTGTGCAACTGCATGGCGGAGATGGCGTACGGGTGGGCGAAACGGTCGAACGGCTCTACCGCGAGATCCGTGCCTTGCGGATCTACGAAGGCGCATCGGACGTGCAACGCGTGGTGATCGCGCGTCAAGTTTTAGGGGGCAATCTATGACACTTTTCCAATCGGCCCATAGCGACACATTTTCACGCGAAAACCTACCGCCGCAAGATCAATGGCCGGATCTTTTACTTGACGGTTTTGACTATACTGAGCGCTTGAATGTCGGTGTGGAACTGACTGATACGATGGTGGAAAATGGCTTTGGTGATCACACCGCCTTGATTGGGAATGGACGGCGGCGCACCTACAAAGAGCTGACCGATTGGACCAACAAATTGGCGCGTGCACTGGTTGAAAATCTGGGTCTGAAACCGGGCAATCGCGTGCTGATCCGTTCCGCAAATAACCCTGCTATGGTGGCCTGCTGGCTGGCGGCGACCAAGGCGGGTGCGGTGGTGGTCAACACCATGCCGATGCTGCGCGCGGGTGAACTCAGCGCGATTGTCGACAAGGCTGAAATCAGTCACGCGCTTTGTGATACGCGGTTGATGGATGAAATGGCCGCCTGTGCGAAAACCTCACAATTCCTGAAAACCGTCGTCGGTTTTGATGGCACGTCCAATCATGACGCCGAACTGGACCGTCTGGCGCTGGAAAAGCCGGTACAATTTGATGCTGTTGATACTGCGCAGGATGATGTGGCGCTGTTGGGTTTTACCTCAGGCACCACGGGCGACCCCAAGGCGACGATGCATTTCCATCGTGACCTACTGATCATCGCCGATGGCTATGCCCGCGAGGTTTTGGGTGTCACGCCCGAGGATGTGTTTGTCGGATCGCCCCCCTTGGCGTTTACCTTTGGGCTTGGCGGCTTGGCCGTATTTCCCTTGCGATTTGGCGCGGCGGCGACATTGCTGGAAACTGCAAGTCCACCAAACATGATTGAAATTATTGAGAAATATAAGGCCACAGTGTGCTTTACCGCGCCCACGGCCTACCGCGCGATGTTGCAGGCGATGGAAGAGGGTGCTGATCTGTCCTCTCTGCGCGCGGCGGTATCTGCGGGCGAAACGCTGCCTGCACCTGTGTACCACGATTGGCAGGAAAAGACGGGCAAACCGATGCTCGATGGGATCGGGGCCACCGAGATGCTGCACATCTTTATCTCGAACCGTTTTACCGATCACAAGGCCGCCTGCACGGGCAAACCCGTCACGGGCTATGAGGCCAAGGTAATTGATGAGGCGGGGAAGGAAGTCCCACGTGGTACCATCGGGCGGCTTGCTGTGCGTGGACCGACTGGGTGCCGATATCTGGCCGATGATCGGCAGGCGACATATGTCAAAGACGGCTGGAACATCACTGGCGACAGCTTCATCATGGACGACGATGGCTATCTGCATTTTGCCGCGCGCAATGACGATATGATCGTGTCTGCGGGCTATAATATCGCAGGCCCCGAAGTCGAAGCGGCCTTGCTCAGCCACCCGTTTGTCAGCGAATGTGGCGTCGTCGCCGCCCCGGACGAAGCACGCGGTGCGATCGTTCAAGCACATGTGGTTTTGGTTGAGGGAACATCAAAAGATGCACTTACAATCAAGATATTACAAGATCATGTTAAAGCTAAAATTGCGCCCTATAAATACCCGCGCGACATCCGATTTATTGACGCGCTCCCGAAAACCGCAACCGGAAAAATCCAACGATTTGCACTGAGGAAAGATAAATGAGCAGTTTTGACGAAGCCTCAAAAGGCGCGAAGATGGATTTTGCCAAGGATAAATCCTATGGCGATTATCTGGGTTTGGATCAAATCCTGACTGTCGAAAATCCGTTGGACATGGCCCATGACGGGTTGTTGTTCATTATCCAGCATCAAACCTCTGAATTGTGGATGAAGCTGGCGATTCACGAATTGACCGCGGCGCGGCAAGCAATCCGGGCAGGCGACTTGCAACCAGCCTTCAAAATGCTGTCCCGCGTGGCACGGATATTTGAACAGCTGAATTCCGCTTGGGACGTGCTGCGCACCATGACGCCAAGCGAATACACGGCGTTTCGACCCCATCTTGGCGCATCATCGGGCTTTCAGTCTTATCAGTACCGATTGATTGAATACCTCTTGGGCAACCGCAACAAGGCGCTGACCAAATTGCATGAACACACACCCGCACCGCATGCCGCCTTGGTGGCCGAGATGGAAAAGCCGAGCCTTTATCAAGTCGCGATCGACCTTTTGTGTGACCGCATGGGGGCCGAACCTTTGTCAGGTGATCCAGAACCGACCGCATGGGCCGCCAAGCAAGAGGTGCAAGACCTGTGGCAACGGGTGTACGAAGACCCGGCAACCCATTGGGAAATCTATGAATTGGCCGAAAAACTGGTCGATCTTGAGGATTACTTCCGGCGTTGGCGGTTCAACCACGTCACCACGGTTGAACGCATCATCGGTTTCAAACGTGGCACGGGTGGAACCAGCGGTGTCGGTTATCTGCGCAAGATGCTAGAGGTCGAATTATTCCCCGAATTGTGGCACGTCAGAGGAGCGTTGTAAGTGGCTAACGTATTGAGAAAAGAAGCGTTTATCATGCCCGAGGGTATGGTTTACCTTGATGGCAATTCTCTGGGCCCGATGCCCAAGGGCGTGCCTGGCCGCGTGACAGCAATGTTGCAGGATGAATGGTCACAGATGTTGATCAAGGGCTGGAACAAAGCCGGATGGATGGCCTTGCCCGAAAAGGTTGGCAACATGGTTGGCAAACTGCTCGGCGCGCCGGAAGGCTCAGTTGTGATGGGTGATACCCTGTCGATCAAAGTGTTTCAGGCACTGGCCTCTGCCGTGAAAATGGTGCCGGACCGCCGGGTGATCCTGTCCGACAAGGGCAACTTTCCCAGCGATCTCTATATCGCCGAAGGATTGGTCGGGCTGTTGGGGCAGGGTTACGAGCTGCGCACTGTGGCTCCGCAAGATGTGGCAAATGCAATAACTGATGATGTGGCGGTGGTGATGCTGACCGAGGTGGATTACCGCTCTGGCCGAATGCACGATATGAACGCGATCACCAAGGCCGCGCATGACAATGGATCGGTGATGGTCTGGGATCTGGCGCATTCAGCGGGGGCGATCCCGGTCGATTTACAGGGGTCGAATTGCGAGTTCGCGGTGGGCTGCACCTATAAATATTTTAACGGCGGCCCCGGCGCGCCTGCGTTCATCTATGTGCGGCCCGATCTGGCGGACAGCGTTGAACCCGCGCTCAGTGGTTGGTTGGGGCATCGCCAACCCTTTGATTTTGATCTTAATTATACACCTGCCAAAGGCATTGAACGGATGCGCGTCGGCACGCCGCCAATCATTCAGATGGCTGCCTTAGAGGTCGCAATGGAAGTCTGGGACGGCATCGACATGCAGGATCTGCGCGCGGCATCGGTGGCCTTACAGGAACAATTCATCGAGGAAGTCGAGGCATCCGTGCCACAACTGACCTTAGCCAGCCCGCGCGACAGCAAGGTGCGCGGATCGCAAGTGTCCTTCCAGTTTGAACACGGCTATGCCGCAATGCAGGCATTGATCGACCGGGATGTGATCGGCGATTTCCGTGCGCCTGACATCATGCGGTTCGGGTTCACACCGCTCTATCTGGATGCCAGCGACGTAAGCAAAGCCGTGGCGGTGATCAAAGACGTGATGGACAACGATCTGTGGGACAATGATGCGTATAAAGTACGCAGTCGCGTGACCTGAGCGGGAAGGAATAGAAATGACACACCAAATCATACAACCTGACGGTTGGGCTCCCGCCAAAGGCTATGCCAACGGTATGCTCAGCGCTGATGGACATCTGTTTGTCGGCGGCCAGATCGGCTGGACCGCTGAGCAGAAATTTGAGGCACATGATTTTATCGGTCAGATGAAACAGGCCTTGCAAAACATCCGTGAGGTCGTTGAGGCGGCGGGCGGTGTGCCGGAAGATATCATGCGGCTGACCTGGTATGTGACCGACAAGGCAGAATATCTGGCGGCACAGTCAGAGGTGGGCAGGGCTTACCGCGAGGTGATGGGACGGCATTTCCCGGCCATGGCGATGGTTGTCGTTGCTGCGTTGGTCGAAGATGACGCCAAGGTCGAGATTGAAGCGACAGCGGTGATCTTCAAAAGATAACCTCAAAGATCAGATGTCGAAAAATATCGTTTCATCAATGCCTTGCAGATGGATATTAAGGCGATAGCTTAGGCCGTCGTCTGTGTTTGCAATCAGCGTTCCAACCCGCGCTTTGTCTGCAATCTGCGCCAAAACCGGATCAGTTTCATTCCCCGGCTCATCCGCAAAATACGCACGTGTGTGCAGGCCAAGGTTGATGCCCCGCGCCACGATCCAGAGCGTGATATGCGGCGCTTGCATTCCGCCTGAAGGCCACGGTACTGCGCCGGGCTTTATGGTCTCAATCCGAAATTCGCCTGTCTTGGCATCGCATGCACACCGCCCAAAGCCAGTAAAATGCGGGTCGGCGCCATCTGCGCCGGCATAAAGCCCATTTGCATCTGCCTGCCACGCCTCAACCATCGCGTCGCACATCGGTTCGCCCGCGCCATCGAACACCTGACCAACCAGCACGATGCGGGTGCCAGCAGTATCTCCAGTGATCATCTGTGCGCCAATATCGCGCTCATAAACCCCTGTGATCCCGGCAAAATTCGGAGTGCAGCCGATGTGGACATAAGGCCCGGCCGTCTGGCTCGCCGTTTCGGGATGATCTGCCATCACAACCCTTCCATTTGGTTTTCAAACATCGTTTGGCGACGTCCCCGTAGAGTGATGTCAAAGCGATAGGCCCGCGCATCCATCGGCACGGTGTGCGCCATATCCAAGGGTGCCACCAGCCGCGCCACCGCGTCTTTGTCCGCAATCGTGCGTACAATCGGGCAAAGCGGGATCAGCGGATCACCTTCAAAATACATCTGTGTGATCAAACGTTGGGCAAACCCGGCGCCAAACACACTGAAATGAATATGCGCGGGCCGCCAGTCGTTCGGGCCATTGGGCCAGGGGTAGGGGCCGGGCGCAATTGTGCGGAATTCATACCGCCCCTGATCGTCGGTGATCACTCGCCCACAGCCGCCAAAGTTTGGGTCCAAAGGGGCAATGTACCCCTCTTTGGCGTGCCGATACCGCCCGCCGGCATTGGCCTGCCAAACTTCCAGCAGCGCACCAGCTACGGGGTGGCCAAACTGGTCCTGCACCCGGCCATGAACAATAATGCGCGGGCCGATGGCGGATTGCCCTTGGGCGGCGAAATTGTGCAGCAGGTCGGCATCGAGCGGGCCAAGCATGTCATGGCCAAAGACTGGGCCGCTTTCCTCGCTGATGGTGGTCGGAAATGACAGCAACGCGGCCTGCGGGCTGCGCAAACGCGATGATTTGTATTCAGGGTACAGCGCACGCGGATGTTGGCTGTGATCACGGGGCAGGTAGCTTGAGGATTTCACGTCATCAGCCATCAGTACGGCAACCCCACATAATTTTCCGCCATCGCCTTTTGCGCCGCCTCATTGCTGCGCAGGAAATCAAGTTCCGCGCGCTGCATCCGCAAGTCAAATTCTGATTGATCCGGAAAGCGGTGCATCAGCGACGAAAACCACCACGAAAACCGCTCTGCTTTCCAGACGCGGGCGAGAGCGCGTTCCGAATAATGATCCAGCCCTTCCGCATCGTTATCACCGTACCATGCCTTGAGACCGTGATAGAGGTAATGCACGTCAGATGCCGCCGTGTTCAACCCCTTCGCCCCCGTCGGTGGCACGATATGCGCCGCATCCCCACAAAGAAACAACCGTCCCCAGCGCATTGGTTCGGTCACGAAAGACCGCAGCGGCGCAATGGACTTTTCAATCGATGGGCCCGTGATCAACGCCTCAGCCACGTCACCAGGCAAACGGCGTTTTAACTCTTCCCAGAACTGCGCATCAGGCCAGTTTTCGATGCCATCCGCCATCGAACATTGCACGTAATATCTGCTGAGATTGGCATGGCGCATTGAGCATAAGGCAAAACCACGCGGTGAATTGGCATAGATCAACTCGTCGTTCACCGGGGGTGTCTCAGACAAGATGCCAAGCCAGCCAAAGGGATAGACTTTTTCATATTCCTGCCGGACGTCTTCGGGAATGGTTTTGCGGCTGACCCCATGAAACCCGTCACAACCCGCGACAAAATCGCATCTGATCTCATGCCGTGTGTCGTCTACCACATAACTGACCGATGGCGCATCCGTGTCGGCCCCATCAATCACCACGTCTTCGACGTTAAAAATCGTCCGTGCGCCCACAGCGGCGCGGGCATCATAAAGGTCACGGGTCACTTCGGTCTGGCCATAGACGATGACCGGCGTGCCTATATGTTTGGCAAAATCAACGCGGAACATACTGTCGTCATATGCGATCAGCGTGCCCTCATGCGCCAGCCCTTCGGTCTGCATGCGCTTGTCCACGCCCGCTTCCTTGAGAAGTGCCGCCATGCCTTGTTCCAACACGCCAGCACGGATGCGGCCCAGTACATATTCGCGGGTTTTTCGTTCCAATACAATGGCTTCAACGCCAATTCGGTGCAGTAGCTGCCCGAGCAACAAGCCCGATGGCCCGCCGCCAATGATCACAACCTGAGTCTGCATCTGTTCTCCAATATTGGAGAACAGAGTACCGAAATTTTATCGCAAGACCAGCCTTAACTCCGCCGCAAAAGCGGCGAAAGCGCCGAGGACAAGGCAAAGAGCCCGGCGGCCAGTGTCACGATGCTCGGTCCGGTGGGCGTGTCAAAGGCAAATGATCCGGCCAAGCCGCCAAGGGCCGCGATGGCCCCCAGCGCAATCGCCCAAAGCGCCATCATTTCCGGGGTCCGCGCAAAGGGTCGGGCGGTCGCTGCAGGGATCACCAGCATCGCGGCGATCAACAAGGCACCCACGACCTTGATGGCAACGGCAACCGTGATAGCCAGCGCCAGTGTCAGGATCAATTGCTCGCGCCGTGGATGGCCCCCCGATGCGGTGGCCAGATCGGGGTTAAGCGTGGCGGTCAGCAGCGCCTGCCAACGCCAGACCAGCAGGACGGCTACGGCACTTGCACCGCTCCAGATCACCAGCAGGTCCATCCGCGTCACTGCCAGAATCTCGCCAAACAAATAAGCAGACAGGTCCACCCGTTGTCCGGGCAACAATGACACCGCGACCAAGCCCAACGCCAGTGCTGCATGGGCAAGCACACCCAGCAAAGCGTCTGCGCTCACATGACGTTCGGTTAATGTGCTGACAATCAGGGCCATCACAAGCGCTACAATCAGCACACCTGCAAAAATTGGCAGATCGCTGGCCAGTGCCAGCGCTACGCCCAGCAATGCGGCATGGCTGGTGGCGTCCCCGAAATAGGCCAT
>JBPOFE010000131.1:0-10034 GCA_051252035.1 Sulfitobacter sp.
AGATCGCGGTTTTGCAGGATCACGCTTAGGTCATAACTGCCGACGATCTGGCCAAGGATCAGCATACCACCGATCATCGCAAGCCCGCCCAGCCCGGTGACAGTCAGCGCCATACGCGCACCTTCGCGCCCTTCGGGCAGATGTTTCCAATAGCCGATCAATAGGAACGAGGACAGCGATGTAAGCTCCCAAAACACCAGCAAAAGCAAAATGTTATTGCTCAGTACAATCCCTACCATCGCACCCTGAAACAGCAGCAGATAGGTGAAAAACTGACCCATGTTATCATCACGACTGAGGTAATGCCGCGCATAGGCGATGATCAAAAGACCAATACCAAGGATCAGAAGGGCAAAGAAAAAGCCCAGACCGTCCAGCATAAGGGTGAAGTTAAGCCCCAGCAGCGGCATCCAATCGACCCGCGCCATCACCACCCCGCCCGCGAGCACTGTTGGTAAGTTGGTCAACAACCCGATGAAGGCCGCCAATGACACAGTAAATGTCACGCCTGCTGTCGCCGACCGACCTGCGGCATTCATCAAACCCGGAAGCAACGCGCCAAAGAAAGGTAGTGCAACGACAAAGAAAAGGGACACGCGAACTCCTGATCCAAAGGTATTTGGGTTTAGCCAGTGTGCGTTTTATTCGCGGAACCTCAAGAGTTACCGTCAGATTATATTAAGAATTGCACATTTTATCTGTAAACGACAGCATCGATGGATGTGCGCGTTAGTTTGCCACTGCTCCAGATTATCTGATTTGGTGTGGTTACGTGATGCTTTTAAGACAACAAAGCCGCCTGAACCGCGTCATCCCAACCCAAGTAATATACATCCTGATCACGGATCACCGGACGGGCCATCACCTTGGGTTGCGCCGATATCTGCGCCTCTGCTTCGGAGTTCTTCAGCCAGTCGTTCAAGCCCCGGTAGTCATTTGAGGTGCGATCCACCAAGCGGTCCCCGAATTCCACAATCAATTCAGCCAATTCTGCTTCACTTAGGGGCTCAGCACGGACATCGCGAAAGGTGACGTCCCTGCGCTCCGCCTCGAGCGCTTTGCGGGCCTTTTGGCAGACTGCACAAGTGCTTAAGCCATAAATGATCATGTCGCATTTCCCTTTTCTGCGGCCCGCAACATTGCGAACACATCATCACGCCCCGACAGCACCAATAACAACGCCACATCACCGGGCGCCAATTGATCCAGCACCTGTTGCGCACCGTTCACCGGCGTATCCGCCTGATCAATCTGCGCCCGCGTCAGACCCATTTCAAGCGCTGCGGCAATCATCAAATCAGACACTTCCCCGGTCACACGCCCGCGCAGATGATCGGGCAATTCTGCGGCCATCATCCGATCAGGCTTGAACGCCAGCGCCGCCGCCGTCCCGGCGCGAATATCGGCATCTGCACGATCGCCGGGATGGCTTTGCATGAGAAACCTGCGTTCGGCAGGTAAAGCGCTCAAGGTATCGGCGATGGCAGAAATCGCATGTACGTTATGGGCAAAATCCACAAACACCCGTGCGCCGTTATAGCTGAACTCATTACACCGGCCGGGATTATCCTCAGCATCCGGTTTGAACGCCTCAAGTCCGGTCCTGATCGCATCCCAAGGCATTTCAAGCGCCACAGAGACACAGATTGCGGCCAGCACATTATGTACATTGTATTTCGCCGCACCGCCTAGCGTGATTGGCGCCCGGCGCACATCCATCACCTGAATGGGCGCTTGTCCGTTAAAATAGATCAGATCCATACCATCGAGATAAGCGCAAGGTGTGCCATCCGACTGCGCCTGTATGATCTGAGACGCCTTTGCATTCAACGAGAACCAACAGATTGTCTTGTCAACTTGCGTGGCCTCGGCCACGCTAAACGCATCATCGGCATTCAACACAATCGTGCCATCCTTGGGCAAGGTGCGGTGCACGGCAAATTTGGCTTGGGCAAGTTCCGGCACGGTGTTGACGCCGTATTCGCCAAGGTGATCGCGTGCAACATTGGTCACAACTGCGACGCGCGCGCGTTTCGTCGGCAGGCCACGGCGTAAAATGCCGCCGCGCGCGACTTCGAGGCAGGCGATTTCGACGCGGGGGTCGCGCAGCAACATCCGCGCGCCACCAGGGCCGGAATAATCGCCGCGATCGAGAATATCATCGCCCACTTTGACCATATCGGTGGAGGTCAACCCCGCCGTACGCCCCGCCGTGCGCGCGATGGCCGTACATAAACGCGTGGTCGTGGTCTTGCCATTGGTGCCAGTGATGAAGGCGACAGGAATGTCATGCAGTGCCGCCCAGTCGACTGCGTCCGGGCTTGGAAGATCGCCAATCTCCCATGTCTTTGACCCAACCCCATGGCCAATCGAAACCGCATCGTCGTCACACAGGATATCAACATCATGATCCGCTGCGGCCTTCATCAAAGTAATAAGCGCCGCATCAGCCTCTTGTCGCATCACCGATTTGAGATCATCAATCATCGGGCCAAAGGCATCAGGTGTGGCCCCCAGCAGTTCAGCAGCACAAAAATGCCATGCGGTCTGGGCGACAAAAATTGCTGAATAAAGCTGGTCCATCGGGGCCGAGATGGCCAGATTCACACCGCCCTGAAATCGCCGCGTCGTCGCATGCTCAGCCTGCCATCCAACCGCATCCAAAACCGCGCGGGCGTGGCGAGTCCACGCGGTGACCACGGCGTCAACGTCATCTGACACGAACACATCCATTACGGCCCCCGGATGATCCCAGATCATCCCCGGACCGGTCAGGCGGCGGGCGTCTGACACACGGATATGATCGGCTTCAACCCAAGTGATGTCCAGTGCGGCTTCCAACGCTTCAATGCGGTCCATCGCGCAACCTCGCCTTAATCGGCGTCTTCTGAGGAAGCCTTTGCCAACAGCACCCCGCGGGCATCGCTGACGATGGTTTGCTCACTGTCGAAGACATCCTCGAACGGTGCGGGCGTGGCGGCGGGTGCCGCCTGCGGTTTGGCCTCATCCACCTCTGGCGCGTTGAAATAGATAATCTGTTTCCAGCAGCGTGCGGAGTTATCGCCAAAGATCACCAGCAGATCGCCCTGCGCAGACATTTCCAGCCCCGCAGTCACCGCTTCCTGCTCATCCGGGATCACGGTGATCGTATCCTCGGTCACGCCGTTCTTCATCAACTCAGCGCGCAGCATTTGCGGTATTTCATCCGGACCTCTGCGACGGCGATTGTCATCTGCTTTACACACATAATGGTCAAAATGCCCGGCCAGCTTTTGCGCCGCATCGGCCACATCCTGATCGCGCCGATCGCCTGGCACCGCCACGACGGCAATACGGCGGCCTTTGACATCCATCCGGTCGGCAAGGTCGGCCATGGCGCCAAAGGCAGCGGGGTTGTGGGCGTAATCGAGGATCACCTTGAAAGGATGTTCGTCAAAGACGTTCATCCGGCCCGGTGCCTGGAAATAACTGGTATCAAAGGTGCGTAGCCCGTGACGGATATTGTCGAGGTCCACACCAAAGCAATAGGCCATCGCGGCGGCGAACATGGCGTTTTGCACATTGTGCATCGCCTTGCCCTCAAGCGTGGCAGGGATCAGATGTGACCACAGCACTGGCATGTGCAAACCATTGTCATAGATGGTCAGCATGTCGCCGTTCATCGCGCTTTCCAGCACAATGGCTTTACCGCCCGCCTTGATATGGTCCTTGACCAGCGAATGACCCGGATTGGCAGTGACATAAAAGATCGATTCAACATCCGCGTAGGGCGCCATTTTCAGGCAATTGATGTCGTCAGCGTTCAGCACAGCCACGTCCCGCGCGCTTTCGATCACCACCCGCTTGACCACTGCCAATTCTTCGACCGTATCGATGCCACCCAATCCCAGATGATCGGCGGAGACATTCAGACACGCCGCCACGTTGGACCGTTGATAGCCCAGACCAGCGCGTACCAACCCGCCGCGCGCGGTTTCCATCACCGCAAAATCCACTTTGGGGTCACGCAACACGATCTGTGCAGATTTCGGGCCAGTCATGTCGCCTTTGACGCTGAGCTTGCCATCGACATAAACACCATCAGTTGACGTCAGGCCCACCACCTTGCCGCTGGCTTTCATGATATGTGCCAGCATCCGCGACGTCGTGGTCTTGCCGTTGGTCCCGGTGATCGCAGCAATCGGAATGCGGCTTTCCTGTCCCAGCGGGAACAGCATGTCGATGACCTTGCCCGACACATCGCGCGACTGCCCTTCGGAGGGGGCGACGTGCATGCGGAAACCGGGTGCTGCGTTCACTTCGACAATGGCTCCACCAATATCCTTGTAAGATTGCGTAATGTCGTCGATCAGAAAATCCACACCACCAACATCCAGCCCCACGGCCATGATTGCGCGTTCGGCCATGTCACGATTGTCGGGGTGGACGACGTCGGTGAGGTCAATCGCCGTACCACCTGTTGAGAGGTTCGCAGTGGAGCGCAGGTAAAATACTTCATCTTTGGATAAAACAGTCTCAACCGTGTGCCCTGCATCCTCAATCAGCCGCTTGGCCTGATTGTCGATCTCAAGCATGGTCAGCACCTTTTGGTGGCCAATGCCGCGTCGCGGGTCTTGGTTCACGATATCGACCAATTCTGCAATCGTGCTTTTGCCGTCACCCACCACATGTCCCGGCACACGTTTGGCAACAGCAACCAGTTTGTTGTTCACCACCAACATGCGGTGATCAAAGCCAGTCACAAAACTCTCGACCAGAATGGCACGGCTTTTGGAATGCTCCTTGGCCTCGTCAAAGCCCGCTTCAACTTCGGCGTCCGTGTTCAGATTGATTGACACGCCACGCCCGTGATTGGCATCCAAGGGCTTAACCACAACGGGATGGCCAATGGTTTTGGCCGCCTCAACCGCGCCGCGCGCGCTGTAGATCATACGTTGTTGCGGCACAGGCAAGCCCAGATCGTTGAGCAGGTTATGCGTGTCTTCTTTATCGCAGGAAATCTCAACCGCGATATGCTTGGTCTCGGAGGTAATTGTCGCCTGTATGCGGCGCTGGTATTTACCATGACCGAATTGCACCAATGACCCTTCGTTCAGGCGGATCCATGGAATGTCGCGGTCTTCGGCGGCCTTGACCAGTGACCCAGTTGAAGGGCCGAATTCCTTGCGCTGTGCGTGCAGCACAAAGCTGCGCAATTCATCGTCCCAATCGAACTCTGGATCAAACTTATAATCAAGTTGCGCTTTTAACTCGTCCGGCAGCAGATGCATCAGCAACCGCAACGCCAGATCACCCGCCGCCAATCCGACATCGCGCTGACGGTATTGGTAAACCATATTATAATGGCCCAATACGCCTGTCCCGCGGGTCCGGCCAAAGGTCACGTCCGTACCGGCCTCATTCTGCAACTCAAGTGCGCAATGCTCCAACACATGGCCCAGCCACGTGCCTTCGTCTTCGCGCAGGCGTCGGATGAATCCGCCCGGCTCACCATAAGAACAACCATGTTCACCAAGGCCCGGCAAGGCGGCAATCAAGCTATCAATAAATGCGGTGCCAATCTTGGCCGATGGCCACTCTTCAAGAAGCCCCAAATCAATGACATGCCGAATAACCGGAAACCCTGCCCATACGTTGGGGCCGACAAACACATTGGTCGAGACTATTTTCACTTGGGCTACCTCATGGTTGGGGCGTCAATTGTTGGCGTTTTCATCGGCCACAGGCAAGGTGCAAAATGCAACATACTTGTCCGGCGGATAGGCCACATGGGCCGTCAGGTCATAACGGCATCCCTCGCCCAGAACGTCAAGGCGAAGTCCAAGCAGGCTCAGCGCCTCACCGGGGTTGGCGTCCCACATCGACGAATGGGTCAGGTGGCTGGCATCAACCACGGTAACTGAGCCACTGCCCACAACTTCGAACACATTATCCGGGCCGATGAACGCTGCGGTGTCCTCATCAATTCCCAGTCCAATCAGGAAAGGATTATACGATGACGCCGCGAGCAACCGCCCCAACCGATTGCGTTGGGTAAAGTGTTGGTCGATGATTACCGCGTTGGTCAGGCCAATGCCCGGCGCCAGCGTCACGGAACCCTCAGCCGGAGCTTCATTTCCCTGCCCGCCAGCCACCATATGTTCTGACATGATCGACGCGCCTGCGGATGTACCTGCAACCGGAACCCCCCCCGCATTGCGTCGCCTGATCTTCTGTACCACCAACGTGCCACCAAGAATCGCAGACAGCCGTAACTGATTACCGCCTGTCATAAAAATGCCCGTGGCATCATCCAGCATTTTGGCAAATTCCGGGTTTTCACAGTCAGCCCGGGTGTTGATGGGCAAAAACTCAACCTTTCCCGCGCCGAGTTCGGAAAATATGCGGTGGTAGTCGGGGCCAGTTTCCTCAAGCATCGACGCTGTCGGGATCACCACAATAAACGCATCTTTGCCGCCCGAAAGCTCAACAAACTTGCGGTGGATTTGCATTTCTTTAACGCGGTCCTCACCCCCACCAATGGGAATGATGAACCCGCGTTCTTGGGTTTCTTTGACAGGTGCAGGGCACATAGGGGTCGCGGTCCTTTGGTGGTGTGTCGTGACGCAAGCCTGCGCCACCGATTGATTGGCATCCCTATGCCATCCCTTTGCAGAACATGCCACGCTTTCTATTTCATTTGCTGTTTCGCACAAGCTCACTCAAAGTGATGCAGAGATTAGCCAAGGAACTTACACGATGTCCTCAAACACGGCTCCTGATCGCGGATTTCCGCCATCTGAATATCGCGCCCGGCTGGCCCGCGCACAAGCGTTGATGGCGCGAGAGGGATTGTCCGCATTGTTGCTAACGACAGAACCTGAAGTGCGATATTTCACTGGATATCTGACCCGGTTCTGGGAAAGTCCGTCGCGACCGTGGTACTTGGTAATACCTGCTTCGGGTGATCCGGTGGCAGTGATCCCGTCTATTGGGGCGGCATTGATGGGCAAGACCTGGATAACGGATATCCGCACCTGGTCAGCGCCTGATTTGGTGGATGATGGCGTGACCTTGCTCGCAGATACACTTGCAGAGCTGAGTGGCAAAGATGGTGTCATTGGCATGCCATCGGGTCACGAGGCCCATGTGCGGATGCCATATGCGGATATCCTGCGGCTTAAATCCAAATTGAAAAACAATGAGATCGCGGGCGATGCTGGGATCATCCGCAGCCTGCGCATGGTGAAATCCGACCTTGAAATCGCCAAAATTCGGCATGCCTGCGAGATTGCCGGGCGCGCTTTTGGCCGCGTGGGCGAGATTGCGGGCGCGGGCGTGCCGCTGGATCACGTCTTTCGCCGCTTTCAGATGTTGTGCCTTGAGGAAGGTGCCGATTGGGTGCCCTATCTCGCGGGCGGCGCGGGACAGGATGGGTATGCCGACGTGATCTCACCCGCCACTTCGGAACCGCTGCGCTCGGGTGATATTCTTATGCTCGACACAGGGTTGGTCTGGGATGGGTATTTTTGTGACTTTGATAGAAATTTCGCCATTGGTTCGCCAAATGACATAGTCCGGTCCGCCCATGCCAAGCTGATGGATGCCACCCAAGCCGGGGCCGATGCGGCCCGTATCGGGGCCACAGCCGCGGATGTGTTTCACGCGATGGACAAGATTGTCACAGGCGGCGCTGGAGGATCAGAGGCTGGGCGGCTGGGCCATGGGCTTGGTATGCAATTGACCGAATGGCCCTCATTTATCGCAGGCGATGATACGGTGCTAAAGCACGGCTTCGTGCTGACGCTGGAACCGGGCATTGAGGTGGCACCGGGCAAGATCATCGTGCATGAAGAAGATATTGTCATCACCGACAGCGGACCTGAATTTCTGTCACCCCGCGCCACCGAGCTAACTGTTTTATAAGGATCTGCGTAATGCCACCGTTTGATTACACCCTTGAAGGCCCGATTGGCACCCGTGCCACACTGGCTTTGGTGGTTTTGCAATCGGACGAGACAATTGAGCATGACTTTCGACGCATCTTTGCGGCACCTGACATCAGCCTCTATGTTACCCGCGTGCCAAGCGGGTTGGATGTGACCACCGACACGCTTGCCACCATGTCAGCCGCCCTACCCGCCGCCGCGCGACTGCTGCCGACAGCACTAAAATACGATGTTGTTGGCTACGGCTGCACCTCTGGCACCGCCGTGATAGGCCCGGACAAGATTGCGGAACAAATCAAGGCTGGATGCGACGCCGCGCAGGTGACAGAGCCGCTCAGCGCATTGGTCGCGATCTGCCGGGATCGTGGGATTTCGCGTATTGCATTTCTGTCGCCTTATATCGAAAGCGTCAGTGCCACCTTACGCGAGGCGCTGAATGCGCGTGGCATTGAAACGCCCGTGTTCGGCTCGTTTGATGAGGGCGAGGAAACCAAGGTCGCCAAGATATCGCAGCAATCGCTCTATGATGCCGCATTGGCACTGGGCACATCGGATGAAGTCGACGCGGTGTTTATGTCCTGTACAAACTTACGTACGCTTGATGTCATTCCACGTATCGAGGCCACATTGGGCAAACCCGTGTTTTCCAGCAATCAAGTGCTTGCGTGGCATATGGCAAAGCTGGCAGGTGTTGCCCTAACTCAACCGCGTTGACAACCGCCCTAGCATCTTAACACAAGCTGATAACTGACTGATTTCAATATATTCATCTGGTTTGTGCGCCTGCTCAATCGAACCCGGCCCGCAAACCAGCGCGTCCATGCCCAAACCTTGGAATATCCCCGCCTCGGTCCCGAAGGACACCACATCGGTGCCATTTGCACCGGTCAGTTCCATCACCAGATCACGTGCCTTATTTTCCGACATCGGCACTAGCCCCACAGTTTCACCAATGGTGTCCGTCACAATATCGGCATCCGGCCAAACCGCACGCATCTGCGGCAATAACACCTCATCGCAAAAGGTTTGCATGGTGGTTTTGACATGGACCAGATCGCCTGATTGCACGGGTCGCGTTTCCCAATCGACTGTCGCCAAACCGGGGATCACGTTATGCGCGATGCCGCCATGCAAACCGCCGACGTTGATCGTGCTGTAAGGCGGATCAAACGCACACCCAGCAGGCGCACGTGCCTGTAATTCAGCACGCAAATCCATCAGCCGGGTGATATAACGCACCGCATATTCAACCGCATTCACACCCAAATCAGGTTGCGACCCATGCCCCGCGCGCCCGCTGAAATGCGTTGAATACTCACAGCAGCCCTTATGACCTTCGATCAATCGCATCTCTGTCGGTTCCCCGATGATCGCAAGCGATGGGCGGTCATCGCGCCGAGCCAAATGCAACGCCAAATCGGCGGCCCCAAGGCATCCGGTTTCTTCGTCATAGGTAAAAGCAAAGTGAACAGGTCTGCGTGTGGCAGCGCGAGCAAAATCGGGCGCAAGCGCAATGCAGGTCGCGATAAACCCCTTCATATCGCAAGTGCCACGACCATAAAGCCTTCCCGGGTCCGACATCATCTCAAAAGGGTCGCTGAGCCAGCGTTGTTCTGTGACGGGCACCACATCTGTGTGACCCGCCAGCAGAATACCCCCTGCCCGGCTTGGTCCCAACGTGGCATAAAGATTGGCCTTGCCGCCATCCGCATCATGGTAGCGCGTAACATTCGCACCGACCTGCTCCAACCGATCCGCAAGATAATCGATGATAGCAAGATTGCTGTCGGTTGAAACCGTGGGAAAGGCAATCAGGTCGCGCAGAATCTCGATGCTGTTCTCAAGGTGATCCACGCCTCAGTCCCTAATAAAGAGCTTGCGCTCAATGTTGCAGAACGTCTGCGCGGGGCCATCCTCGGTGATCAGGATACTCTCTGTGATCTCAAGCCCCCAGTTGTCCATCCACAAGCCAGGCATGAAATGGAACGTCATACCCGGTTGCAGCACGGTCTGGTCCTCGGGTCGCAGTGACATGGTGCGTTCGCCCCAATCGGGTGGATAGCTCAGGCCAATGGAATATCCGCAGCGCGCGCCGCGCTCAATCCC
>JBPOFE010000132.1:0-9948 GCA_051252035.1 Sulfitobacter sp.
GCAGCGGCCTGAGCCTCGGCTGCAGCTTGAGCTTCTAATTCGGCTTCAAGTGCGGCCTCTCGTTGCGCTGCTGTTGCCAAGGCTTCGGCCTCTGCGGTTGCCTGCGCTTCTGCGGCGGCTGCATCAGCCGCCGCTTGGGCCTCAGCCGCTGCTGCCTCTGCCGCCGCTGCATCTTCCGCAGCCTGAGCATCTGTTGCCGCCTGCGCTTCCGCTGTTGCGGCGTCGGCTGCGGCTTGAGCTTCAGCCGCTGCTGCTTCTGCAGCCGCCGCACTTTCGGCATCCGCTGCTGCTTGCGCCTCTGCCTCTGCGGCTGCCGCTGCTGCCTCAACATCGGCGGCGGCTTGCGCTTCGGCTGCGGCCTGTGCCTCTGCTGCGGCCTGTGCTTCTGCGGCCTCTGCTGCTGCTTGGGCATCCAGTGCGGCCTGAGCTTCCGCTGCGGCCTGCGCGTCAGCGGCTTCTTGTTCCGCCAATTGCTGCAGCGTAGTCTGCAACGCTTCGGGTGTCTCGATCAGCTGTCCCTGAAAATCACAAGGGAATGTGCTGCCAAGGGCCGATGCACCGCAAGGTGCCGGCGATGTTTGTGCAAAACCACCTGAGGGCACTGCAAGCGCAAGACTTAGCCCCAGCGATGTTGTCGATTTCAGCAATTTCTTCATGACGTATCCTTAGATTATGCCGCGTGATGTACGCAGCGCTGATTGTACATCACATCTAGGGCGCAGGCGGTCCGCTATCCAATATCAAAGGCAAATTTGGGACTAAAATAACATTTCTGGACGGCAGAACCACCACCCAAAATACTGAATTCAAAAAGAAAAACCGCCCCTGCAAAAAAGGCGGTCTTTCGCTGATGATATGTGATAAATTAACTGATTGCAGCGACCGCGCGCTTGGTCATCACAGCAACCAAATGCGCGCGATAAGCCGCTGTGCCATGCAGATCGTTGATCATGTCACTGTCATCCACACTTAACCCGGCCAACGCATCGGCTGAGAACTCAGATGACAACGCCGCCTCAGCCTCCGCCCAGCGAAACACCCCATCATTGGAGGCGCCGGTGATCGCCACCCGCACACCATCGCTGAACTTTGCCACAAAGGCCGCTACCAACGGAAAGCGTGACGCAGGTTGTATAAACTTTTCGTAATGCGCGGCGTCAGGTATCGGGAACTTCACCTCGGTAACGATCTCACCTTCTTCCAGCGCCGTTGCAAACATGCCTTGGAAGTAGTCATCGGCAGCGATCTCACGGGTATTTGTCACCACGTTCGCGCCACTGGCAAGTACCCCGGCCGGGTAACAAGCTGACGGGTCATTGTTTGCCACCGATCCGCCAATGGTACCACGGTTGCGCACCGCAGGATCACCGATGCGTGCCGCAAGACTGGCGAGAGCCGGATAATGCTTCGCTGCATCGCGCATCACTTGTGCGTGGGTGGTCCCACCGCCAATACACAAACGCCCATCATCCGCCAAACAGATGCCCTTCATCTCATCAATGCCCGTCAACGACACCAAAACCGACGGTGCCGCCAACCGCGCCTTGAGTGTCGGGATCAAGGTTTGCCCGCCGCTAAGCGGTTGCGCTTCGTCACGGGTCATCGCTTGGACCGCATCAGCAATTGTCTTCGGTCTCTCAACATCGAAATTATACATCTTTTGTCCTTTCGGCTCAGAAGGTGACTTAACCACGTCACCCGTCTTCATTGTTCCTTAAATATCGCCGGGGGTCCGGGGGCTGGCCCCCGGTCATGCCCCCACAGCCTTACCCCTGCATCGCGGCCCAGACACGTGCGGGCGACACCGGCATGTCGATATGCTCAACCTTATGCCCGCCAGATCGCATCGCATCCAACACCGCGTTAACCACGGATGGCGGCGACCCAATCGCACCCGCCTCCCCGCAACCTTTCACACCCAATGGATTATGCGTACAGGGCGTCTGACAGGAATGATCGACGTCATAGAACGGCAAATCGCTGGCCCGTGGCATTGCGTAATCCATGTAAGACGCGCTGAGCAGTTGACCGTCACTGTCATAGGTGCAGTTTTCCAGCAGCGCCTGACCAATTCCCTGCGCCAACCCACCATGCACCTGACCGGTGACAATCATGGGGTTGATGATATTGCCGAAATCATCAGCCGCACAAAACCTTTCGATGGTGACCTGCCCGGTGTCGGGATCAAGTTCAACCTCGCAGGCATAGGCACCGGAGGGATAGGTAAAGTTCGATGGATCATAAAATGCGGTTTCTTCCAGACCCGGTTCGATATCCTCAATCGGATAGTTGTGTGGCACATAAGCCGCCAATGTCACATCGCCCCAGGCCACGGATTTATCCGTCCCCGCGACGCTGAACGC
Source organism: Sulfitobacter sp. (assembly GCA_051252035.1). Classification (GTDB taxonomy): domain Bacteria; phylum Pseudomonadota; class Alphaproteobacteria; order Rhodobacterales; family Rhodobacteraceae; genus Sulfitobacter. The sequence continues at coordinate 2,364 of JBPOFE010000132.1, forward strand.
ACCATCTTTCAACTCAATATCGGTCTCGGATGCTTCCAGCAGATGCGAGGCGATCTTTTTGGCTTTGGCGATGATTTTCTCGGTCGCGCGCACCATGGCCGAGCCGCCCACAGCGATCGAGCGTGACCCATAGGTTCCCATGCCCATTGGCACTTTGGACGTATCACCGTGAACGATGTCCACCATGCTTTCGTCAATACCGATCATCTCGGCCACCACTTGCGCAAAAGATGTCTCGTGGCCCTGACCATGGCTGTGTGATCCGGTCATCACAACCAAACCACCCGTGGCATTGACCCGCACGGTTGCGGATTCATACAGACCCGCACGCGCGCCCAGTTGTCCAACCAGGTTCGACGGCGCAATGCCGCAGGCCTCAATGTAACAGTTCACACCAAACCCGCGCAATTTGCCTTTGGCCTCAGATGCTTCACGGCGCTTCTTGAATCCCGCGATATCGGCCATTTCCTCAAGCTTATCCATCGTGGCGACATAATCACCCGTGTCGTATTCCACCGCCACTGGTGTGGCATAGGGAAATTCAGTGATAAAGTTCTGTCGCCGCAGCGCAATCGGATCGACCCCCAATTCATGTGCAGTTTTGTCGACCAGCCGCTCCAGTTGGAATGTCGCTTCTGGCCGTCCGGCACCGCGATAGGCGTCTACTGGCACCGTATTGGTGAAGACCGCTTTGACGTTCACATAGATCAGCGGGGTTTTATAATTACCCGCCATCAAGGTGCCGTGCAGCCATGTTGGCACCGACGGCGCAAAGGTGCTCAGATACGCGCCCATATTGGCATAGGTATCGGTGCGCAACGCGGTAAAGTTGTTGTCCGCATCCAGTGCCAATTCGATCTTGGTCACATGATCCCGGCCATGCGCGTCCGAGATAAAAGCCTCCGACCGCGAGGAAGTCCATTTAACCGGACGGTTACAGGCCTTCGCTGCAAAAGTGCAGAACGCCTCTTCCTGATAGTGAAAGATCTTGGTGCCGAAGCCACCACCGACATCGGGCGCGACCACCCGCAGCTTGTGCTCGGGAATGCCCAACACAAACGCCCCCATCAAAAGTCGGATCACATGTGGATTTTGTGACGTGGTATAAAGTGTGTGTTGGTCATCACCACGGGCATAATCGCCCACCGCGACACGCGGTTCCATCGGGTTTGCCACCAGACGGTTGTTAACCAGTTCCAGCGAGGTGACATGCGCGGCATCCTTGAACGCCTGTTCCACTGCATCTTTGTTTTCCTCAACAAACCCCCAATCATAACAAAGGTTTGAGGTCAGATCATCATGTACCTTTGTGGCACCGTCCTTGACCGCGTCTTTCATGTTGATCACGGCGGGCAGCTCGTCAATATCCACCACAATCGCCTCTGCCGCATCGCGGGCCTGTTCCAGCGTATCGGCCACAACGGCGGCAATGGGTTCGCCCACATGGCGCACCTTTTCATGCGCCAGCACCGGGTGCTTGGGTTCCTGCATCACTTCGCCATGTTTGTCGGTGATTTGCCAGCCACACGGCATCCCGCCGATCTCTGCAAAATCCGCACCGGTGAAAATCCGGACCACACCCGGCATATCCTGAGCCGCCGAGGCATCGACATCTTTCAACGTGCCATGCGCCACGTCAGAGCGCAGGAAAAACACATAGGCCTGACCCCGCACGTTGATGTCGTCCGTATAATTCCCCGCTCCGGTTAAAAACCGAACGTCCTCGCGCCGCTTGCTGCTGGCACCAATACCACCGTCCTTAGGCATGTTTTTCTCCTCCCAGTGAGGGTGTGCCGAGGCACACCTTACGTTTGCAGGGGCGAGTAAGGTGCAGGCAACCTGCACCCATGCCCCAATTAATCCTGATGCAGCCCGAACCGCACACCGCGCGGATCGGTGCAGGTGGCAAAGCGGCCAAATCCCGGGGCGTCAGCGATCTCTCCCATCAACGCGCCCCCTGCGGATTTAACCTTGGCCACTGCAACTTCGATATTTTCAACACTCAGGTATGGCACCATGCAGGGTGTGCCTTCTTCATGCAGCCCCACTTTTCGTGTTCCATCGGTAAAATAGCCACCCGCGCCCGCCTCATTCTCGGTCCAGGTCCAGCCCATGACGCTTTCAAAAAACGCCGTGGTGCTGGCCGGGTTGTCTGTGCCGATTTCAATGAAGTCAGGACCGGGCATCCTCTATTCCGCCGCGATCGCGCCGACGTCTTGGCCAGATGCGGCCATGATCGCCTTGACGATGTTGTGATACCCGGTGCAGCGGCAGATATTGCCATCCAGATAATGCCGGACCTCGGCCTCGGTTGGTTTTGGATTGTCTTTCAGCAACGCTGCAGCGGACATCACCATGCCCGGTGTGCAAAAACCGCATTGCAACCCGTGATGGTCCTGAAACGCCTGTTGAATAACGTTGAGCGACCCATCCGCGTTGGCCTGACCTTCGATGGTGGCGACCTCGGCCCCCTCGGCCTCAAGTGCGAACATCGTGCAGGCTTTGACCGCCTCACCGTTCACATGCACCACGCAGGCGCCGCACTGGCTGGTGTCACATCCGATATGCGTGCCGGTCAGCCCCTGATCTTCGCGCAGGAAGTGGGACAGCAATGTGCGCCCTTCGACCTCGCCAGACGCGGCTTTTCCGTTCACGGTCATTTTGACCTGTGGCATAATATCCTCCCCAGTTTTTGTCTTGCTTAGGGGGAGTTAAGCACGACACTTCCAAGTTGAGAACAGAAAACTTCGCTAATCTACCGAACCGGCACAATAGTGCATGTTCGGTTATGACCCACGTCGAGGTTGCGGACGGCTTGGAATTTCCTTGAGCAAGCCGCCAACGCCCATTGCCGCGATATCGCGCGATGTTACTTCGATCCCGCAGATCACCCGACTTAGAACCCAATCGGCACCGTTTAACGCAGGCGAGCGCGCGCATCCCGGCAGGCCGATGACGTGGCAGTCGCCTAGATCACCGATAAACAAAAGGTTACCGGGGTCCACTGGCATGCCAAACCTGCGCAGCTTACCGCCCGCGCGGCGCAAGGCAGTGGGGCCCACATCATCAATGTCAGAGGTTGCAGAACCTGTGAGGATCAGGATCAGATCACTTTTCACGGCACCAATTACGTCGGCCAACGCATCGGTTTCATGTTCAATCATCACCACCGCATCCAAAGCCACGCCCAATGCCTCAAGCCGGGCCGCAATGGCGAAACGGCCTTTGTCACCCACGCCACCGGGAATTTCAGTAATGATCAATGTCGCAGTTTTCAGCGTTGGCGCAGCCAGCCTGAGTGCCCCTTGTCCTGCCGCGGCACAGGCGGCTTCCAGTTCTCGCTGCGGCACTGCGTATGAGATTATCTTGATTGTCGCCACCATGCCGCCTCTGGCCAGTTGTTGTAATGGCGGAACGGTGGCGATGGTGATCATCGGATCTATGGCGTTGACAGCTTCAATCGCTGCCACATCCAGCACCGCAACCCCCGGCCCGTCGGCGATCAAGTTAACGCGCCCGGTAAAAGCGGCTGTTGCCGTTAAACCCGTCGCCTCCCCGATGATGGCCTTTGCCAATTGGGCCGCGGCAGTGTTTTCGTCAACGTCATCTTGATCTAGTTGCGCCACGATTACTTCGTTCAGTCCGGCAGTCCGCATCTGGCTTAGATCATCCGCCGATAAGGCGCGCCCCTTACGCAGACGCCCGCCCGCAACAGCCACCGAATGCGCCAATATTGCACCCAGTGCATCATCCAAGGGAATCGTACCAAATTTCATCCCTGCCTCAAGGTCTGGATCATCTGCGCAAGGATGGACACGGCAATTTCGGCGGGACCCGCTGCGCCGATGTTCAACCCAATAGGCCCATGGATGCGGCCAATTTGCGTGCCGGTGAACCCGGCCTTAGCCAGCCGCTCAACCCGCGCTGCATGTGTGCGTTTACTGCCCAAGGCACCAATATAAAAGGCGTCAGACTCAAGCGCGACATGCAGGGCCGGATCATCCAGTTTCGGATCATGGGTCAGTAAAACCACGGCGCAGCGCGCATCCACGCCAATCGTCTTGAGCGCCGCATCCGGCCAGTCATTGATGATCGCGGCATCGGGAAACCGTGCCTCCGACCCAAACGCTTCGCGCGGGTCCACGACCAGTGGATCAAAGCCAGCGTCTTGCGCCATACCCACCAGATGTTGCGCAATATGCACGGCCCCGACGATGATCAGACGCAAGGGCGGATTGTGAATGGCGACAAAGGTTTTGCCATCTTCGCTAAGACCCGAACGGTCCATCCGAAACCGATCTTCATGACCCTCTGAAACCAAGGCACGGGCGCTGCCGTCAAGGGCAACTTCATATGCCACCGCCTGACGCGCCCGGCGTGCAGCAACCAATTTATTCAAAGTTTGCACAGGCATGCCGCCAATGCCAATGGGTTCGACAAGGATGCGGATGGTCCCGCCACAGGCCAAGCCTACCGCAAAAGCATCTCCATCGCTGACCCCGTACTCCAAAAGCCGTGGCTTGCCGTCACGCAATGCTTCGATTGCTTCAATCACCACCGCGCCTTCCACACAACCGCCCGACACCGACCCCTGCATGTCGCCCTGCCCTGATACCGCCAGTTGCGCACCAACACGGCGCGGTGCCGATCCCCATGTCTCGATCACCGTGGCAAGCGCCGCACCTGCACCTGCATGCACCCATTCCAATGCCTGTTCAGGAATGTTTTCAGCTGCGTGCATGTCTAACCCCTTTTCTGTCCCCACTAGGCTGGCGGACAGCGCACCAATTGCCAAGCAAAAATCCGAGCAGTGCATTCTTGCCTCATCCCCCGTTGCACCCCTCGCCAAGCACCACTACATCTAAGCCAACACGACAACGCCAGACCGGAGCCATCCCATGCCCATGCAAGCCAGCGAAATCGAAGATCTGATCCGCGCCGCCTTTCCCAACGCCGAGATCACCGTTGAAGGCAACGACGGTGTCCATATGGCCGCGATGGTTGTTGATGAGAGCTTTCGCGGGCAAAACCGCGTGCAACAACAACGCGCGGTGTATGCAGCGCTCAAGGGCAAGATGGACGGGGCCAATGGCGATTTACATGCCTTGGCGCTGACCACCAAGGCCCCGGATTGAATTTCATCATACACCGACACAATACCGACGTGATACCGAAGGATAAAATCATGACAGACGCCGCAACACAGATCAAAGAAACCATCACCACCAATGACGTGGTGTTGTTTATGAAAGGCACCAAAGAGATGCCGCAATGCGGGTTTTCGTCTCGCGTGGCCGGGGTTCTGAATTATATGGGTGTGAATTTTTCTGACGTGAACGTGCTGGCGGATGATGGCATCCGGCAGGGGATCAAAGATTTCTCGGACTGGCCCACAATTCCGCAGCTTTACGTCAAAGGCGAATTTGTCGGCGGCTGTGACATCATCACCGAAATGACCTTGTCAGGTGAGTTGGACACGCTGTTCGCTGAAAATGGTGTGACGTTCGACAAGGACGCCGCAGATAAAATTCGCGAAGCCAACGGATAAGCGGAACACGTTTTCTTTGAAAGAAACGGTCGGAATTTTTCAAAAAATTCCGACCGTTTTTGGGTGATATTTCCACGCTTTAGAATTGCCGCTTTGCGGGACGAAGCCGATCTTGGGCAACGCATGGAGATAAGATACAAAATCCGAAATTATTGTACTTCAGGTGGCAAAGTTACCAAAGGAAACGGAACTATTTGAGAGCTTCATCGTCATACCTATTACTCATTTTTTGGATCAGTAGCTGGTTTCCAACATCGGCAGATCAGTGGGCCATAATTGTGGGTATTGTCTGCATCCTCGGACTGATTGCAGCTCACATGGCCCAAAAATCACTTGGAGACCTCGGCTGGCCAGCAAAGGCGACTTCGGCCCTAGCCTTCGTAACTCTGTTCGGCGGCTCAATCTACGCGTTGATGAGGTGGGCTGGAAGAACCTCTGTGGACGGGGCAATCACGTTCTTCTTTGTCTTGGGGCTCGTGGGGTATCTATTTTTGATCAGAACTATTCTAGACCCCAGACAAGTCTCAAGTAGATTTCGTGGGACGGGACTAGTGGTTCTTTTTCTTGTCGCCATCTGGTCTTGGGCCTCGGCGATACACATGTATTCCCATCACGGGGCGGATAGATATACCGACAATGCTTGTGTTCTTGTGCCCAAACCCACTGAGTACGACACCGAACTAACCTCCGTATGGGAAATGCGTCTCCCCCAAATTGCGTCTAAAAGAACGAGACCGAACGGCAGTTACATTTTTCAGTACCATGCCATCCTTGTCGCGCAAATTGACGGGCGAACAGAACTCTACAACTGGTCGAAAAAATGGATGCGGTTCGAAATTCTAGACGCTGAACGCAATCCATACGTACCGACAAGATGCCCATAGGTCTGGCAGGTTTGGGCTCGAAGCGGACATTCTCTGCCTCATAGACTTGTTCTAAAACAACCCTGCCTAAGGCCGGTCGCTCAGCCTGCCTTTTCCTCAACCTCAGCCGCCAAAGCCTCAGCGCGGGCTGCAATCTCAGCCAGTGTATCCGTTACCGCTTGCGGCACCACTGGCACCTCGATCCGTTCCGGCTCAATTTTGACATTGCGCAGCCCGGCAAGCTCGGCCTCGCGTTCTGCCAGTTCCGCGCGCACTTCGGTGATACGGTCCTCAACAGATGCGGTTTTATCGGCAAGCAGCAGACCCGCCATCAGCAACATCCGCGCCTCTGGCATCCGCCCCACCTGATCGCTCAGCACTTGCGCTTCGTCATCAAGCATCTTGGCGGCAGAATGCAGATAGCTTTCTTCGCCGTCCTGACAGGCAACATCGAACTGACGCCCACCGATGGTGATTTGAATCTCTGGCATTAGGCTTTCTCCTCTGCGCTGGCGGCATCCACCAAGGGCGTCAGGGCCGACAGAATCGCGGTGGTCTCTGCCACATCCGCGGCACGCGCGGCGCGCAGACCTTCCAGTTCGGCCAACATCGCTTTGTTGATCAGATGGGCATCGCCCACACCTTCTTCATTGGCATCACGCAGAGCGGCACAGGCTTCGGTCAGCTGCGCATTGGCGCGGCGCACCCGTTGCAGTTCGATATCCAATTGCGCCATGCGGGCATCACATTCTTCGACTTGCGTGCGCATTGTGGCCATTTCGGAATCTGATTTGGTCTTTAGGGCGCGCACCCGTTCGGTCAGTTGCGCATTTGCCGTGCGCTCATCCTCCAGCGCTTGCGCCATTTCAGGATCCGGGCCGCTGGGTGCTGATGCACCCAATTTGTCGACACCAAGTGCAACGCGGTCCATCGCAGAAGTGATGCGTCGCTGTAATTCGTCGATGTTACTCATAAAGTGACTTCCCCTCGTCTTCGGCTTGGTCTGTTCTTAGCTTTTGCAGCAGCGAATCGCCAGCCTGTCCCTATTTGGCTCAATCCTACCCAAAGAAACCAGCAAATGCGCCCCCTTCCTTTGCAAACAGCGCCTTGCGCGACAAAGCTGATCTGAACAGCGCCCCTGCTTGGGGCAAAACACCGCTTTGCCTTGAACTTT
>JBPOFE010000133.1:0-9825 GCA_051252035.1 Sulfitobacter sp.
CCCCGCCATGACATGGATATTCAGCGCACCGATTGCACTGGCGTAAACGATGGCCTCATCAATGGCAGCGCGTGCTTCAGCCTCGCGTCCTGAAATGGCGCAGAGGCCATTGTCGCCCGCAGCCACGTCGCCGCGCCGGGTGTTCAAGCCGAGCATCTTAAGATCAGTTTCATGCAACGCGTCAGCCACATCAGAAGCCGGGACATCATAGGGCCAATGGCATTCAACCGCATCAAACCCCGCGGCTCTTGCAGCGCGGATCGCGTCGGGAAGTGGGCGGTCATTCCAAAGAAAGCCCAAGTTGGCGGAAAACTTCATCTCTGACGCTCCATTTTGATTTTATCTTCACATGACCTTGCCATGCGTTGCTGCCCTAGGCCGACATTCTTGCTAGAAACAGGGGCATATGGCAAAGCGTGGATGACTAAGGTTTGATAATTTAGACCTCAGCAAACGCAATTTCTCGCGTAGACTGCCAAAGAAAGCGACCTCAAAACCGTTAACCGCTTGACCTCGCAGCGCCCTGATCCTATCGAAGCATCGGCATAGGGGTTTAGCTCAGTTGGTAGAGCATCGGTCTCCAAAACCGAGGGTCGTGGGTTCGAGTCCCTCAGCCCCTGCCATTCTCATCTGTCACAGTCTCGCCATATTCTTGCCCATCAACGGTCTGAAACCTTTTGTAAGGTAATCGGAACCCGGTGAGAGAGACGAAGATGACGACACAGCCCAAATCCGATAGCACTTCTGACGCTGCTGGCCTTGATCCAACATCTTTGGCTGCCATTCGCAATCTGTTGGCGACGGAGCAAGAGGTTACACCGCAACCTGTTAAGGAACGGCAAGCGGCTAAGGCCGAAGCGGCGTTCGCACCCTTGCCTGAGCAAGCTGAGCCGGCACGCGGGTCACGCAAAATGCGCCCTGCGAAAGCAACCAAGAAGGCGGCGAAACGGGCGGCAAAGCCTGCTCCTAACCGCGATGGCATAGTGGCGCGTGCGAAAGCAAAAGTATTTGGCTATCGTCCCACACCAAGGCACATCGTGTTGGCCTGTCTTGCGCTATTGATCGTCTTCCGGCCTTGGCTGGTGCTGGGTCTTATATTCCTGTCCCTGTTTATCATGACCGTAATATTCCTTATCCTTGGCTATGACGGGTTTTGGCGGCGGGCGATGGGGCTTGCACGTTGGTATGCCCGGCGACGTCCCGCACGGTCCGCTGAATTACACCGCAAGCTGGATGATTTTGCGATGAAGTGGGATGCGGTGCTTGACCGGTTCCCCGAAGGGTCGGTTGATGGATTATACCTACCTGATTTTGGTGATCTGGCAGAGGCCGAGGCCCGCCATGATGCGACCCTTGAGCGGCGTTTTGACAGTTTGCGCGAAAACGGCGTGTGACCTTAGAACCCTGTTAGGGTAATGTTGCCTTGAAACCATGCAGAAGCACGGTTAAATGAGGTCAACCTGATACCAAGGAATGCACAATGGCCACCCTCAATCCACTCCAGTTTATTCAGCAGACCCGCGCTGAGGTCGCCAAAGTTGTTTGGCCCACCCGTCGCGAAGTGATGCTGACAACGGTGATGGTTTTCATCCTTGCCGCACTGACCGCAGTTTTCTTTGCGATTGTTGATATTGTTATCCGTGGCGGGTTGCAGGCAATCCTTGGTGCGTTTGGCTAATTTCAGTCGCCGTGCCTGTTGCGAACTAGGTCAAAAATCGCTTTCAACCCTTGAATCCAAATGGTGTGCGGGCTATTGCGCACACCTGACCTGATCAATAGGCGTGCGGCGATTCGAGTTGTGCGCCGATTTTTTGTTTCAGGCAATTCGGGCATACACCCGATGTGACATACGGAAATAGGTGCAGACGCAGGTGCGCGCGCCAAGAAGACAGGGACCAGATTTCAGATGGCAAAACGTTGGTATTCGGTCAGTGTTCTTTCGAACTTTGAGAAAAAGATCGCTGAACAAATCCGCACCACTGCTGAAGAGCAGGGTTTGGACACCGATATCGATGAAGTGCTGGTGCCCACCGAAGAAGTGATTGAAGTCCGTCGCGGTAAGAAGGTGACAACCGAGCGTCGCTTTATGCCCGGATACGTGTTGGTACACATGGAAATGTCCGATCGCGGTTATCACCTGATCAACTCGATCAACCGCGTCACAGGCTTCTTAGGTCCACAAGGTCGCCCGATGCCAATGCGCGATGCCGAAGTACAGGCCATTCTTGGCCGCGTACAAGAAGGCGAAGATGCGCCACGCACGCTTATCCACTTTGAGATCGGCGAAAAAGTTAAAGTGGCTGATGGCCCGTTCGAAGACTTTGACGGCATGGTCGAGGAAGTTGATGACGAGAACCAGCGCCTCAAGGTGACGGTGTCGATCTTTGGCCGGGAAACCCCGGTTGAGCTTGAGTTTACGCAGGTTAATAAGCAAGTTTGATGGCGTTGTGGGACGGGTTCTTCCCGGCTGCAACACCGCGTATTTGCATCACCTAGAGCGCTGCAAGAGGTGAATCTGCAAGTGCCGATTGCCAAATGAAGTTCATCAAGAAGCTGAACGAGCGCCTTGGCGAAAACATACGTGACAATGTTGTGCGTGAAATCGCAAACGTACAGTTTTCTGGTGCGAATAAGGTCAATATCACCGCACGTATCATTGCCATCCTGATTGTTGCTACGCCGTATGTTATCGCCGCGGCTGGTGCCGCAGCGATCGCGTTTGGTTTCCCTGACATCCTGCCGCTCGTATTTGGTGCCTTACTGTTATGTGTTGCGGCCTATCTTCGGCCGCGAAAGAACCGCAATCAAGATACGACTCTGACAGTGCAAGAGGCCCCTGTACTGCTTGGGCTTCTGAACGATATCGCAGGCCAGCTTGGCGCGCCGCGTATTAATGGTGTGCATGTTTTGGGTGGTTTTAACGCTTACATGGCAGAATTCGGTGGACAGGAACGCGTTGTCGGGATTGGCGCGCCTCTATGGCTCGCTTTGGATCACGATGAACGGATTGCCTTGTTGGCACATGAGGTTGCGCATCTGGCGAATAACGATCCAGCGAGAATGCAGCTGACGGGAACAGCACTGCAAACGTTAGGGAGATGGCTGCAACTCTTCTCGCCCCCATCGATCATTGACCATGAAAGTAATGTTGAGATTGTCGTCGATGACCGAGGCATTCTAGCGCAAGTGATTGGTGCCGTGTTTGGTGCTGCCTTTGGTGCGTTAACGTTGGCATATGAAAAGTTGATATTCGCGAACAGCCAGCGTGCCGAATATCTTGCTGATGTTATGGCGACCTCTGTTGCGGGTACATCCGCAATGCAGTCAACTCTCAAGAAACTGATACTGGCGCCACTTGCTGAGAAAGTTATGGCGACGGTCTATTATGATGGATCTCAGGAGGTGCATCTCTTTGATAATATGGCGGAAGTGGTGCGCAGCCCGGATATAAGGGATTCTGACAGACTTTTTAAGCTGGCAATCGAAGAGTTGCACAGCGTGGATGCAAGTCATCCACCCACACGATTTAGATTGGAAGTGGTCGGTGTCGCCGAGCAGGGTGATGTCAAAATGTGTGCCGATAATATCGACTGGATCGCTATTGAAGATGAATTGTCTGCGAGCGTCGAAGCAGAAGAACGCAAAATACTGAATTCTATGATCAACCAATAAGTCCTTGAACAGCGGCACAGTCAGGGTGGCTTTTGGCTGGGTTCGGGTTTGGCGGCGTGCCCCTTGCGTTCTCTATGCCATCTGATGTATCCCGCGCCAATCGCCCTAAGGGACGATTCACATCGTGGGAGGCGCGGGGGCCGCGGCCGCCAGACCAGACCACGCAACACATATCCCGAGCGGCGCGTCGCGAGGGTGTTGAAAGGAGAAGGCCAATGGCCAAGAAACTCGTCGGTACGATGAAGTTGCAAGTAAAAGCGGGTCAAGCAAACCCGTCCCCACCTGTGGGTCCAGCGCTGGGTCAGCGCGGCATCAACATCATGGAATTCTGTAAGGCGTTCAACGCCAAGACAGCGGACATGGAGCCCGGTGCCCCCTGCCCAACCGTGATTAGCTATTATCAGGACAAGTCCTTTACCATGGACATCAAGACGCCACCCGCGTCCTATTACCTGAAAAAAGCTGCCAAGCTGTCGTCTGGTGCGAAAACGCCAAGCCGTGAAGTTGTGGGCCACGTAACCACCAAGCAGCTGCGCGAAATTGCAGAAGCGAAAATGGCAGATCTGTCTGCGAATGACGTCGAACAGGCAATGAAAATCATCTTGGGCTCTGCAAAGTCCATGGGCATTGAGGTGAAGTAAGATGGCAAAACTCGGAAAACGCACCACTGCCGCCCGTGAAGCATTTGCTGGCAAGGAAAATGTCACCGTTGAAGAAGCGGTAAAGCTGATCAAGGCAAACTCAAGCGTAAAGTTTGATGAAACCATTGAGATTGCGATGAACCTTGGCGTTGACCCACGTCACGCGGACCAGATGGTTCGCGGTGTTGTTGGTCTGCCGAACGGGACAGGCAAATCCATGCGCGTTGCAGTATTTGCACGCGGTCCAAAGGCCGAAGAAGCGACAGAGGCTGGCGCCGATATCGTTGGCGCAGAGGATCTGATGGAAATCGTGCAAAGCGGCAAGATCGAATTTGACCGCTGCATCGCGACACCTGACATGATGCCAATCGTTGGTCGCTTGGGTAAGGTCCTTGGTCCACGTAACCTGATGCCGAACCCAAAGGTTGGCACAGTGACCATGGACATCAAGGCAGCTGTTGAAGCGGCCAAAGGTGGCGAAGTTCAGTTCAAAGCGGAAAAAGGCGGCGTTGTGCATGCCGGCATCGGCAAACTGTCCTTTGATGAAGCCAAGCTGGTTGAAAACGTCCGCGCCTTTGTTGGTGCTGTCGCGAAAGCCAAGCCAGCGGGTTCCAAGGGGTCTTATATGAAAAAGATCAACTTGACCTCAACCATGGGTCCAAGCGTATCTGTTTCAGTGGATAACGCTGCGGGCGAATAAGTTCTGCTCGGTTTGAATTTGGAAGGGGCGCTGACGGTTTCAGCGCCCTTTTTTATTGCGGGAGAGCAGGCCCGAAATAGGGAGGTATGACATGCGGCGCAAGGCAATTTTCTCTGGGTTGGCTGATCTGCTTGTCATTCTTTTATATCCAGTGTTGCTTGCCATGATCGCGCAATTGGCCGTGAACGTTTTTGGTCGTCCACGTGGCGCCAACTACTCCGTAACGATGCATTACCTTTGGATTGTATTGAGCTTGCAGGGATCGGCAATGGTTGTTGCATATCGATTTTTTCCAGTACGAATTATCTTTGTAGCCTCGATCTTGATGATATTGGGTTGGTCCGCTTTTTCGTTTCCCTCCGCAGGATGGGCACCGTTCTTGAGCGTAAGTTTCACCGCGATAATTTTTTGCGCCCTCATTTTTTCTTGGAAGAGAAAGAGGTATCAGGGATGAAGCGAAGGTGCCTGATCACCCTTTTTCATGTGTTGCGCGAAGTGGACACCTGTTCAAAAGTTGTGCGTTTTGGCGTATTTACATATCGTGGCTGCATTTTCTGCGACTAGAGTCCTTACCAAATAGTTAACCGCGATAAGCGGTAGCTGATGATTGAGGGCAGTTATGGCGACAGGCAAATGGTCCGTTGTCGCAATCGTGAAAGAACCGCAAGCGGTGCTGGAACGGTTTGTGGCGTGGTATCTGCACCAGGGTGCAGACAGGATACTCCTTTATTTTGACGACCCGAATGATCCGGGGATCGCACAGATGGCACAGTACGCGCCGCGCGTTCATTGCACGGCCTGCACACGCCCGTTTTGGGAAACGCTCGGCGTTGCGGATGCGCCAAATTTCACCAAACGCCAGAATGCCGCGATGATGCATGGATATGCGCGCATCACTGATGGCTGGGTCGCGGTGGTTGACGCCGATGAATTGTTCTTGCCGATCAACGGTCAAATGTCAGACCTGCTTGAAACGATCCCAACAGATGACCGGTCTGTCCTGATCAAGCCCGCAGAATATGTGAGCTTTGACAACGACCCTAATCTGACATTGTTTCGCCGTCCGATGAATGCGCGACAGGTTGCACGGATTTATGGCGATTTTGCAGATCACATGATCGGCAACAAAGGGTTGGTCGGGCATTTGGTTGGCAAATCGTTCACGCGGGCAGGGCTGCATGTTAGCCGTGCGCATCCGCATTGGTTCGTTGATGCAGATGGCAAACGTATCATCGATAATATTCGTCAGATCGAAGATGGCTATGTGATGCTGCACTTTTACTTTCTCAATTACCGGGACTGGCGGCGCAAGATGGAGTACCGCATACACGCGCTGCCGCGTGGCCGACGCAATGGTATCCTTGGTCAATTGACGTATTTGCTGGATCGCGGGGCCGAACGGCGCCTGAAACGGATCTGGCGCAATATGCATAGTGTTTCAGCGATGCAGAAAGCGATGATGGAAAAACGCGGACTGCTTTTCGCGCCAAATTTGCGTTTGGATGAAATTACGTCCACACAATTGTCACGTGACCCCAAACACATAGAAAACCACCTTGAAAAAGCCGCCTGAAGCATTCCCTAAGGATTTTTGCAAAACCTTGGTGTAAGGGGCTTGGAAAGTTGGGATCAACGGGTTACGTACCGCCCTTAGCACCAAAGCGCGATTCGTCGCGTCGTCGTGCTGTTCGTCCGAGACGGTGGGTGATGAGACTATTCATCATAATTCCTGCCTGAGACGGGAAATGGCAAATTTACTTCGGATAGCTCCATGAGCCTTCCGCAGCGATACGCAGGACCCCGTAAGGACCCGATTGTCGGGGTTTTTGTCCCGGCAGAACTGAGCCGGAGGGTCCTATACCCCTCCCTTACTGGAGTGAAACTGTGGATAGAGCACAAAAAGAACAGCTGGTCGACGAACTCGGCCAAGTCTTTGAAAGCTCTGGCGTCGTTGTGGTAAGCCACTACGTCGGTTTGACAGTTGCTGAAATGCAGGATCTGCGCGCCAAAGCTCGCGAAGCGGGTGGATCTGTGCGTGTTGCCAAAAACAGGCTCGCCAAGATCGCCCTTGAGGGAAAGCCATGCGCAAGCATCGCCGACCTTCTGACGGGCATGACCGTTCTGACCTATTCTGAGGATCCTGTGGCCGCGGCCAAGGTTGCGCAAGAATATGCCAAAGGGAATGACAAATTTGTCATTCTCGGTGGTGCAATGGGTGAGAACGCGTTGGACGTCGCCGGTGTCGAAGCCGTGTCTAAAATGCCTTCGCGTGACGAGCTTATCGCCACAATCGCGGGCATGTTGGGCGCACCAGCATCGAACATCGCCGGGGCCATTGGCGCACCTGCAAGCAACATCGCATCCATCCTGTCCACCATCGAGGACAAGGCGGCTGCGTAAAGCAGAAATATCGTCAAGCTGGCGCAGGGTTGAACCTTCGCGTTGGAACACACATATCGTTAACGGAAAGAGCTAAAACATGGCTGATCTGAAGAAACTGGCAGAAAGCATCGTTGGTCTGACGCTGTTGGAAGCACAAGAACTGAAAACAATCCTCAAGGACGAGTACGGCATCGAGCCCGCAGCAGGCGGCGCAGTGATGATGGCTGGTCCAGCAGGCGACGCCGGTGGCGCAGCTGAGGAAAAATCTGAATTTGACGTCGTTCTGAAGAACGCGGGCGCATCTAAGATCAACGTGATCAAAGAAGTGCGCGGCATCACCGGTCTTGGTCTGAAAGAAGCTAAAGACTTGGTCGAAGCTGGCGGCAAAATCAAAGAAGGCGTCGACAAAGCCGAAGCCGAAGAAGTCAAAGCCAAGCTGGAAGCAGCTGGCGCAGAAGTCGAACTGGCCTAAGTCGGTTCCAAGGGAGCCCGATCTTTTAGAAAGATTGGCCCGGAATTTTTCGAGAATTCCGGTGTATCCCATCAAAAACATTGGCTGGATGGAGAGGTTTCTCTGTCCAGCCAAACCTGTCTTGAAGGGTGCTTTTTGAACAAAGCCCCCTTCTGGAGAGGTCCACAGGTCGGAAGAGGTGCGGTGGGACGCGGCTCAAGAATTGACCGGACATATCCGCTCTTATGGTTGCGCACCACGGCCCCGGTGGTTCGCGTAATCGGCAAGAGACACGAAAGGTGACACGACACATGGCACAATCCTTCCTTGGCCAGAAGCGTCTACGTAAATATTATGGCAAAATCCGCGAAGTGCTGGAGATGCCGAACCTGATTGAGGTTCAAAAATCATCCTACGATCTGTTCTTGAACTCCGGTGATGCCGACACGCCCACAGATGGCGATGGTATTCAGGGTGTTTTCCAGTCGGTATTCCCGATCAAGGACTTTAATGAGACCTCTGTGCTTGAATACGTCAAGTACGAGCTGGAAAAGCCCAAGTACGATGTTGAGGAATGTCAGCAGCGCGACATGACCTATTCAGCGCCGCTGAAAGTGACCCTGCGCCTGATCGTGTTTGATATCGACGAAGATACGGGCGCGAAGTCCGTAAAAGACATCAAAGAACAAGACGTGTTCATGGGCGATATGCCTTTGATGACGCCAAACGGCACGTTCATCGTGAACGGCACCGAGCGTGTGATCGTGTCCCAGATGCACCGCTCCCCCGGCGTGTTCTTTGACCACGATAAGGGCAAGACCCATTCGTCTGGTAAACTGTTGTTCGCTTGCCGGATCATTCCTTATCGCGGCTCTTGGCTCGACTTTGAATTTGACGCTAAAGATATTGTTTTTGCGCGCATTGACCGCCGTCGCAAGTTACCTGTTACAACGCTGTTGTATTCGCTGGGCCTTGATCAAGAAGCGATCATGGACGCGTATTACAATACCGTCACCTACAAGCTGAAGAAAAACAAAGGTTGGGTTGCTCCGTTCTTCCCGGACCGGGTGCGGGGCACGCGGCCAACCTATGACATCGTTGATGCGAAAACTGGCGATGTTCTGTTTGAGATGGGCAAGAAAGTCACCCCACGTGCGGTCAAGCAATTGATTGACGATGGCAAGGTCAAGGACCTGTTGCTGCCGTTCGAACATATCGTGGGCAAGTTTGTCGCCAAAGACATCATCAACGAAGAAACCGGCGCGATCTATGTCGAAGCTGGCGATGAGATGACGCTGGAATACGACAAAGACGGCACGCTGATCGGCGGCACTGCGAAGGAATTGATCGACGCAGGTATCACCGAAATTCCGTTGCTGGACATCGATAACGTCAATGTCGGTCCTTACATGCGCAACACTATGGCGGCAGATAAAAACATGAACCGCGATACCGCGCTCATGGATATCTATCGCGTAATGCGTCCGGGTGAGCCGCCGACCGTTGAAGCGGCATCGGCCTTGTTCGACACGTTATTCTTTGATTCAGAGCGTTATGACCTGTCTGCGGTTGGCCGTGTGAAAATGAACATGCGTCTGGCGTTGGATGCGGATGATACTCAGCGCACATTGCGCAAAGAGGATATCGTTGCTTGTATTAAAGCACTGGTTGATCTGCGCGATGGCCGTGGCGACATCGACGATATTGACCACTTGGGCAATCGTCGTGTGCGTTCGGTCGGCGAATTGATGGAAAACCAGTACCGTGTTGGTTTGCTTCGTATGGAGCGGGCGATCAAGGAACGCATGTCTTCCGTCGAAATCGACACCGTGATGCCGCAGGATTTGATCAACGCAAAACCAGCCGCAGCTGCAGTGCGTGAATTCTTTGGCTCCAGCCAATTGTCGCAGTTCATGGACCAAACCAACCCGCTGTCCGAGGTCACGCACAAGCGTCGCCTTTCAGCGCTTGGACCAGGT
>JBPOFE010000134.1:0-9792 GCA_051252035.1 Sulfitobacter sp.
GCGTTACGAAACCTTGAAAGGTTGCCTGATGCGCTGCTGCCTTCGGCAACGCTTGCGCAGGCTCATGTCGCTATCAAAAGTGACAATACCACTGACGGAACCTCGAGGCTGCAGGACGTAGCAACAGCCAATGTCGCTGAATCCCCATACGCCCTTGTAAGCCTAGTGAGCACAAAAATTGATAAAGGCGAACCGATCGATGAAAAAACTGTTGGCCTTATTGAAGCATATGCCCACGAACTTCGGGATACTGACCTTGGGCCTGACTTACACAAGGCGCTTGTTTTCGCGCTGATAGAAACTTTGGACTTTGACCGGGCGCTTATCGAAATCAATGCATTTTCCAAGTCAAACCCGGATAAGTTGGCCATCGAACTAAATGTGAAGTTGGCACAGAAATTAACAAAGACGGCCAGCGATATTGTGTTTCTTGATGTTATTTTTCGTCAACTTGACTCAGGTATCGAACCACTTGATCAGCCTACAAAATTATCAGTGGCCAGCCGATTACTCTCTCTCGGGTTTGCCTTAAAAGCTGATGAAATTATCGAGAGCATTCCAGATCGCCCCCGTGATCCAGAAAGACAGGTTTTAGCGGCGAAAATCGCGATCGGACTAAACCAACCGTTTCAGGCTCTGGCTGATCTGGTCGGCCTAAACGATCAAGCCTCAGATATGTTGCGTGCTCAAGCGAAAAGCATGACTGGAGCACACGAAGAGGCGCATGAAATTTATCAGACCGCCGGCAAAAAGAATGCGGCGCACAAAAATGCGTGGCTTGCTGCAAATTGGCGCGAGCTAACACCGACGAGTACACCTGTTTTCGGACAGGTTCGCGCTCTGGCAATGCCAGTTTTTGAACCGTCCGATGACCAAATCGGCATGCTCAGCAGAACCACGGCCGTACTGGAAGAAAGCGGTGCGGCACGCCAGACGATTGCTGAATTTTTAACCGCTCCTGTACTAAGCACGCGCTCTGAATAACGCATTTTCAGGATAGATACCTTCATAGCGTTACGGAAAATAAACCTCCATCTCCTACCATGTTTAAAGGCCATAGAATGTGGCTGTTCGAGGGCGCAAAATGTGTACGATATTTACGATCGATCTGGCCAATTCCAACCATGCGTGGTGCGCTTATCACGCGCTCCCAATGCTGGGCCAGTATTGGAATTACACTGCTGAATTCCCAACATCTAGCCCAAGGCATATTATCCCAGCACTCAACCACTCAATTGCTGAGGTTTAAAAGTTGGGAAATTTATCATTCAAAGCGGTGTTTAATCCAACCATTTTGCTCGCGATGGCATTGATGGCAATTATTGTCATGATGATCTTGCCGATGCCGTCATGGGTCCTTGATACTGGTCTGGCTGCATCATTTGCTCTTGCAATACTGATTTTCACAATCACACTTTTCATCGAACGACCGTTGGATTTCTCTGCATTCCCAACCATCTTGCTTGCCTCTTTGATGCTTCGATTATCGCTTAATGTATCGTCGACGAAATTGATCATTGGCCAAGGTCATACCGGCACGAATGCCGCCGGCGATGTCATCGAGAGCTTTGCACAGTTTGTGATGGGAGGGTCTGTCTTTCTAGGACTGGTAGTGTTCTGCGTGTTGTTGATCGTTAACTTCATGGTCATCAACAAAGGTGCAACCCGCATGGCCGAGGTCGGTGCGCGATTTGCACTAGACGGCATGCCAGGCAAACAAATGGCAATCGACAGCGACATGTCAGCCGGCGCAATCACACATCAAGAAGCGAAAGAGCGCCGTGAGCGCGAACAGCAGGAAACCACATTCTTTGGCTCTCTGGATGGCGCGTCGAAGTTCGTTAAGGGCGATGCAATTGCCGGTCTTTTAATCACCCTGCTCAACTTGGTTGCCGGTTTGATAATGGGTGTCGTTGTCCACGGTATGCCAATGGGTGATGCGTTTGAAACCTACGCAATCTTGACGGTGGGTGACGGACTCGTCTCACAGATCCCCGCTGTGGTTATTTCCATCGCCTCTGCACTCCTGTTGGCCCGTGGCGGCACTCAAGGTGCGACAGATCTGGCTGTTTTCAACCAACTTGGGAAACACCCTTCTGCATTAGCAACCGTATCGGTGTTGATGTTCGCCTTCGCTCTCTTCCCGGGGTTGCCGTTTTTACCTTTCTTGCTCGGAGGCGCCGCATTGGGGACCGCAGCTTTTGCTATGTATCGAAAGGACAAGCTATCTGCCGCGGAAACATCGGGCATTTCAGCCATTGATCCATTGCCTAAGGAAAAATCGCTTGGTGATGTTTTGGAATTGGACGATATCCATGTCGAATTTGCACCGGATCTGGTCAACATGGTGTTAGATCCGGGGACAGGTCTAGATGCACGCATTGCAAACATGCGCACACATGTTGCATCGGTTTTTGGTTTGATCCTTCCCGAAATACGGCTGACCGATCATCCTGGATTGCCGACCGGAACCTATGTCTTACGGATACAAGGTGTGGAGCAGGCAAGGGCGCAGTTGAATCCTGATCAGTTACTTGCCTTGATCCCAGACGATCATCGGACGCTCCCGGCCGGTATTGAAACAACTGAACCAGTTTATGGGGCGCCCGCACGGTGGATCAACACAAAAAACAAAGAAGAAGCAGCGCTTGCTGGCATTACGATTGTGACGCCAACCGAAATACTCGCCACGCATCTGCTCGAAATCGTCAAACGTAATTTTAGCCGTTTGCTTACTTTAAAGTCCCTTCGCCGTATTCTGAACGAGATGGTCAATATCTCAGATACAGGTCGGGCGGAGGCGAACCGCAAAATGCTGGATGAATTGATACCTGACAAAGTCCCAATTGACGCTTTGCATGCTGTACTGCGCCTGCTGCTGGACGAACAGGTTTCGATCCGCAACTTGCCATTGATCCTTGAAGCCACGGCCGAGGCGCGCGGGCAAAACGCACTGCCCGAAGCGATCTGCGAACATGTACGGCAACGACTGGGGTTCCAGTTGGTCGCAGAAATGCGGCGCGTTGATGGAACGTTACCCTTGGTTCAATTGGCGCCGGAATGGGAAGATACGTTTTCCGCATATCAGGTTGATGCAGACCGAGGGTTGGACATCGCGCTGCCGCCAGACATATTTAACAAATTGGCGGAACGCGCCTCTGAAAAACTCGACGCGGCCAGCAGTAATGGCATCTATGCCGCCCTCGTGACCAGCACACGTCGCAGGCGTTTCCTACGCACCGTAATGCGGGCCAAAGGTATTTCAAATCCTGTTCTGTCGTTTGAAGAAATAGGGCTCGATGCCCGCCCATCGTTGGTGGGGGTCATTGCGGCGTGAACGCAGCGTTGGCAAATTTGCTGCCGATGGCGAATATCGCCCTATGGCATGGTTTTGTTGTGTTCTTGCGCGTTGGTGCAATGGTTTCACTGATGCCTGCATTTGGGGAGAAATCCATCCCAATCCGGATAAAGCTCGTAGTGGTGTTGGCCTTTGTATTGGTGATCGCACCGGCTGTCGATCTGGCCAATACAAAGCAGAATCTCAACGATTTGGCTTGGCTCGTACTGACAGAAACGCTTGCAGGCTTAATG
This sequence comes from Sulfitobacter sp., assembly GCA_051252035.1. Lineage (GTDB taxonomy): Bacteria > Pseudomonadota > Alphaproteobacteria > Rhodobacterales > Rhodobacteraceae > Sulfitobacter. The sequence goes on from JBPOFE010000134.1 coordinate 3,592, forward strand.
ATCGGATTGGGGATTCGTATGTTTGTACTCGCCCTTCAAACGGCCGGGTCCATCGCCGCGCAATCAACATCTTTGTCGCAAATTCTAGGCGGCGCAGTCGCAGAGCCTTTACCCGCCATAGGATATGTTCTGATCATCGGTGGGCTGGCCCTTGCTGTTATGGCGGGGTTACATATCAAAGCGATTGAGTTAGTCATTTTATCTTACGACCTACTCCCCATGGGCACACTGCCGGACGGTTCAAACCTATCAAATTGGGGATTGAACCAGATCAGGCGCGCCTTTGAACTGGCGTTCACATTGGCCGCTCCCTTTGTCATCCTGTCGCTTCTGTACAATTTGGCAATTGGCGCCATCAACAAAGCGATGCCACAGCTTATGGTCGCCTTTGTTGGCGCGCCGGTTATCACGGCTGGCGGCCTCATTGTGCTTTGTTTGGCATCGCCGATGATGCTGTCCGTTTGGCTAAATGCGCTTGATGGTTTTCTTGCAGCTCCGTTTTCGGTGGCTCCATGAGCGAACAAGATGACGACACAGAGAAAACCTTTGATGCGACGCCACAAAAACTACTCGAGGCACGTAAAAAGGGTGAAATCGCCAAGTCGACCGATTTGATGACATCTGCTGGCTACGCCGGGATGCTTGCGGCCTTTCTGTTGACCGGCGCAAACGGCATTGCCCAAGCAGGTACCGCATTGATGGTCATGATTGATCACTCTTCCGAACTAGCCCCACTATTTTTTGAAGGCAGCGCATCTTCGTCCATTGTCGGATTGTCGCAGCAAATCGGGATCGGCATTCTGCCCCTTTTTGTCTATCCAGCCGCAGCGGTGATCCTCGCAATTGTGGCGCAGCGCGCACTGGTGTTCGCACCCAGTAAACTCAAGCCAAAGCTATCGCGTATTTCGCTTGTTTCGAATGCCAAAAACAAGTTTGGCCGAAGCGGCATTTTTGAATTCCTCAAGAGTTTTGCAAAACTCTGTATCTATTCAATTTGCGTGGCATTTTTTATCCGGGCACGGCTGCCAGAAATGATCGCGGCTTCGCAAACAACTTCGCATCTGGTGCTGTCAATAATGGCCGAACTCTGTTTGGCTTTCTTATTTGTGATGGTGCTTGTCTCTGGTGCAATCGGCGGCATCGATGCCCTTTGGCAGCACTTTGAACACCTGCGGAAAAACAAAATGTCGCGCAAGGAGATCATGGATGAGACCAAAAATGCCGAAGGTGATCCACATCAAAAACAAGAACGTCGACAACGTGCGATGTCGGTTTCACAAAATCAAATGATGGCTGACGTTCCAACGTCAGACGTCATCATCGTCAACCCAACCCACTATGCCGTCGCCCTCAAATGGACCCGCAGCCCCGGTGAAGCACCCGTCTGTGTTGCCAAAGGCGTGGACGAAATTGCACAGGCCATTCGGCAATCTGCGATGGCGGCAGGCGTCCCAATCCACAGCGATCCACCAACTGCGCGATCTTTGTACGCCATATCAGCCATTGGTGATCAAATTCCTCATGATCACTACAGCGCCGTTGCCGCAGCAATTCGATTTGCGGAAGCGATGCGCAAGAAAGCAAGGCAACGCGCATGAATACAGTCGCTGAACTCACCGCTCTGCTGAAGATAACGCAAGCAAAATATGATCAACAACAGCAGAGCTTTCAAAAACTTGTCGCCGAAGAAAACCGTTTGCGCCGTGAGTTGGCTCGGCTGGACACCGCAGTCAAACGGTCACAATCAGAACCTGAAGGAGAAACCGAGATGCGAGCGATTGGCGCTGATATCATCTGGCAGGGCTGGGTTGCACAATCCAGAACCCAGCTGAATTTAAAGCTCGCCCAGGTCCTTGCGTTAAAACTTCATAATTTGGTCCAGGTGAAGCAAGCCTATGGAAAAGTTCTTGTGATACAGGAGCTCCAAGAAAAGGCTACAGTTAGAGCCGCAGCAAAAAGGACCAACGCCGCGTTGGCACTGGCCACTGATCAAATGTTATATTGACGAGTATCATGTACCAGTTGCCCAGTGAGATATTACTCTGTTGCTCAATAGTCCTGCCGTGCAATTTCCAGAATCAAAACATCGTGCACACTACTTTTACCCATGTCGCGCTGTGCAACCTCACGGAGCGCGTTTCTTAGAACGGCAAGGTTGTTCACATCCGTGAATTCCCCACCGAAACCACCAATATTCGCATGATCAAAAAGCACTTGTAGAAACGAATCCCGTAGTTTGGGTTCCTTTTTGTAAATCGCATCTTTTTGTCCTTCCGGCACTTCAAGACTAAGCGCGAGGACGACAAGTGCGACGACTTTTTGGTCTTGGACAATCGGCACCACGAATTGATTGCTCAACTTCACATATTCCATCAAAGGCGGTGGATTGTCTGCATCGTGGGGCTGTACCGCGACATGATCGGATACTTCTGGATTATCTGCCGGGGCAGGCGCCTCGATTTCTGCGGCAGGTTCGCGCAGAAAAATCCCCGCGCCGACGCCCGCACCAGATCCAACTAAAAAGAGAGCAATGGGCAGTATTTTTTTCAGCATATCGTTCTCCTAAAACGGCAGTATGGCATCCAGTACCTGCTGGCCGTTCCGCGGCTGTTGCACATCGGTGATTTGTCCGCGGCCACCATAAGATACCCGCGCAGATGCGATTTTATCATAAGTGATTTCATTCTGGCGCGAGATGTCAGCGGGGCGGACGTACCCCGTCACCAGTAATTCTCTCAGCTCAAAATTGACCCGCAATTCCTGTGAACCACTGATCGACAATGCCCCATTGGGCAGGACATCAACAACCGTTGCTGCAACCCGAAGTGTTAGCTTTTCTTTGCGTTTGACAGAGCCATCGCCCGACGAGCTACTTGATGAATTTATTCCGACAAGTTCAGCCGATGACGCACCCTCGGGCAGCTTTTCATCCAGACGCTGTGGCAAGCCAAACAGCCCCGGAACACCCAAGGTCTCCGCACCAGATCGCGATCTGTCAGTCGCATTAGATATCTCGGCTTTCTCATCTATTTCGATCACGACGGTCAAGATGTCTCCGCGTTGAACCGCACGCCGATCCCCAAGTAAGGACTGACGTGTGCCGGACCACAAGGATGCCTGATCAACGGCCCGCTCTTGATCCAATCGCAGCGGCAAACCCGGCGAAATCATTGCAACATGTTCCGGTGACTCCATCGGCGCAGAGAATGATGGCGCTTTGCCCAAATGATCCTTGCGTCCACACCCGGCGGCCATAGAAAATACAATTGTGACGATGAGAAAATACTTCATCAGAAAATACCTATTGCTTGACGTGAATTGTGCCGTCTTCTTGAACTTGCCCAAACAACGTCGCACGTGAGGACAGATTCATGATGCGAACATTGTCGCCCACCGCACCACGTTCCAGAGCACGCCCTTCAGTTACGATGCTGAGGCCGTTGCCGAGGAACTGCACGCGGACGAGTTGATTGCGTGTAACGATCGCGGGCGGCCCAATATCATCGACCAAAATTGGCCGCCCTGGATATAAAACCACACGCGCTTCTTGCCCGATCACATCTATTGGGCGGGTATATCCATTTGGAACTGCGCTTGAGATAACGGTGATATCCGTCTCGGTAATGATCGCATTTGCGCGAATTGTACGGGCCGGCACGACCGTGTCTGCAAAGGCCGGAAACACCCAAACGAGCATGAGGAATAACTTAAGTCTCATTAGCGCACCTGCGTCGTTGCGCCCATCATCTGATCAGCAGCGGAGATGACTTTGGCGTTCATTTCATAGCCGCGTTGCGCTTCAATCAACTCGGTGATTTCGCGGACTGCATCAACTGAGCTGTCCTCAAGATATCCTTGCCGTAGGGTGCCCAAACCATCCTGTCCTGGCGTAGAAACAAGTGCCGGCCCAGAGGCTTCAGTTTCTGAAAACAGGTTACTCCCCAGCGCCTCCAGACCCTTGGCGTTGGTAAAGCCCGAAAGCGTGAATTGGCCCAACAACTGTCCTTCTGCGTTTTTGGCAAAATAGGCATAAATTTCACCTTCGCCATTAATCGACAGGCTCCGGGCATCGGAAGGGATCACAATTTCCGGTGCAACCGGATAGCCATCCGAAGTGACGATCACACCTTCACCAGTGCGTTTTAATCCACCATCTCGCGTATAAGCCGTTTGCCCTGACGGAAGCGTCACTTCCAGATATCCCAGTCCATCAATCGCGATATCCAAATCTCCGCCCGTTGCCGATAACGACCCTTGCGCAAGATGAACGGAAACAGCGGCAGGACGAACACCCAGACCCAATTGAACACCGGTTGGCAAGACTGTCCCATCTGATGCATTCACAGCCCCGGCCCGCGCCATTTGTTGATAGTGCAAATCGGCAAATTCGGCACGGCGGGCATTATATCCGGTGGTCGACATGTTCGCGAGGTTATTGGAAATTGTCTCAACTCGCATTTGTTGCGCAGACATTCCTGTGGCCGCTATTTTAAGAGCACGCATTGCGGGCCTCCTGTTTAATTACATTCCACTTAGGTGTTCAGCGCCTTAATCGCGGCGCGAACCCGTTCGTCCTCGCTTTCAAGAAAACTTTGGCCCAATTCATACGCGCGCTGCACTTCGATCATGCGGGCAAGTTCGCCCACTGCATTGACGTTGGAATTTTCGACAAACCCTTGCAAAATACGTGCATCATCCGTTGGCTCGTACCCTGCGGTCGTGCGGAACATAACGCCATCTTCACGCTCCATATCCGACGCATCAATGGGCCGGACCAAGCCAAGCTGACCAAGAGGCGTGCCATCCGCGCTGAGCGTTCCGTCAGCGGACACCGCGATGTTCGCCCCCGGCGGCACAAACAGTGGCGCACCACCCGCGTCGAGAACCCGGAACCCATTGTAGGTTACCAAATCACCCTCAGCACTTGGTGAAAACGCCCCGGATCGGGTCAGCCGTTCCCCACTCGGTGTCTCAATCAGAAAATACCCGTCGCCCTCAATTGCGAAATCAAATGTACCCCCTGTCTGGCTCAACGCCCCTTGCTCGAACGACGTGTTGCGTACATTGCCCTGCCCCATCGAAAGCGATGCACCACGCTCAACAGGTTTGACATACTCTGAAAAAATCAGCCCCTCGGCGCGAAAACCCGTGGTGGCAGTGTTGGCAATATTGTTTGCGACAATCTGCATTTCTCGCACCAACCCAGATTGCCGTGACAGCGTTGTATATCCTGCGTTTTCCATCTTAGCCTCCAATGATCAGTGGAATGATGCGTTCGTGAAAAAACGACACTAGAGTTTGGGTCATAAAGCTCATCGAGAACCAAAAAACGGCACCAATGGCGGCAAGTTTTGGCACGAACGTAAGTGTCATTTCCTGAATCGATGTCAGCGCCTGAACCAATCCGATAGAAACCCCAGCAAGCAATGCCACGGTGAGGATTGGGACTGAAATGATAACCGCCACCCACAATCCCTGCCGAAGTGTGTCGAAGAATATGACCTCTTCCAACATTACACGGGCATCCGCAGGATTTCCTGATAGGCCTCCACAACCTTGTTTCTGACAGTCACAGCCGTTTCCACAACCAGCTCTGTCTGTGCCAGCGCAGTCACAAGCGAATGCGGATCAGCATCACCGATCATTGCACCTTTTGCCGCCTGTTCACCTTGCGCTAAGGTCGTGGCAAAATCTGCGGCAATGGCTTTTGCTGCGCCCATCGCTCCCTCGCCGGGTTCTGTGGCAGGTTTCGCGGCGGCGTATTTTTGAATAGCCGAAATGCCTTTGATATCCATTCTGGATCTCCTTTTATGGGTGGGGTAACGCGCGGTTTTACCGACGCAACAAGTCCATCAAGCCCGATGACATCTTGCGGGTCTGTTCGAACATTTTGAGGTTCGCTTCATAGCTGCGCTGCGCTTCTCGCGCGTCCGCCAGTTCGATCATCAGATCAACATTGGTGCCGCTATAGTGACCGCTTTCATCAGCCATCGGGTGCGTCGGATCATAGAGTTTTTCCAGATTACTTTTGTCCAATTTGACACGCCCCGGTTCCACCTCCGCCACGCCATCCCCAGCAGCAAACGCTGTTTCGAACGAAATGGTCTTTCTCCGGTACCCCGGCGTGTCTGCATTCGAAATGTTCTCGGACAAATGGCGAAGACGCATCGCCTGCGCCCGTAGACCACTGGACGAAACACT